>CAIWJG010000180.1 GCA_903912925.1 uncultured Verrucomicrobia subdivision 3 bacterium | reverse complement strand
CGTCGTCTCCTACAATATTCGGCCTCAGGAATTGGCGCTGTAGAGAATGCAAGTGTCAGTCCTCAATATTGACACAAAGGCAAGACCAGCGGAGGTTGTAGAGCGTTTTGGGGAGACTCAATGGGCAGCTTGCTCTTCATGGGGAATCCTTATCAGCACGCTCCGGAAGTGTCAATAGTGAGGACCGACACTTGCTTGGACCTGATTTTACCGTTCGATTCCGTGACTTCACTGGCCCGCGTAGCGTCAAAACCAAATTCCTGTCATTCACCCGCTGGTTAAGCTGGAGCAGCGTTTCCAGCAGGTTCGAGCCGATGAAGCCGGCCACGCCAGTCACCAGCCACGACCTTGGTGCGGCGTTCAGATCCTTCTGTAATTGATCGTAAGCAGACATGTAACCCTTTTGTTTAGGCGAGCCCAGCATGCCCCAAGCCGCCCGCTGTCGAAAGAAGTTTCTGCCCTCCCCGCGCCAAGTCGGCTCAGATTGCGGGTACAGATCAAAGAAAGGGCGCGAGCCCCCTACCCGGCTATGAGGATTCCAAGGAGATCAGGCGGCGGGAGGTCGGTGGTTTCCCACGACAGACTGTCCCCAGCGCGCCCCACCTCCATAAGTGCGGACGTCACGCCTAAGCCCCTCCCCCGAAACCCCGCCATCCCCACGCGCTTGCGAAAGCCCTGAACACAACAGGTCGGCACGGTAGCGCGACGGGGTTGTTTCCAGCAGGAACGCGCACCCCCCTGCCCTTGCCGCACTTCTGAGGAGGTTCTTACGCTGTGCCGGCTGCCTTCGCCATTCTGCCCGCGGCGTTCCCTGCCGGTTACTCGCCCGGTGACCCGACGGCCCGGGTCCGGAGGGCCTCCGGCCACACTCCGGGGCAACTCCGAGGTGGGTAACGAAATCCCCTGTATTGGCGGCCCTTTTGCCGTGCTTTCTGCCTTCGGCATTCTTCCCTCTGCCTCCGCCGCGTATTCCAGCCGAATCGCATACTGCTGTCCGGTCAGGGGGCCGGACTGGGCCAGGCGTGGTCGGCTCTGGAACTTCGCGCCTGCGGCGATGAGTGCATTCCGCTGATCCTGGGTCAGCGAATCGCGGTAATGCTTCGAGGCGGCGCTGAACCGGGCTCGCTCGGCCAGTTGCCTGGGAGTTCGCGGATCCCGGGGTTTGACATAGAGGTGTCGCAACTGCTTATTGCCCGACACATACCACACCCAATCACCGCATCGGCCACTCTTGATCCTCGTATCGAGGCAACGGCCGGAGGGCGTGCGGCAGGGGCAACCGCGACATCCGTGAACCTTGAGGGGGCTCTGGCGCACTGGTTTCATACTATTAGATTCTTCGACTGTGTTGTCAGACCCGCGCTGCGCGGCAACTTTGACAGACCGCCACCACGCTACGCCGGGCCATGTTTTTACATAGCACAACAGCAGACATTGTGCAAGCTGGGCAGCGGGGAGGCGACTGGGCGGGCAGGGCTGCTCTAAAGTCGGTCCGGGCCATTCCAAACCCGAGCACCGAAAGCCGAAAGCCGAAGGAAATCCGCAGCCCGAAAACCGAAAAGGTCCAGCCGCCCGCCCGCCCTGCGGATTTCTGATTACGGATTTCGGCCTTCGGTCTTCGGATTTCAGGGCCGCAGAACATGATCTTCCCTCAACTGGTCGGACTTTAGAGCAGGCCTGGGGCCGAACGGATCGTGGCGGTAGCACCCGTCGTGTGTG
>CAIWJG010000179.1 GCA_903912925.1 uncultured Verrucomicrobia subdivision 3 bacterium | reverse complement strand
TCGCGACGATGAAAAACGCCATCCTCCAGACCACCGCCTTGGCCCATCACAACCACGCGGCCGCCCTCGCCTCGTTGCTAACTTGGAATTTCCAACTGTTCCCCACAACGCAAGTAATACACTAACCCGCGTGTAGTATATCACGGCCAGTCCGCCGCCTTCGCCTTCGCCGACGGCCATGCCGAGATCCACAAATGGCAGGATAGTCGAACCTACCCGCCATTTAATCTCAACCTGCCGCTGAACGTCTCTCAACCCAACAGCAAAGACGTTTACTGGATGCAGGACCGCAGTACCCGCGTTTACTAAGCTTCCACAACAGACACCATAATGCGTTATACACGCCTGGCGCTGACCGCAGGATTGCTCCTCGGAACGGCGGTCGCAGCGCTCGCACAAGTCGTCACTTCGCCCGGCAGTCCCGTCCGCCTGCTCCCGCTGCGCGACGGCTGGACCGTTCAGTCCTCAGCCAAGGCCCCGGCGCCAGGCGACCAGATTTCTACCGCCTCCTTCACGACCGCCGGCTGGTATCCCACCAGCGTTCCGAAGACCGTGCTGGCGGTGTTGGTGGACAACAAGGTCTATCCCGATCCCTACTACGGGACCAACTTGAAGTCCATTCCGGGCTACCTGGATGGCAACTGGCTCGTGATGAAAGAAGGCAGCCCGTTTCGCGACCCCTGGTGGTACCGCCTGGAGTTCTCCGTGCCCAGCGCTACCAAGGGCAGCGTGGTGACGCTGCATTTGGATGGCATCAGCTACAAGGCCAATGTCTGGCTCAACGGCAGCCTCATCGCTGACAGCGAGACGGTGCGGGGCATGTTCCGGCGGTTCGAGTTCGACGTCTCCAGCAAGCTGAACTACGACGCCAAGAACGTGCTGGCCGTCCAGGTCATCCCCTCCGGCCTGCTCACAAACCTGCCCAGCGGAACCAAACAAATCGAGGCGGTGACTGGGTGGGACGACCACAACCCCCAGCCGCCCGACCGTAACATGGGCCTGTGGGCGGACGTGTTTCTGCGCGTGCAGGGCCCCGTCGCGCTGCGCAACGCCTACGTCGAGCCCCGCCTTGAAGTCCCGGCGCTGGACAAGGCGGCATTGACCGTCTCGGCATTTGTCACGAACCACACCGACCAGCCCGTGAACGGCGAGCTGACCGGCAAGATCGAGTCCATCGAGTTCTCGCAGAGCGTCGCCCTCAAACCACATGAGTCGAAGGAGGTGTTCTTTCGACCGGACACTTTTCCGCAGTTGAACCTCCGCAACCCGCGCGTCTGGTGGCCCAACCCGCTCGGCAAGCAGGAACTCTACAACCTCGACCTGCGATTCCTGGTGGAAAAGCAGGTCTCGGACGCCCAACCCGTCCGCTTCGGCATCCGCCAGATTGACACCGTCATCAACGACGAAGACTGGCGCCGATACCGGGTTAACGGCCATGACGTCCTGATCCGCGGCGGCGCGTGGATGACCAGCGACATGATGCTGAACCTCACCGACCGCCGTTATACTGCGCTGGTTCGTTATGCCCGCGACGCCAGCCTCAACATGCTGCGCTCGGAGGGATTCTCCATTCGTGAGACCGAGAACTTCTATGACCGCTGCGACGAGCTCGGCGTGATGGTCACCCAGCAGATCTTCGGCCGGAACATTCCCGACGAAGCCCTGGCCGTCTCCTGCATCGAGGACATGATGCTGCGCATCCGCAACCACCCCAGCCTCGCCCATTTCCTCGGCCACGATGAAACCTTCCCTACGGCGTCACTCACCAAGGCTTACCTGGAGATGATTGAGCGGCTCCGCGTCCACCGCACCTACCAGCCGCATTCAGGCGCCTTCTCGGTTTCCGAGCGCAAGCGAACCGGCGGCACGCGCACTGGCACCCTCGAGCTGTGGACCTATGCCGTCCCCTCCCACTATTACCTGCGCAAGAATGACGGCGCATGGGGATTCGCGCAGTCGGGCGGTATCGGCGGCATCACCGTCGTCCGCGACAGCCTGCGCCAGATGATGCCCGAGGCCCAGCTCTGGCCTCCGATGCAAACCGAGGACTGGTCATTCCACACAGTGACGCAAGGCGCTCAGTACTTCACGGAGGTCAAGCGCGCGATGGCTCGTGGCTATGGCGCGCCCAAGGATATTGACGATTTCTGCAACAAGGCCTACGCGATGAATTACAACAGCGCCCGGGGCATGTATGAGGCCTACGGACGCAACAAATACTCCGCCACCGGCATCACGACCTGGAAATACGACGCCGCCTGGCCGGCCGCCACCACTTGGGCATACATTGACTGGTTCCTGCGCCCCACCGGCGCCTATTTCGGCGCCAAGAAAGCCTGCGAGCCGCTGCATGTTCAGTATGCCTACGACGACGACGGCATCTACGTCATCAATAGCTTTTATGAGCCTTTCAGCAAACTCGCAGTCTCTGCCACCCTCTATAACTTTGATCTAACTCCCAAGCTGACGAAGAAGGCCACCGTGGATGTCGGCCCCGACGGCAAGACTCTGGCCTTCAAGCTCGACTGGCCGGAAGGGCTCACCAAGACCTTCTTCGTCAAACTCGAACTGCGCGACGAGGCCGGCGTCTTGCGCTCGCAGAATCTCTACTGGCTCTCCACCACGCGCGACGTCCCCGGCCCCTCCGGCCCCGAGTTTGGCGCCTTCATTGCCAAGCCCAAGTCATCCGCCGATTTCACCCTCCTGAATACGCTGCCGCAGGTGACCCTCGAAACCAAGTCCACCCATGAAACCCATGGTGACGAGGAATGGGTCTCGGCCACCCTCAAGAATCCCAGCCCCAACCTGGCGTTCCTGTTGCAACTGGCGGTCACCAAAGGCCCGGGCGGGCGCGAAGCCGGCCCCTGCTATTGGGAGGAGAACTATTTCAGCCTGCTCCCCGGCGAGTCGCGCACCGTGAAAGCCATCGTTCCCAAGGCCGAGCTGGAAGGCCAGGAACCCGCACTCCGCGTGCTCGGCTGGAATGTGCGCTAAGCGGATGTGCTGGACGAGGCCGCGCAGGGAGATGCCGAGGCAGCCGCCCGCCACGCCACGAATCGACCCTGTCGAATAACTGTTCATCGCCGTTCTGCCTGGTGGTTTCCAGTTCAGCACGACCACACTGAGAAGCCCTTGCCCATGAAAGAGTCATCCGTTCTTATCAAAAACTAATTCCGGTTTATCCTCGGCAAGAGCGTGTAGTTCCAGTGGGGCAGAATCGGGTGCTTGAGAAGGTCCAACTCGGCCATCAGGGCATCCGAGACTTTGATTTGCGTGGGGTAGAAGTCAGGGCTTAAGCCGCAGTTGATTCGCAGCCCGGTTTTGGTTGTGGTTTCAGCAATGAGGCGGACGATGGTGGGGTAATCGACCAGCGGTTGGCCAGCCCAGTGCTTACTGATCTCACGGAAGAGGCGGTGCTCAATCGGATTCCACTTGGAGGCGCCGGTGGGGTAGTGACAGACCGTTACGGCCAAAGCGGTCAGCAAGCTTTTCCTGGAGCGCGCATTTCCAGAGCCGACATCTGCCTCCGTTGCTGCCGCCGCTATCGGCCAGGATCAGCAACTTGGAGGCTTGCCCGTAACGCCGTCGCCCCTCACGACGCCACAGGTCAACGATCGCGTCGATGGCAAAGTCTGAGGTGTCGTGCGAAGTGCCAATCAAAGCTAAGCCGCGATTGGCAATGACATCATGAAGGCCGCGGGGAATGCCTGGGAGCGAAAATCGTGGTCGTTGACCAGAATTGCCTCCCGGCTCCAGACCAGACCGGCATTCTTGAAAGGTCCCACCATTTCCTTCTTCTTGGTGTCCACACTGATAATCGGCAGCCCTTGGCGGATGAACTCTTGGCGCCGGGCCGAGAGGTAACGGAACTGACGATCACGTTCCAGGCTTTGATTGCCCGAGAGACTCTTGCGATTGGCGCGCAAGGCGTAGTCCATCTCAGCGAGCAAACGCCGAACGGTTTTGGGACAGACCGAGCGGCCCAGACGGCCCAATTGGCGGCTGATCTGCTCCAGACGCAGTCCCGTCCAGAGGCCCCGCCGTGCCATCGGGTCACCTCACCCGGTGTCCCCATCTCGTCCATAATCCTAAAACCGGCAGTTGAAACAATGAAACCACCGATAGACACAGATAAACACTGATGCAGACACCGGCCAAGGCGTTTACCTTGCGGGTGAGGCGAGTCTCCTCGGCAATACGCTGCAAATCCGTGTCCATCTGTGTTCATCTGTGGTTGAACTGCTCTTCTTAGGATAATGAGAATGGCTTCGCGCTCAGCCTTCCTCACGGTTCCACATAGACCGGCATTCCCACCCAGGCCAGTTTGATCAAGTACTCGGCATTCCAGTTGGCCAGCCGGAAGCAGCCGTGCGATTCCGTCCGGCCCACTTGTTCCGGGCTGGGCGTGCCGTGGATCCCGTAGCCCGGTTTGTCCAGGCTGATCCACGCGACGCCGACGGGGTTGTTTGGCCCGGGCGGAAGGATCAGCTTCGTTTTCAACTGCCGCGCCTCGGCCGATTCCGGGAACACATCCGGGTCGAAGGTGTAGTTCGGGTTCGGGGCGATGGCGGCGACATGCAGTTCCCCTATGGGCCGCTTCTCGACCCGCTGCGCGATGCTGCACGGGAAGTGCGCGAGCAGGTTTGTGTTCGCGTCAAAGGCTTCGAGGACTTTGCCGCTCAGGCTAATGGTGGCGAAGGCAGCTTTGCCGCCGGCGTCGGCGTACGCGACATCTGGCACCTTCAAGTTTGTCCCTGCAGCAACATTCGTCCACACGATGGACGAGTTGAGCCGGCGGATGAGGTTCGGGTGGGAGTGGCTTTTCTCGGCGACCAACTCGAGGATGTTCTCATAATCGAGCGCCGTTTGCTGGGATTTGCCGAGCCAAGTGGAACTGAGCGGTTGCAGTCGCGCCAAGTCGTTGGTGGTGACGGTGTACGTGGTATAAGGGGTAGCGGCGCGGAGCAGCCGCTCCTTGGTGGCTGCGTCCAGTTCACCCGTTACTGGCAGATGTTCCTTCTGCTGGAAGGCGCGCAGAGCGGATCGAGTCTGCGAACCGATGACCCCATCAAGCGAGCCGGAGGAAATGCCGAGGCGCGCCAGGGCTAGTTGCGCTTCGAACACGTTCTGGACCGGGCGCGCGAAGCCGACGGGCGGCACCGGTTCGACGTTGGTCTTTGTGATTAGGCGTGGCGGGGGTATCGGCACAACCGGCGGCGGTGCCTCTGGTGGCACTTCTGGCTCGGCCGGTTTGGGCTGGACCACGACCTGAGTCGGCGGCGGGGGCGGGACAACCGGTGGTTTTGGCACTGGTGCGGCGGGCCTGCCGGGATGCCACCAAATCCACCCGGCCACAACCAGCCCCACTACCGCGAGCAGCCACAGAACACGGATGTTCCGGCTTCTGCGTAAATCAGCCAGTGGGTATTTGATTCGCTGCCGCACCGCCTGATTTAGCCATAAGCGCAAGAATCTGCCCAACCATTTAACATAAACTTGGAGCGAACGAGAATACCTCGGGAGAAGTGCGCAGACACACCCGTGTATGGTCAGGGCTGCGCTAAAGCTCTCCCGTTCCCAGCGAGCAGCGCTCAAATCCGAAGCTCGAAAACCGAAACCCGAAGGAAATCCGAAATCAGAAATCCGAAGGGTGTGCGGGGCGGAGCGGTTTCAAACTGGGCATGAGCCGCTGGGTCGGGGAAGGCGGCCCCAGCGCTGAAACTCGAGGCCGATCTGCAAGTGACTACCGCTGAGCGTTTTACGGCTTATCTACGCGCCATTCCGGTCTGATCGGGAAACCCACGCATTCGTTCCGCATAAACCGGCCGCCCCCCAATCCGGACTCTCCCGCAACAATTACGCCTTAGGTTATGGCTTGCGGGCCGTTGCTAAACCCGCTATCCGTCCTGCATGGAGCCTCGCGAAGCGTTGGTGGCCCTGAATCTGGTTGAGCACGTCGGCCCGGTCCGCGTGCGGCAACTGCTCGAACACTTCGGCGACGCGCCGAGCATCCTGCAGGCTTCCAGGTCCCAGTTGCTCCAGGTGCGCGGCATCGGTGAAGAAACCGCTGAGGCCATCGCGGCGTGGGAGAAGAACACGAACCTGGGCGCGGAGTTGAAGCGCATCACGGAGTTCGGCTGCCGCATTGTGATACAAGACGACCCCGAATACCCGGAGTCGCTGCGGCAGATCTACGACCCGCCGATTGTCCTCTACGTCAAAGGCGACTTGAGCCCAAAGGACAAGAATGCAGTCGCTATGGTCGGCTCGCGCATGACCACGTATTACGGCCTCGAAGTTGCCCGCAAGCTGGCCTACCAACTCGCCTACCTGGGTGTCACGGTCGTCAGCGGCGGCGCGCGCGGCATCGACACCGCTGCCCATCAAGGCGCGTTGAGTGCGAAGGGCCGCACCATCGCCGTGCTCGGCACGGGCATCAACCAGGTAACCCCGCCGGAGAACGCCAGGCTGTTCGAACAGATTGCCGCCAACGGAGCCCTGATCACCCAATTCCCCTTCAACCGACCCCCCGATAAGCAGTCCTTCCCCATCCGCAACCGCATCGTCGCCGGCATGACCCTCGGCACGGTGGTGGTCGAAGCCAACCTTACCAGCGGCGCGCTCATCACCGCCAACTTCGCCAACGAATATGGCCGCCAGGTCTTCGCCGTGCCCGGACGCATTGACTCTCCGCGCAGCAAAGGCTGCCACGACCTTATCAAGAAAGGCGCCAAGCTCTGCGAAAGCGTCGAGGACATCCTCAGCGAGTTCGAGTACCTCTTCCCGGCCAGCAACCGTTCGCCGTCCGCCGGCCAAACCGGCGGCCTGCCCGCGCTGGAGCTAAGCGAGAACGAGCAGAAGGTCTATGACGCGCTGGACCATGAAGAGGTTGGTATTGACGATGTGATCCGCAAGCTCGGCCTGCCCAGTTCCACCGTGTCGGTCGCACTGCTCAGCCTGGAGATGAAGCGGCTGATCCGCCAGTTGCCGGGGAAGGTGTTCGTGAAGAACACTTGAGTCTCGGGGCTGCGCTCCGCTGCACAAGCCGGAACTCGACGAAGCCTGCCCTGAACCGCTACTCTTCCGACTATGAGTTCTATTGCCAGCGACCCGATGCCTGATGCGCGCGGCCATTTCGGCCCGTATGGCGGCCGTTATGTGCCGGAGACGTTGATGCACCCGTTGCAAGAGCTGGAGACTGAGTATCTCCGCGCGCAGCAGGACCCTGAGTTCCAGCGCGAGTTCGAGTATTACCTGAAAGACTTCTGCGGCCGGCCCACGCCGCTCTACTTCGCGGAACGCCTCACCCGGGAGTTGGGCGGAGCGAAGGTCTATCTCAAGCGCGAAGACCTGCTCCACACGGGGGCGCACAAGATTAACAACTGTATCGGCCAGATCCTGCTCGCCCGGCGGATGGGCAAGTCGCGGATCATCGCCGAGACCGGCGCGGGGCAGCACGGCGTTGCCACGGCCACCGTCGCTGCGATGTTCGGGCTGAAATGCGTGGTCTATATGGGCGCGGTGGATTGCGAACGGCAAGCGCTTAACGTTCTACGCATGAAGATGCTCGGCGCCGAGGTGGTGCCGGTCAAAGCCGGCCAGCAGACCCTGAAAGAGGCGATCAACGAGGCAATGCGCGACTGGGTCACTAACGTGCGCACGACCCACTACATCCTCGGCACGGTCTATGGAGCACATCCCTACCCGCTCATGGTCCGCAATTTCCAGCGCGTCATCGGCGACGAAGCCCGGCGGCAGATCCTGGAGAAGGAAGGGCGGCTGCCCGACCTGCTCGTCGCGTGCGTCGGCGGCGGCTCCAATGCGATGGGGCTCTTCTATCCGTTCCTCCAGGATGAGTCCGTGAACATGGTCGGCGTGGAAGCGGGCGGGGAAGGCATTGCCGCAGGCAAGCACGCGGCGCGATTTCAGGGCGGCTCGATCGGCGTCTTGCAAGGCACACGCTCGTTCCTGTTGCAGGACGAGTTTGGCCAGGTCCAGCTCACGCACAGCGTGTCGGCGGGCCTGGACTACGCGGCCGTCGGGCCGGAGCACGCCTGGCTGCGCGACCTGAAACGCGTTGAATACACCTACGCCACCGACGACCAGGCACTCAAAGCGTTCCAGGAACTCGCCCGCCTGGAAGGCATCATCCCCGCACTGGAAAGCGCGCACGCGGTTGCCGAAGTGATGCGCCGCGCCCCCACTCTGGCCAAAGACCGAGTTATCATTATCAATCTCTCCGGCCGCGGCGACAAAGACGTGGCCCAAGCGGCCAACTTCATCAAGCTCTGACGGCCCCCCCCAGCCTCGGCAGCTTTGGGTGTAGTGTATGCTGCGGATTCCTCAGTAGGTGGGGATCGGAACATGAATGTGCTTGCCCTTTGCAGCTACCGAGGCATAATAATAACCGTTGGTGTCATAAGGCAAGCAGCCGTGTAGCACCATTGCCCGCGTGGCGGAATTGGCAGACGCGCTAGATTCAGGTTCTAGTCCTTAACCGGATACAGGTTCAAGTCCTGTCGCGGGCACCACCTCAAAAAGCACGAATCATAATACCGCTGGTTGCAGAGTAAGATAAGTCGCGTGTCCGTTTCCCCTCCAGAGCAACCGGTAGTCCTGCGTGGTCCCCACCGGCCTGATTTGCTCCGGGACGAATGCCTGGTGGACATTCTTTCTGCCACGGCTGCCCGCGTGCCGAAACACGCGGCGCTGATCTGGGGGGAGCGGGTGGTCAGCTACGAGGAGTTGGACCGCGCTGGGCAAGTGATCGGCGCAGCGTTGCGTAATCACGGAGCGACTCCCGGGACCATTGTGGGCCTCCTTCTTCCCCGGGGTGCGGACCTGCTGATCGCACAGGCGGGGATCACAAACAGCGGCGCGGCCTGGCTCCCATTCGATGCGGATACGCCGCTGGATCGTGTTCAGACCTGCCTGCACGACGCCAAAGCTGTTGCCTTGGTTAGCTGCCGGGAATGCTTGCCCCGCTTGGCGAAGCTGCCTGTGCCAGTTCTGGCAGTCGAGGACCTGCTTGCCAGGGGGGGGCCGCACGGCTCTGCAGCGGTATCGGACCGCGAGCCGTCCCCGGTTCGCGGTCCGTCACCACAGGATATTCGCATTGCTGGACAGGAGGTTTCTGATATGCGCGCGCCTGGGCCGACCGATCCGGCTTACGTTATCTATACTTCCGGCTCCACCGGGCAGCCCAAAGGCATCGTGATCCCTCAACGCGGCATCTGCCATTTCATCCGCAGCGAGAACGAGCTTCTCGGCGTGCGGGAAGAGGACAAAGTCTTCCAGGGATTCTCGGTCGCGTTCGATATGTCGTTCGAGGAGACCTGGATTTCCTACCTGGTGGGGGCCACGCTTTGGATCGCTCCGGCCGGCGTGGCCAATGATCCGGAGTTGCTGGCCCGGACGTTAACGCAGGAGCAAATCACTGTCCTGCATGCCGTGCCCACCATGATGGGGTTGGTGGATGATCCTTTGCCGACAGTCCGGCTCATCAACCTCGGCGGCGAGGCTTGCCCGGCGGGGTTGGCCACACGCCTGGCCCGACCGGGCCGCAAACTCTTTAATACCTACGGGCCGACCGAAGCGTCCGTTTCAGCCAGCGCCGCCGAGCTCAAACCGGGTGTGCCCCTGAGTATCGGAATGCCGCTGCCCAATTGCGGCTTGCTTGTGGTGGATCCTCAGCGACGGCCCCTGTCGGCGGGCCAGACCGGCGAGCTCTGCATCTTCGGACCGGGTTTGGCGCAAGGCTACCTGGGCAATCCTGAACTGACGGCGGAGCGATTCGTTCCCAATCCATTGGCCGCGAGCGACGCCGAGCAGCGCATGTATCTCACCGGCGACCTCGCGAAGATCGACCCGGGAGGCCCAGTCTATTGTTTGGGCCGCGCCGATAACCAGGTAAAGATTCGCGGCTTTCGGGTCGAGCTGGAGGAAATAAACGCCGCGCTGGCCGCGCAATCCGGCGTGGCCGCCGCTGCGGCACTGGTGCGACCGCTCGGCGAAACTGAGGAGGTCGTCGCCTTTATTGTCCCGGGCGGGAATGGCCCGATCGAAGCCTCCGCTCTTCGCCAGGCACTAGCCCGGCGTCTGCCGAGCTATATGGTGCCGGCTCATTTCGAAGTCGTGGCCGCCCTGCCGCGCCTGACTTCCGGCAAAGTCGATCTTAAGTCGCTGCGCGCAGTTCCGTTGGCAGTCAGCGAGAGAAACGACGGCCAGCAGGCCGAACCGCGCGACGAAGACGAGGCTGCGCTGTTCGCAGCAATCAGGAAGCTCTTTCCCGGCCGCGCGTTTAGATGCGAGTCTGACTTCTTCGACGACCTCGGCGGCCATTCGTTGCTGGCGGCACGGCTGGTCTCGCATCTGCGTTCAGACCAGCGCTATGCCACCTTGAGCGTCCAGGCCGTTTACCGGGAGCGGCGCCTGGCTGCCATCGCCCAGGCGATGGCGCGCAGCCGAAAGCAACCGGCACAAGGCGCAAGCCAGCCACGCGTCCGAATTCCGCCCAGCCGGCGGGCGCTCTGCGGGATCTGCCAAGGCGCCGTCATCCCCTTCTTCATCGTGCTGCACATGGCCGACTGGCTCGCGCCTTTCTTCGTCTATCACTATTTCACGGGCGATGAAGGGGACAGCATTCCGCTGGCGGTCACCTATGCCCTGGCGACGTTCACCGCGGCCCAAGCGCTGAACTTCGCGGTTGCCGTCCTTGGAAAGAGGGTTATCGCCGGCCGGTTGCAGCCGGGCCGGTATCCGTTGTGGGGTGTCACCTATTTCCGCTGGTGGCTTGGCTGCCGATTTCAAGAAATGCCCGATTTGTATCTGCTGGCGGCGACGCCTTGGATGCCGCTCTATCTGCGCGCCTTGGGTGCCCGGATCGGGCGGAACGTCATGATTGATACCGTCACGATTAGTGCGCCGGGATTGCTGAGGATCGATGACGGCGCCTGCATCGGCGCGTACGTGAACATCGAAAACGCGCGGGTTGAAGGCGGGCTGCTGCATGTGGGGCCGGTCCACGTTATGCAGGGCGCGGTGGTGGATTCCTACTCCGTGCTGGAGAACGATACCGTGATCGGCCGGGAAGCCAAGCTGTGCGGACTATCTGCTCTCGCCGCAGGCCGCGCGATCCCGGACGGTGAGACCTGGGACGGCGCCCCGGCCCTACGGTCGAACCAACGCCGCGAGCCGCTGCCGCCGCACCCTACCATTGGCCCCATTCGGTATTGGGCCCGGGCCATGCTTTTCGCACTGACGGCGATCCTGGTGTCAGCGCTGTTCTTTCTGCCGACCTTCCCGGCCTTCATGCTGATCGACTGGCTGGACATGCGCACCTGGAGTGTGTTCGACGCGGAGCTGCACCCGTTGGTGGGCTTTTGGGTGTTCTTCCTGCTAGCGATTCCCGCCAGCGCGTTGCTAGTGGCCCTCACGATGGCGCTCGCCGCCGGGCTGCTTCGGTGGGGTTTACCGCGGCAAACCGCCGGGCGGTTCTCCATCTACAGCCTCGCCTTCTGGCGCAAGAAGACAGTCAACATGATCCTCGACAACAGCTTGCGCTCGCTCCACGGATTATATGCTTCGGTGTACGCGCCGATCTGGCTCCGCGCACTGGGGGTGAAGGTTGGCCGTCACGCCGAGGTTTCCACCGCCGAGGGCTTGGTGCCGGAGTTGCTGACGTTGGGCGACGACTGCTTCATCGCGGATGGCGTCATGCTCGGGGACGAGGAGCAGCGCGACGGCTGGATGGTGCTCAAGCCTACCCGGGTCGGAAACCGCTCCTTTGTGGGCAACGGTGCGTATGTGCCCGATGGCTCAACCTTGCCGGATGACGTGCTGATCGGCGTACAATCGCGTGCCCCGGCAAATGAGCAGCTCAAGTCCGGCCAGACTTGGGTGGGCTCCCCGCCGCTGCTGCTGCCTGCCCGTGAACAACTCACCGGCTTCCCCGAATCGCTCACGTTTCGCCCCGCTCTAATGCGCCGCCTGGGCCGTGGATTCATCGAGGCGCTGCGCCTGGTCCTGCCGCTGGCCGCGGTGATCGCGACCGGCTACCTGTTGGTCATCCTCGTCGTGCCGCTGGCGGCCGAGCAAGGTTGGGGCCTGCAAGTGGCGCTGGCTCTGGCGACGGCCGGTTGCGCGTATGGGATTGGTTCCTTCCTCTTCGTTGCCGCGCTGAAATGGATTCTGGTCGGGCGTTATCAGCCGCGCGCGGCACCCATGTGGACGCCCTTCGTCTGGCTTAGCGAGGCCGTCACAAACCTTTATGAATCGTTGGCCGTGCCCAACGCGCTGAACATGCTCCGCGGCACCCCGATGCTGCCGTGGGCGTTACGTCTGCTCGGCGCGCACATTGGCCGCGGAGTCTTCATGAACACCACGGACCTCACGGAGTTTGACTGTGTCCATATCGGTGACGAAGCGGAACTAAATGCGTGGTGCGGCCCCCAAACGCACCTGTTCGAGGACCGCGTCATGAAGATCGGGCGCGTGGACATTGGACCGCGAGTTACCGTCGGTGCTCGCAGCACGATTCTCTACGACGCAGCCGTGGGCGAGGGTGCCTGCCTCGGTCCCCTCACCCTGGTCGCCAAAGGTGAGACCCTGCCCGCAGGGACGCGGTGGGAAGGCTCACCGGCGTCTCCGGTGTGTGGAGGTGCGCATGTGTGACGCGATTTGGTATTGGCCCGAATGTCCCGACCTGCCTCCGCCAGGCCGGTTCGTGCTGATTTGTGTCCGCACGAGCAGACGGCGAGCTGAAGCGCGCAATGAGGTGCGCGCGGTGTTACGTCGAATCCTTGCACAGTGGAGTCGTCTTTCACCTGATGGAATTCTCCTGAGAGAGACGCCCTCCGGCCCCGTGTGGCAGAGTGAACTACAGGATACAGAGGGATTGGATCTCAGTCTGTCCTATGAGGAAGGTGAAGCCTGGATAGCCTTGAGCCGCGGCGGGCTGATCGGCGTGGATATCATGCGTTTGGAGCCTGTGCCCGAAGCAGAATCCATCGCGCAAATCTACTTTGACCCTGCCGACCAGGCGGCGCTACGTCAAGCAACTGATCCCATCCGGGATTTTGCCCTGGCCTGGACGCAGCTTGAGGCGCGCTGCAAGTGTTTGAAACAAAGGCTCACCGAATGGTCGGAAGCTAGCGCCACCCAGGGGCATGGATGTAGCACTGACAGCGTGATCGTCGAGGACCGGCTGGCCCTAAGCGTCGCGACGGCACCTCAGGACTTTCTGTGTCGCAGAAAGGCCTGAAGCTGCTTGGGCTGAGTGCGCCAGAAGCGCACCAGCCGGGAAAACACGCGCAACGTTTCGGGCCGGAGATGGTGCTCGATGACTTCGACTTCCTGCTCCACCGTCTCGGGGCTTAAGCCCAGCAGTTGGAACAGCTCCGCCAGGGTTTGATGCCGAACCTTGATGTGCCGGGCCACAGCGCGGCCTTGGGCCGTCAGCGTAAAGCCCCGGTACTTCTCATAATTCACAAAGCCGCGAGCGGCCAGCCGGCGCACCATGTTGGAAACCGCCGAGCGGCTGAGGCCCAGCGACGCAGCAATGTCCACCACACGGGCGTAGCCTTTCTGGTCCACCAACTCCTGAATCCGTTCCAGATGGTCTTCCGTGGACTCCGAGCGGGCTTGGGCAGCCCGCGCTGAGTTAGGACGGTTGGCGTTCACGGGCCGTTACCTACCAAAGCGTGCCGACAATGGCCAGCCTTTCTGCGCGGGCCCGGCCAAGGAGCACCGGAAAGTGTTTTATGCATAAAACATTCTATTTGACATAATATCCACCGCAGGCTAAACGGTGAAGCATGGGAATGATGCGCCGCGCTGCCTGTTCAGTCTCCGCCCGGAACCGCGAAGGCCGGGACTGCCCCGGACGATGAACGGGCCGACACCCCAGACGGACCGCGGTGTTCCGGCCGACCGGCGAGAGACTCCTCTCAGTGCTCCAGCGCCCGTTTCCCCGGACGGCCAGGTATCGCTCGAAGGCATGCACGGCACCATCTCGGTGCCGCCGCACACCGCCAGTTTCTGGCGTCAATGGCGCGCGTTTGTCGGGCCGGCAATCCTCATCAGCGTCGGCTACATGGACCCCGGCAACTGGGGCACCGACCTTGCGGGCGGGGCACAGTTCAAATACGGCCTGCTATGGGTGGTAGCCCTGGCGAGTTTCATGGCGGTCATCCTCCAAGTCCTCTCGGCCCGGCTGGGCGTGGCGACCGGCAAAGACCTGGCGCAGTGCTGCCGCGATTGGTATCCGAGTTGGACTCGCTGGCCCAACTGGATTGCGATGGAGATGGCCATTGCCGCGACCGACCTGGCCGAATTGCTCGGCAGCGCGGTAGCCCTGAACCTCCTCTTCCACATCCCGCTGCAGTGGGCGATTATCATCACCGCCTTCGACGTGTTGCTGTTGCTGGCCTTGCAAGGGCTGGGCATGAGGATGCTCGAAGCGGTGGTCGCCATCTTCGTGGCGACCATCGGCGTCTGCTATTGCATTGAGATCTTCGTGCTGCCGCACATGCGGCCGGATTTCCTGGAGATGGGACACGCGCTGATCCAGCCCAGCTTTCGCCAGACCGGTATGCTGGTAGTGGCGATCGGTATGATCGGCGCCACGGTCATGCCGCATAACCTCTACCTGCATTCCGCATTGGTTCAGTCGCGGAAGTTGCAGCGGGATGAGTCATCCGTTCGCACCGCCATCCGATTTAACACCATCGACTCCGCCGTGGCGCTGGCGGTGGCGTTCCTGATCAACGCGGCAATCCTCGTGCTGGCGGCCACGGTATTCTTCAGCAAAGACAGCGTGATGGTAGCCGGCGGCCAATTGGTGAAGTTCGGCCCCGAAAGCGATTGGATCCGCATCGCACATTTGACGCTGGCCCCGCTGCTGGGGACCACCCTGGCCAGCACGCTGTTTGCCGTGGCACTGTTGGCCAGCGGACAGAGCAGCACCATCACCGGCACACTCGCCGGACAAGTCGTTATGGAAGGCTTCATGCGCTGGCGCCTCCGCCCCTGGATCCGGCGGATGATCTCGCGCACGATCGCCATCGTACCGGCGGTGTGGATTGTCAGCATCCGTGGCGGTGGCAGCGTCACCGACCTCGTTAATCTCAGCCAGGTGGTTCTCTGCCTCATCCTGCCACTGGCGCTGTTTCCGCTGCTGCACTTTACCTCTTCACGCCGGCGAATGGGCCAATGGGCTAACGGCTGGTTCCTGCTGCTTCTGGGCTGGGGCAGCGTGCTGTTGATTACCGCCATGGACCTCTATAGTCTGCCCGCGTCGCTCAAAGAAGCCTGGCGCATCATCATTGGCGGGTGAGCGCAATTGCATCTGACGTCGCAACCAAATTCAATAAATGAGCTTGTATAAAACCATCCTGGTGACGCTGGAAGGCACACCCACGGACCGGGCGATCATTAACCACATCAAACTCCTGGCGCCCGCGATGCAAAGCCGCGTCGTTCTGCTCCATGTGGCCAGCGGCGTGGCGGCCCAATACCACCGCACCGACGCCGCGGGCACGGAAGTCGAGGAGAGCAAAGTCTTTCTCGGCCGCGTTCGGGACGAGTTCACCGCCGAGGGCATCCCCGCGGAAGCGCAATTGGCTTACGGCGAACCCGCCGCGGAAATCATCAAGTGGGTCCAGAAGAACGGCTGCGATCTGGTGGCGATGAGCACCCACGGTCACCAGTTGATTGCTGACCTGGTGCTTGGCACCACCGCCAATCGCGTCCAGCACAGCCTCAGCGTGCCGGTGCTACTGCTGCGAGCAAAGTGAACGACCTGCGGACTTCCTGAATTCCTGAGGCCGACATGATCTGCCTATGAAATACCAGTTCGATGGCATGACCTACCGTCTGGTCGAAGTCCGAGACAAACATTTTTAAGCGCAACCAACAGAACCGTCGAAAGGCAGTTAACAAGTCGGCGCTTGGAGTACGATCCGTTCCCCTTCACCCCATCCCTCTCCCCGAGGCGAGGAAGCCCCGTCGCCTGCGGTGGCATAAACTCGGAGCGCTCTGATTTATCGCACGACGGGGTACGATTCTCCCTCTCCCTTGGGGAGAGAGATGGGGTGAGGGGGACCGGGACGCCCGCACGACACAAGCTCTGGATTAGCGGTTTGGGGTCCGGCAATCGCCTGAGCGTCTTACGGCGCCGAGCCATTCCTCCGCTACCTCCTGCGGCTTTGCTGAAGATTGCTCATTGCGGCATTGACGGAGGACCTCCTACACGGAAGTCGCAATCGTCATAGGTGACGTGGCCTTCGGTGTACGGGCAGTGGAGGACGGTATCGAGCATGAACCGCACTTTGGCAGTGCTCTTGCCGGTCGTGATGGTGCTGGAAAGCTGCGTGTAGGGTCCAGCCTTCCTCAGAGTTGCCCGATCGTGTTTGCAGACCTGCTTGTTCGTGTCGTCGAGTTCCACCAGGACAAGGCCCGCGGAATCGGCGGCGCTTTGGCCGAAGCCTTTGCCGTGCAGGTCGGCGGCCCTCACCCACACCGAGCCGGTGTAGGTGGTGTCGGGGCGAACTTCGACATCCTGATAAATTGTCGTATGGCAATTCACATCGGCGTGGACGCGGATTGCGCCCTGGCCCGAATGAAACTCAGGTGCGCCCCAATCGAGATGCTGACTGAAGGCGCTTTCCTGCCAGAGGTAGCAGTTGGTCGAGCCGCTGAGGTCCGCCGTCCATTCGCTCCGCTCGTCCCGCCCTTGCCGAAGCACTTGGGTGCCATCACGCGTCTCCTCAAACCCAGGATTAAGCAACGCATTCCCAGAGCCAAAGCGGGCGGCCGCGGTTGAGGCAACCGGCATCGCACCACGACCGCCGGAACCCAGCCCGATTTCAATGGCCTGGACGAAGGCTTCTCCGCGCACGATCTGGTCCCCCTCGGCAACGCGCTGGCTGGTGAAGCGGATCTTCAATACGCCGTTCTCCGGAGCGACATGATTGAAAACGAGATCGACCGCTTGGTTGGAACCGCCCGCTGTGGCAGCCACGTCGAGGCCGCGCACGACCTCCTTGCCATTCAAGCTGATGTTGAAACAGTTCTTCCGTGTGTCGAGGCCGCGCGTCGCCGCGAACTTCAGCCGCACGAAATACTGGCCAGGCCCCACCGTGAGGTTTACCCAGAAATCCCTGGCGTGGCAGCCGTAGCGATAGAGCTCGGGGTCGGGCATGCCGGTGATCGGTTCGGCGACAGCATTGGTCCACCAGCAAGCCGCCACCGTATCCCTTCCGGCAGCCAGGCGCGTAACCACCTCCGTGCCCGGACGCCACAGGTGCCCGCGTGCATCGCGATAATCCTGTCGGCTCGGGTAGCCAAGAATCAACCGCTGCGGGCCGGTGGGACCGGTGCCGGTCGGAAAACCGCAGGCGGCACTCTCAGCCGAGAATTGCACGGCAGCTACATAGATGCGGGTGGATTGGGAGTAGGGATTCTTCGCGCCGCGAGCGACGACCTTCAACGTGTGTGGGCCGGCGGCTAGTCCGTTCTTGTAATAGAGCACCTGCTGGCTGCGGGGCCAGGGATTCCAGCAGTCGATCGGCACGAGTTGCTTGATGTCGTCCACGAACACGTCTGCCTCGCCCCCGAAAGCGTCCGCGCGGCCAATCAGCCGCACTTGATTGCCTTGGAATGCCGCGGTCATGGTGGCACCCTTTGTTTCCGCAACGCGCAATGTGCCGCGGGAAACCGCTGCGTCAGCTTGCGACGCCCACGCGCTGTCGCAGCTCATGGCGTTGTTATCCATTACGTGCTGCGGGTCTTTGCCGATTATGGCTACGCGCTGCGCGCCATCGTGGCGGACCTGGACGATCGTGTCGCCGTTCGCCAATTTCCTGACGGTGTAACCGTTGGCCGTTAGATCGTGGCGCCGGCGGAGGGCCCGTCCGTCCGCGGTGATCTCCCTCGGCGTAAATGACAGCCGCAGCACTTCCATCGTTTCTGGTGGCGCATCAAAGGTGGAATACTCGATTCGCCCGGCGCCGTAGCATACGGAATCAACTACCGCGCTGGAGCGAACGATGTGGTTCTCGCGGCTCGCTCCCAGTTCCTCCGGCAGCCAGCTTAACGCCGTCAGCACCCAGCGCAACGGAAGCGGATGCGCGATGTTCAACCAACTGCCATTGACGATGATGCCACCATCAACGTTGTCCTCCGTTACGCCGGTCTCATGGACGTCGTAGGTTTGGAGCGTCATCTGGCGATACGCCAGTTCGCGCGCCCACGCGTTGTTTGCCTCGACGCCGTATTGGGCCATGGTTCCGCCTACGAGCAGGGGTGCATACCAGAGCGAACGGCCACAACACGAGCTGGACTCGGGATACGCCCACGCACCGTTGAACACATCGCCGCCTGACTCCGGCGCCGCACTGCTGTGGTTGAGGAACAATGTGAGAATGTTCCGCGCGTCGTTGCGCCAATTGGGAAAATCGCGCGGGTGGCTGATGAGGTAGGCCGCGACATCGGCCGTGGTTGAGCAGTTCTGTGTTGGATTGGGCCAGTCCCAGAAATAGCGCGCCCACGTGTCGTCCACCGTCCAGGCAGGCAGCAGCCGGTCGCGCGCATACCGCAGGCCGGCCTCGCGGGCTTTCAGGAGTTGGCCGCCCTCGCCGGTGTAGCCGAGGCGAATCAGCTCGTCGAGGAAAGCGAGGATCATCGTGACGCCGCCGGTCTGCTTGTTGTCCTTCCAGGGAGCCGTTTCGGGATTGGCGTAACGCGGCCAGGGATCGGCATTGGGATCCAGGTTGCACCTCGCAGCCAGCAGATCGCCCCAATGCTTCGCGGCGTCAAACCAGCGCCGGTTGCCGGTGAGCTGATACGCCCGCAGCAGGCCTTGCCCCATGTTGGCGCTGATATCGAGCTGAATCATACCGTTGGTGTTGCATTTCCAATACGTCTTGCCCTTGACGGGGACGCTGATAAGGAAGCTGGGCCACGGGTGGTCCGGAGGTGTCTGGCAATAATCCAGCAGGAAGTCGCCCATGTAGGTCAGGTGTGCTATGGCGGCCGGGTCGCCACTGTACCGGTAATAATCCACCAGGCCCATCAGCACGCTGGTCGAACGCTGGCCGATGTCCCCGTTGTCCCAATCGCTGGCAGTCTGGGGCACGATCACGCCGTTGGAAGTAATCTGCCAGTGGCCGCTGAACACGTAATCGGGATAAGCGGCGATGGCATTGTTGGTCGTGGTCCAGGGATACCGCTTGAGTGTCTCGGCCGCGATGCGCACCCGGAAATCGCACTGGCCGTTCAAGCCCTGATACCAGGGAGCGATGACGCCGCAGGAATCCACCACGGCTTCGTGACCGTAATAGCGCGCGCGCGCATTCGCCGCGACGGCATGCAAATGTCCGAAGAGGACCGCAGTTAGAAAGAGTTGGAGGATTGGTCGTGTCTGCATATACGGATGGATTAGATACCTATTGCCTTGCCTTGTCTTCGTCAAGCGCCATTATCCCTCGCCACCTGGCGAGCATAGCAGACTATCGCGTCGGCCTGCTGCGCCGACCCCGCCTCTGCCCAAATGAACAGCCGGTTCGGGTCCAGGGCGCGACAGAGAATGTCGAGCTCGCTCTTAAGATCCACGTCGCCACCGTGCGCTCCGCCGTAGTAGAGCTGGACGGTCTTGCCGCCCGCCTGAATCTGGCGCAGCAACTCCAACCACTGCGACGGCGGCTTCTGGCCGGCGCCTTGAATCCACTGAACACAATGCAGTTTCTCCAGCCGCAACAACCACGGAACGTGACGGATCGCGCCCGGGCCGTCCAGATGGTACATTGCCCAGTCCGCATGATCGCAACACTCCCGGGTGTCTGCCCCGCAGAAATCCTCAAACATCCGCGGGCTGATCATACAGGTGAAATCATTCTGGCCGATGCAGAGAAAGCGCTGGCCGCTCCAGCCCATCGTCCAGTTGGTTGTGCCTTGACCGGCAGGCAGGACGATCTCCGAGACGGTGTCCACCACCTGTTTCCACAGCGCGGTCATCTGCCGCATCGCGCGAAGAACGGGCGCAGGATTCTCGATCAAGTCCAAGGCCAGGCGGTCGCGCCCGCGAATTGCGCTCAGCGCATCCACGCCCGTGTGCAGATCGGGATAGCCCGTCACCCACTTGTCCCGGCCGGCGCGCACGGATTCCCTGAGAATGTCCAAATAGAGCTGCCACCAGTGGTTGTCGGCCGCGATGTGAAATTCCGGATGGTCGTCCCAATCAACCACAAAGGGCTTGGCCCATGAAGTGAAAGCGCGCGGTTTGAGCATAAGCTCCGCACCCAGCCATGCGGCAAACTGGTCGGGCCCCAGCCACGGACAAAACACGGGCAGAGCGTCGCCGGCGAAATGTGTCCGCGCCAGAGAGGCTTCTGTCGAGGCGATGACGTAGTCCACGTTTGTCCACAACTCCTCCTCACTCGCCGGTTCGGTAATCAGCGGCCCGGGTTTGGCGTTGGCCGCCGTCACCCACATCAACGGGCCCTCTTCCAGCTCCCCTCGCCAAAACGCCTCGTGGCGCGCCAGGGTCCGCGCCAGCGGCTGCTCCTCAATCCAAAGGGTCCTCATGCTGAATCGCAGGTAGTTGATGAAATATTCGTGTCGGCTCCAAGCATAGAAATAGGAAAATGAAGGCGGGCTTCGAAAAATGGTGCCTCGCATATGGGCCCAAGACTGGATTCATCTCGGGGTCATTTTACCCTGCAAACCCGCGCCTTATGTATATCGCCTTTTATACTGAGGAGTCCGCAGCATACACGGCACCCAAAGCTGCCGCAG
>CAIWJG010000178.1 GCA_903912925.1 uncultured Verrucomicrobia subdivision 3 bacterium | reverse complement strand
GCCTCGGCGTTAAAGGGTGAGCTGGCGGAATCGGCCTTCGGATCTCGGATTTCCTTCGGGTTTCGGATTTCGGGTTTCGGATTTGGGCTGACCTGGCCCTAATGAGAATTGCTGGGATGGTGCTCTATAGCGTCGTAGTCGAACGCGTAGCCCGTTTCCCGCGTCGGCTTGGGGTGGCTACCCCCAGGATGTCACAAAGCCCGCAGAGGTAGGGCGGGCTATTGGCCCGTTCGGAAGCGCTGACCGCCGCCCACCGGGCGATGACGTGATTATGGTCTGCCAGCGTGGACGCTAGATGGAATAGTCGGAATCACCAGCCTTCTTCCGGGCGGTCTTGTCCCGAATGGTGAGCTGTTTTTCCTCATAAACAACGAGGGAGTTGGGCGGCACGCTATGCGTGAGGAAAACATTCGCGCCGATGGTGGAGTTCGCGCCAATGACCGTTTCGCCACCGAGGATGGTGGAATTAGGATAAATCGTCACATTGTCTTCGACATCCGGATGGCGCTTGCCGATGAACACTCGCAGCAACATCGCTTCATGGGGTAGATGCCTATCACGATCCCTTGGTGAATAGACCGAAAGCTCCCCACCGGGCCAGGCGCCCAGACCGCCTCCTACGAAGATCCACAGTGCGCGCCACATAACAATTCCAACCAAGCCACGAAACCGTGGCGCTGGTAGGAGTTCTCAGCACTGAAACAATCCGGCGGTTTTCTCGCACGGCGAGAAGGCAAACTCCATTGCCCTAAACCGCAGGCACTGGACCAACTCTCCGTTCCTCATGCCAGCGCCGCTTTCTCCCTCCCAAACGGCTCGCGGGCAGACCGTCGCAATTTGCCAGCAGCGGACGCGCTCACCCGGCATCCAGAAGTTAAACATTTTGTAATCCGCCTCAGACCCGAATGTTCATCTTGCTGAGGTCTATTACTAACAGAGCGGCGTCACGATGGACGCCAATCCGATAAACGAAACAACAATTAACAAAAGAAAGATCAGTTATGAAAATCAAAGCTATCGTCGGTTGCGTCACGGCGGCCCTGTTCCTCAGCGTTGCCGGCACAGAGTTGCTCGGTCAAAATGGTCTCGGCCCCAACGGGCGTGGCTGCGGCGGCCCGCCCCAGTCCCAGGAAGAACGCGCTGCCCGCCAAGCCGCCTGTCTCCAAACCAATGGCGGGGTCTGCCCCAGTGGCGGCTCGCGGACAAATTGCCCCGGCGGCGGCATGGGCCAAGGCAACGGTGGCGGCCAAGGCGGGCGGTATGGTTTGCGCGATGGAACTGGCCCGCGCAGCGCCAACGGCACCTGCCCGTTCAACCGCTCGGCACAAATTCAGAAGTAGCCCCGGCCCTTAGGCGCGCAGGCGGCGAGCCACTCGCCGCCTGCTCAACCTCCCTGGCTGCGCGGTGTTACAGCCAGATGTTTCTGATGAGGAGAAACCCGCCCAGCACAATGATGCTGCCGGCAAAGGCTCGGCGTAACGATCGCGAGGAAATCCGGCTGGCAACGCCAATCCCGCCCACCATGCCAACCAACGCCGCCCCGAGGAACCCAAGTGTCATCGGCCAATCGAATTGTACGTAGTGGAGCTGGCCGAGCAAGCCGGCGAAAGAGTTGACGGCGATCACCGCCAGCGAATTGTCGATGGCGGCCTTCATCTCCAGCCCGGCAAAGAGCACCAGCGCGGGTAAAATAACGAACCCGCCACCCACGCCCAGAAAACCGGCAAGTGCGAGCATCTTCAGTGGGCTGGGTGAAGCCTCAACGATAACGTGAAGCAGGTGTAGCCGGGCTTGCTTTCCTTCAGCGCCAGTTGGCCCTGATGAGCATGGACTATTTCGCGGGCCAGGCTCAGGCCCAGCCCGAGGCCCTCGGTAGAACCGGACTCGGACCCCCTCACCCGATAGAACCGGTCGAAAATTCTTGGCTGGTCAGCGGCAGGAACGCCCGCACCAGCGTTACAAAGTGTCAGCCGCGCCTGCCCACTGTCCGCCGCCAGCGTCACGCCCACAGACCCGCCCGGTTCATTGTATTTCACTGCGTTGCCGAGCAGATTGCGGATTGCCATCGGCAAGAGCGTGCGATCAGCCTGGATCCAAAGACCCGGCTGAATTTTCAGGTCGAAGCGCAAATTGGAATCGGCGGCCAGGATCCGCGCGTCCTCGACCATTCCTTCGAGGGCCGCGCTCAAGTCAACGTCCTCCAGCGCCACTTTCAGCCGGCCCGCATCCGCTTGGGCCAGCAAAAGCAACCCGCGGGTGATGGTTTTGAT
>CAIWJG010000177.1 GCA_903912925.1 uncultured Verrucomicrobia subdivision 3 bacterium | reverse complement strand
CCGAGGTTGGCGGTGGAGTCTTTCGGCGCAGATGACGCGGATTTCTGAGGATGTAGTGCCATTTGAACTCGCCGGTCATCGTAGGGGCTTCGGAGGCTGCGGCAAAGGAGATTTTGGGAGGGGGGCACTGCGCGCAAGGGCAGGCATCGTCCGTCGAGGCCGCAGCCGCGATAGCCCAAAAGCGGGAGCAAGCTCCACGCATTCCAAACGCTTCGTAGTTCGGTTGCGGCTTTGCCGTGCTGTGCCTAAAATGCCGTCATGAAGCCTAACACTGACAAGATCGACGACGCCGTGCTGGCTCTGCTGCATCTGACCAGCTTCACCGAAGGGAAGGGCGAGTTTGCCTTCACCCGTGCCTGGAAGGGGCACGATTGGGCAGCACTCGATCGGCTCCATCAAAAGGGCCTGATCTCCGATCCCCAGAACAAGAACAAATCCGTCGGGCTGTCCAAGGAGGGCAGCCAAAAGGCCTAAGCATTGTTCCAGCGGCTCTTTTGTGACTGACCCTGATTGGCCATGATACCATTTCATTCTCTGCTTCCCGAGCTGGCCCAGCGCGAGTTACCAGTAGTATTTGCCCGCTAAACACGCCAAATGACGCTAAACGGGACAGGCAGATATGTTGGAAGCGATGTTCACCCGAGAGGCAAAGCGAAGAGTTCGGGAACCAGGTCCCTTTAGCGTGGTTTCGCGTGTTTAGCGGGCTACTACTTTCGGGCCATAGTCGTTGGTGGGCACTTTGTATGCCGGCAGTTCAGGGCCACGGGGTCGTGCCCAGCCGCAGTTTAGCAACCACAGGGAAGTGGTCGCTCGGGAACTGGCCGTCGCGCGAGAAGGTCACAATCTCAATGCGGTCCGCCGCCACCTCGCCTCGGCTCAAAATCCAGTCAATGCGTCCTCCGTCTTTCTGAATGGCTTTGAACCCATTGAAGGTCCCGATGCCCTCGTTCACGCGCTCGCGCGCGGTCGTCCAGGTGTCGGCGAAGAACTTGTCGTCGGTCAGGATCCCGTATGCTTTGTTGCTGCCGGCGTCGGCGTTGAAATCTCCGACGAGCAGTAAGGGCAGCTTGGCGTCGAAAGCTGTGACTCGTTGGCGGATGAGCTGGGCGCTCTTTTCGCGGGCCGCCTGGACCTGGTGATCAAAATGGGTGTTGACGAAGATGAACTCCCGTTTGGTCTGACGATCCCGAAACTTCACCCATGTCACCATGCGGGGCAGGGTTGGCCCCCAGGTCTTCGAGCCGATGACGGTCGGAGTGTCCGACAGCCAGAAGTGATCGAACGCGAGCGGTTCAAGCCGGGCTGTTCGGTAGAACACCGCCATGAACTCCCCCCGGCTGCCGCCTTCCCGCCCCATCCCGATCCACTGGTACGCCGGCAGGTCCGCGGCGAGATCCTGGAGCTGGCCGTAGAGCCCCTCCTGCGTGCCGAAGACATCGGGGGCGATCGTCGAGATGAGTTCCCTCATAAGCGGGCGACGCTGCGGCCAACCGTTCGGAGGGTTGGGACTGCCGAACTTCAGGTTGTAAGTCATCACCGTCAACGTGCCAGGTGTGCCGGTGGTTGCGGTCTGTGCTGTGGCGCTGGATTGAAGGAAGCTGGGGTTCCAAGCGATGAGGGTGAGGATTAGGATGAGGCAACGAATGAATGCGTTTTGGGTCATGGCGGGGATTCTAATACATGGCCACAGCCGGGCAAGTCCATCGCTCAGGCTCGGCGGCGCGGTGCCAGCAGTTCTCATTTTGGCTGATCTCGGAGGTTTGGGGTCCACCCTTTAGGGTGTCCGAGGCCGCATGGGATCATCCGCCATTCGTCCCATTCGTCCCATTCGTCCCATATTGAGAATTGCTGGCGCGGCGCGGTGCGCAGTTGACTTGTTCCGCTGGCCGGCACACACTTCCCCCAGAAGAAAGACTAGAATGAATTATGCACGACAGTGCATGCTAGCGTTTCATTTGTATGCCAATGACCACCAGGGACGATTCCCCACAAACAACGAAAAGACACCTCTTCTTCGCTCTGTGGCTGTCATCGGTTCTACTGCTGTTTGGGAGATCGTCTGCAGCCGATTTAAAAGACAGCACGCTTTGGGGCGCGGCGGGGACTAATGCCCACGGCGGGACCACTATTTCCGAGAAGCGCGATTCTGCTTCTTCGGCCTTTCAATCCACAAAGTGCGCGGGCGTTTATGCCGGGCATCTGCAAGGCATCTGCACGGACGAGCGTGACGCCATCTACTGGAGCTGGACTGACACCCTGGTCAAGACCGAGGCGCACGGGCGAGTTCTCAAGCAGGTGAAAGTGGCGAAGCATCATGGCGATCTCTGTTTCCATGACGGAAAGGTGTTTGTGGCGGTGAACCTGGGGCAGTTCAACCTCCCCGCCGGTCACGAGGATTCGTGGGTGTTCGTCTATGATGCCGACACGCTCGCGGAGCTGGCCCGGCACCGTGTCCCCGAAGTCGTGCATGGCGCCGGCGGCATCGGGTATCATGACGGGAAGTTCATCGTGGTAGGCGGCCTGCCGGTGGGCGTGAAGGAGAACTATCTTTACGAATACGACACCAAGTTCGCGTTTCAGCAACGGCACGTGCTCGCCAGCGGCTACACCTTGATGGGCATTCAGACCGCTGCCTTCGCCAATGGCGCCTGGTGGTTCGGGTGCTACGGTGTCCCCGCGGTCTTGCTGCGGGCGGACCCCCGCTTTCAATTGACGGGCCGGTGGCAGTTCGATGCGGCGCTAGGTATCGTGGGCGTGGCCGACGGGCGCTTTCTGATCGGGCAAAACAGCTTTGCCAGGAGCGGGGGCTACGAAGGCCGGGCGGCTTTGGCCAGGCCCGATGCCGAGAAAGGTTTGGTATTTGAACCATGATTATGAACCAGAGAGTTAAACGAGGATTCTCACGTTCGATGCTACGAGTCGAAGTGAATCCGCCGTTGAGAGCGTCCCCGATGGGAAATAATGATCGAACTCACGTTCGATGCTACCGGACGCATCTTAAGTTGGCCGTGGGCAGTGCGGTTTTGGCCGCATGTCTGTTGCAGGCCGCGCTGGGCGCAGGCGTTACTTCGTGGCCGGCACCTCCCGGCGAGGCCTTGAGCGAGCATTACGAACTGACAATCAACGGCCAGGCAGTTCCCGTCCTTGCTTGCCGCGTTTCGGCAGTGCCCTTCAACCAGGTCTGGCCGGGATACCAGCGGCCTCTGGATCAGACGGAACTGGCCGGCTTCGCCTTCTGGGACATGGCCGGTCCGGTGAAGATCGTGGTCCAGTCGCGCCGCCCCGTGCAGTCGGTCGTGGTGCGGCCGGCGTCCCTTGGTATCCGTCCGGCCATCGAGACGAACCGCATCTCGTTCTCCCTGGAGCGGCCCGGTTCGGTGATAGTCGAGGTGAACGGCTCGCACCACGCTTTGCATTTGTTTGCCAGCCCTCCCGAAAAGGACGTGCCTGCCCCGGAGGCTCCGGGCGTGCGTTACTTCGGCCCGGGGGTGCATCGCGTGGGGCAGATCAATCTCCACAGCAACGAGACGGTTTACATCTCTGGCGGCGCCGTGGTTTACGGCAGTTTGATCGCCAACGGCGCATCGCACATCCGCATCGCCGGCCGAGGCATACTTGATGTTAGCTCTTTTCTGCGCGGCGAAGGCGGCGGCGCTGTGCGCCTGTCCGAATGCTCCGACGTGACGGTCGAGGGGATCGTAATGCGTGATCCAGACGTGTGGTGTTGCAGCCTATTCGGTTGCCGCAATGCGACCATCGCCAACGTCAAGCTCATTGGCTTGTGGCGTTACAACGCTGATGGGATTGATGTCTGCAACAGCCAGGAGGTGGAAGTGCGTGATTGTTTCGTCCGCGCGTTCGACGACGCGCTGGTGGTCAAGGGGTTGAGGGATGGCCGAGAGCCATCCCAGCAGCGGCCGGTGAAGAATATCAGCTTCCGCCGCTGCGTTGTTTGGTGCGATTGGGGGCGGGCGATGGAGATCGGCGCCGAGACCTGTGCGCCGGAGATCGCCGGCATTGTCTTCCAGGATTGCGATATCGTGCGGACGACGCACGTGGCCATGGACATTCAGCACGGCGACCGGGCCGCGATCCATGACATCCGTTTCCAGAACATCCGGTTTGAGACTGAGGACCGCAACCCGCAGCCCCGTATGCAGGCTAACCGCGAAGAGAAGTATTCGGCGGCCCCGGACAACGGTTACGCCGCAAAGCTAATGGAGATCGTGATCTACAAGACCGATTACTCCAAGGACGCTGAGCGCGGGACAGTGCGGGATGTGATCTTCAGCGACATTGCCGTGACCGGGCCGCAACTGCCCCCATCGTCGTTCCGCGGATTCGATGCCGAGCACGGGGTGGAGGGCGTGACAATCGCCAACCTGCGGTTGAACGGCCGACCTGTCTCCAGCGCTGCGGAGGCCCGCTTACAAATTGGTCCCTATGTGCGCTCGGTTGAGTTCAAGAGCGCCAGTGCGCCTTCCAATGGCCGCTGATCATAGAGTATCCTCCGCTCCGCTATCAATTATGCCCGACAAGAGAATGAATCGAGCCGTATTTCTAGACCGCGATGGGACCATCATTGAGGAGAGGAACTACCTCCGCCGCGTAGAGGATGTGACGATCTTTCCCGGGGCGGGTAGGGCGCTGGGGCGCTTGCAGCAGGCGGGCTTCAAGCTGTTCATCGTGTCCAACCAGTCAGGCGTGGGCCGGGGTTATTTTACACTGGCGGATGTCGAGAAAGTGAACGAGCACTTGATGCAGGAGCTTGGGCGCGAGCAGGTGCGCTTCGAGAAGATTTACATCGCGCCCGAAGCGCCCGACGCGCCAAGCCGCGGCCGCAAGCCGTCACCGCAGTTTCTGCTGGATGCGCGCGATGAGTTCGACGTGGACTTGGCGCAAAGTTATATGATTGGGGACAAGCTGATTGATCTGGAATGCGGCTGGAATGCCGTGGTGAAGAAGTGTTTGCTGGTGCGCACGGGATACGGGGCGGAGTTGGAGCGAGCGTCCGCCGACAAGCTGGGCGCGGCTGCCGTGGTGGACGATCTGTCCGCGGCAGCGGAGTGGATACTCGCACAAGCTTAGTCCATACGCGTTATATGAGTTGCAACGAGTTACATGAGTTACTGAGGAGTCCGCAGCATACACTACACCCAAAGCTGCCGAGGCTGCCCCCTCTCCCCTTCCGAAGGGGAGAGGGCTGGGGTGAGGGG
>CAIWJG010000176.1 GCA_903912925.1 uncultured Verrucomicrobia subdivision 3 bacterium | reverse complement strand
GACCAGCCTGACGGATGCCAACTGCACAGCGCAGGCCGGGGACCGGACCGGCAGTGCGGTGGTGACGGTCAACTCCCGCCCGACCTCGGCGGCCAGCGGCAGTGCGACCATCTGCAACGGCGGCTCGACAGCGATTGCGGCGGCGCTAACGGGCTCAGGTCCGTGGAGCGTGGGCTGGTCCGACGGCGTCAACCAGAACGGAGTTGTTGCCAGCCCGGCCACGCGCACGGTCAGCCCGTCGGCAACCACGACCTACACGGTGACCAGCCTGACGGATGCCAACTGCACAGCGCAGGCCGGGGACCGGACCGGCAGTGCGGTGGTGACGGTCAACTCCCGCCCGACCTCGGCGGCCAGCGGTAGCGCGACCATCTGCAACGGCGGCTCCACAGCGATTGCGGCGGCGCTGACGGGCACAGGTCCGTGGACCGTGGGCTGGTCCGACGGCGTTAACCAGAATGGAGTTGTTGCCAGCCCGGCCACGCGCACGGTCAGCCCGTCGGCAACCACGACCTACACGGTGACCAGTCTGACAGATGCCAACTGCACGGCGCAGGCCGGGGACCGGACCGGCAGTGCGGTGGTGACGATCAAGACGCGCCCGACCTCGGTCGTCAGCGCCAGCACGGCCATCTGCAACGGCGGCTCAACGACCATTTCGGCGGCACTGACGGGCACGGGTCCGTGGAACGTGAACTGGTCGGATGGCATCAACCAGAATGGGGTGGTGGCCAGCCCGGCCACCCGCAGTGTTAGCCCTTCGGCGACGACCACCTACACGGTGATCAGCCTGACGGATGCCAACTGCACGGCGCAGGCCGGGGACCGGACCGGCAGTGCCGTGGTGACGGTCAACTCACGCCCAACCTCGGTGGCCAGTGGCAGCGCGACCATCTGCAACGGCGGCACAGCGACAATTTCGGCAACGCTGACCGGCACGGGTCCGTGGAACGTGAACTGGTCGGACGGCATCAACCAGAATGGGGTGGTGGCCAGCCCGGCCACACGCAGCGTTAGCCCGTCGGCGACGACCACCTACACGGTGATCAGCCTGACGGATGCCAACTGCACGGCGCAGACCGGGGACCGGACCGGCAACGCGGTGGTGACAGTCAATTCGCGCCCAACCTCGGTCGTCAGCGGCAGCACGGCCATCTGCAACGGCAGTTCGACAGTGATTGCGGCGGCACTGACGGGCACAGGTCCGTGGAACGTAGGCTGGTCGGACGGCATCAACCAGAACGGGGTGCTGGCCAGTCCGGCTACGCGCACAGTCAGCCCCTTGGCGACGACCACCTACACGGTGACCAGTCTGGCGGATGCCAACTGCACAGCGCAGGCCGGGGACCGGACCGGCAGTGCCGTGGTCACGGTGATCTCCGCGCCGTTAGCCGCCTTCAGTGCCTCGCGGACGAATGGGGGCGTGCCCCTGACCGTCACGTTCACCAACCTCAGCAGTGGGGCCACCAGCTACCTGTGGGACTTTGGCGATGGTCATACCAATACGAACGTCAACCCAACCTATATCTACACCGCCAGCGGCAGCAACACGGTCAGTCTGACGGCCATCAGTTCGTGCGGCACCAACATGTTGGCCCTCACCAACTACATTGTGGTGACGAACACGCCGGCACTTCTGGTTGTGAGCCCGACGAATGGGATTCTCGACACGGTGGTCGTGGGCCAAAGCAGCACACAGGCGTTCCAGGTAGTCAACGCAGGCGGGTTGCCCCTGACCGGCAGCGCCACCACGGCGCTGCCGTTCAGCGTGGTGACCGGGAGTCCGTTCACCGTGCCGGTCGGGCAAACCGGGGTGGTGCAAGTGGCGTTCAGTCCGACGCAGACCGGGACCTTCACCACCAACCTGCTCTTCACCAGCAACGGGGGCAACGCGACCAACGCCCTGAGCGGCACTGCGGTGACGCCCGGGAGCATCGTAGTCAGTCCTGCCAGCACGAACTTCGGGGTCGTGCTCGTGGGAACGAATGCCAGCGCCATGTTCGTGGTCACCAACACCGGCGGGGGGCCGGTAAGCAACGGCATGGCCAGCGTCGGAGCGCCATTTAGCATAGCCTCCGGTGGCAGCTTTGGACTATCCGGCTTCGGCTCAACCAACGTGGTGGTAAGGTTCACGCCGGCAGGGGATGACACGTTTAGCACCAACGTGATCTTCATCAGCAGCGGCGGCAACTCGACCAACCTGGTGAGCGGCGTGGGGCAGACGCCGGGCCAGATCGCGGTAGCGCCCACGAACTGGGATTTTGGGTGGGTGGCGGTGAGTAATACGGCCGACCGGACATTCGTGGTGACTAACCGAGGCGGGGCACCGGTGACGAGTGGAGCGGTCGGCGTCAGCCCGCCCTTCAGCGTAGTGTCGGGTAGCAGCTTCACCGTAGCCGGGTTTGGCACGACGAACGTGGTGGTGCGGTTTGCGCCCACCAATGTGGCGGTGTTTAGCACCAACCTGGTGTTAAGTTCGGCGAACGGGGGCACCGTGACCAACCTGGTGAGCGGCAGGGGAGCTTTGATGCCCGTGACCAGCTTCACGGCGAACCGGACCAGTGGCCTCGCGCCGCTGACGGTGATGTTTACCGACACGTCCATTGGCACGATTACTAACTGGACCTGGGCCTTCGGGGACGGGATTACCAACAGCCTCACGACCAATGTCGTGTTACATAGTGTCTGAGAAAGAACTATCCCTGGGTGCGCAGGGCAAGGGTTTATCTCGCTCTGGATAGGCTGAATGTTTGGCCTCGTTGGTGGTTGGCTTGTTGAAAAACCTCAAGAAACAGTAGTCTGAGCCTCAAAGATTCGCT
>CAIWJG010000175.1 GCA_903912925.1 uncultured Verrucomicrobia subdivision 3 bacterium | reverse complement strand
CGGGTGCGCACGATTATACGAGCGTCGGGCTTGGCATCTCCCTCTCCCTTGGGGAGAGGGCGGGGTGAGGGGGAACTGGGCTCAAGCCGTTTCCACGGTGCCAGCAGTTCTGAGCCTGACACCCTCCAGACCAGGTTCCAATTCCTAGCGGTATTGGACATTCTCTCCCCTTCCGAAGGGGAGAGGGAGCAGCCGCGACCTAATACGTCAGGTTGCTTGCCGGTCAGACACCCAGCGTGAATTCGCTAAGGCCTGGCTGCCTGGATCGCCCGGGCGACCTGCTCGATTGCCTCGATATGCCGTTGGCGATACTTCTCCAAGGTCGGCTTCCAGGGGGTCTGGAGGAAGCCCAGCAGATGTCCCGCGCCCAGGCTGCGGCGGCACTCGGCGGCCAGTAGCTCGAAATTTGTCGGGTTGAAGTAGTTGCTCCCCGTCGGGATTTGGTCATAGCCGTGCTGTTCCAGTTCCTGGAACGCCTTGGCTATCTTGTCTTGCGGGTTAAACTTAGCGTCGTAATACCAGTTACTCTGCACTCCCGACTTGGGCATCTTCTGGTAGAACAGCTCTGGATGGTGCCAGACGTAATCCGACCAGATCCACGCCCGCGAGCCGCCCTTCTCGACTTCCTGCACCAGGAACAGGAAGTCGCGCCACCACGCGTCATACTGGCGGATGACGACGTGCTCGTAATTCTTCTGGTTCCCGTAATCCTCCTCATCCATCCCCAGGTGGAAGAACCGGGGCCGGTCGAACAGCCGGATTACCTCCGCGATCAGATCGTGGCAGACGGTATAATAGGCGTCAGTCGAGACGCAGCGTGAGTATTTGCCCAGCCAGGCGTCGTGGGTAGTCGAGAAATTCAGCTTCGGGATCGGCTCCAGGCCGAGCGACCGCAGTCGCCGCAACTCACTCTGCAGGTCGGCGGTGCTCCAGGCGCCTTTGACCGCAATCTCCGGGTGGCTCTCATACTTCACCCCGTCGCCGAGATCGATCACCACCATGTTCATGCCGGCCTGCTGCATCTTCTTGAGCAGGTCGTCCCACAGGCTCCGGTCCAAGCGGAGTTCCGGATGGTAGATAGAGGAGTCACCCTTGAGTTCCGGCGCATCCCAATCGCACCACATATTCGTGCCCAGGTGCAGCAGGTTGCCCCAGATCAGTTTTTGTTTGCCGCTCCCGGCGGTGGTTGCCGGTGTCGCCGGCTCTGCGCCGTGCGCCGGCACCGCGCCCACCAGGGTTCCCACCGAGGCTACCGCCCCGAGTTTCAGAAAGTCTCTCCTATCCAGTTTCATGCCTGCCAGCGTAGCCGCCGGAGCCGCGCCGTCAAATCTGAATTATGCAGGTGGCTAAGGAGCTAGTCACCTGTCGGCGGCTTGTCAGCACTGGCCACCAGCGCCTGGTTCCTCTATTTCAGGTCAGAGCGCGTTCTGCCCCTGCTGCTTGCGCATTGCTCGCAACGCCCGGTAGCCGACCAGTTTCTGGCGCTGCTCGTCCCACAGACGGAACGTGAGTGACTTCAGGCTGCCGAATAAGGTCACCGGCTTGACCGTTTGAAAGAGCGGCTCCGCCTGGTGGCATTTCTCCAGGTGATAATTGGGAATCCGTGGGCTCAGGTGGTGGATATGGTGGAACCCGATGTTGCCCGAAAACCACTGGAGTACTTTGGGCAGCTTATAGAAGGAACTGCCCCGCAACGCCGCGGTGGCGTAATCCCAGTCCGCGCTGCGCTCCCAGTAGGCACCTTCAAACTGGTGCTGCACATAGAACAGCCATATCCCCGCGCACCCGGCTATCGCCATCACGAGCAACTGCAGCAGCAAGTAGGTCTTGAAGCCGAAAGCCCAGCTTAGTCCTACGCCCAGTACTACGATCCCCAGATTCGTCCAGGCCACTGAGTGCCGTTCCCGCCGCGGTGCTTTACTTGAAGGAATCCGCTGCATGATGGCAAACAGAAAGATGGGAGCGAGGCCGAACAGCACCACGGGGTTCCGGGTCAGCCGGTAAGCAAAGCGTTTCCAGCGCGATGCCGCCAGGTATTCCTGCACGGTCAGGGTCCATACGTCTCCAACCCCGCGCCGGTCCAAGTCACCCGAGGTGGCGTGGTGCAGGGCGTGTTCCCAGCGCCAATGATAATACGGCGTGAGCGTCAGCACCCCGGTGATGTAGCCCACGATGTCATTCGCCTTGCGCGAGGGGAAGAACGAGCCGTGGCCGCAGTCGTGGAAGATGATGAACACCCGCACCAGAAACCCGGCGGCCAGCAGGGCAAGCGGCAGCGCCAGCCATACGGATACCTGTAGGCTGAGATACATCAGACACCAGAGCGCGGCGTAAGGAACCAGGGTGTTCACGAGTTGCCAGACGCCCGGCCACACCTCGGACTTCTGGTATTTGGCCACAACATCCTTCCAGTCAGGATGATTGGCGATGCGGTCGGTTTGGGCGGAAGCTAAATTGCTAATAACGATGTCTTTCTATTGAGCGGGCGGCGTTTCCGGACTGTTCCCGACGCTCGGGTTTCAAATCATCAATGGAGCAACTCGACTGAAGATTCACCAAATCCAGGAAGCTTCGACAGCAACTGTAATTATGATAAGGATAACACAGGTTGCTTCTAGTGCAACAAGCGCGTTCTTTCAGCATAATCGGGCACGCGGGCCTGGGGGTGTTTAAGGCGGCGCTCCTGCGCCGTGGCGACAGCGACGAGGTGCACCCCTCACTCGTTCCGGGCGGCTTTTTGCTTCGACCGGTTCGCTTTCCGTGCGGGATCTTTCATTTTGCTGCCGGGCGTCTCGTTGTTGACGGTGGGGAGCCACTTGGCCAATGCGGCCTTCTGATCGGCGTATTCGGGCTTCTTCGAAAGGTTGGTCCACTCCAGCGGGTCCACCGAGTTGTGATAAAGCTCCTCGTCGCCGTTGGCGTAACGGATGTAACGCCAGTCTTCGGTGCGAACGGCGTGATTCCGGTAGAGCCAGGTCATGACGGCGGGCCTTTCCCAGGCGGCATCGGGTTGCGTGAGCAGGCCGCGGATGCTGGGACCTTCGACGTGCTTCGGCGTCGGCAAACCGGTCAGGTCGCACAGCGTCGGGTAGATGTGCATGTAGTCCACAGTGCGGTGGCAGACGCCGGGTTTGGTGAGGCCTGGGACGATCCAGATCAGCGGGGCGCGCGTGGCCTCTTCCCACAAGGCAAACTTGCGCCAGTGCTGCTTCTCCCCAAGGTGCCAGCCGTGGTCGCTCCAGAGGCAGATGATGGTGTTGTCCTTGTAAGGCGTCTTGTCGAAGCCATCCATCAAGCGTCCGACCATCGCGTCAGCGAAGGTGATGGCGGCGAGGTAGCCTTGCACGGCGTCCTTCCAGCGGCCGGATTTGAGAATGTCGGCGTGGTCACCCCACGGCTTGGCCATATCGACGCCGGCGGGCGGCACGTCGTCGAGGTCGTTCTCCGGCACTTTCGGGAGCTGGATCTTGTCCAGCGGATACATCGCGTAATATTTCTTCGGCACGTCCCACGGCATGTGCGGCTTGTGCAAGCCGCAGGCGAGGAAGAACGGTTTGTCATGCGGCTGAGCGAGCTTCTTGAGGATGTAGCTGACTGACTGGTAATCCACCATGTCCTGGTCGTCGCAATTGAGGGGCTTGAACTTGATGCCGCCGACGCCGTCACTGGGCGCGTCGCTTGCAGTGTTCCTGCCTCCTCTTTTCAGGCGGGTGAAAAGATCGTCCTCGTCGCCGCTGCCGTTCTTGCCCAGGTAATCGTCCCAATCGCTGTCGCGCCGGAAGACCTCGTGGTAGATCTTGCCCGCGCCGGCCACGTAGTAGCCGTTGTGCTTGAAGTGCAACGGCAGGGTCGTGATTTCGGCCGGCACAATCTTGCGCCAGTCATCGCTGTTGTTATAGACCCCGGTCTGGCCCGGCCGCTGGCCCGTGGCCAGCGCCGTGCGCGACGGATTGCAGCAGGGCGAGGCGCAGAAGCCGCGCGTGAAAGCCACGCCGCGCGCCGCGAGCCGGTCGAGGTTGGGCGTCTTGACCTGCTTGTCGCCGAGGTAGCCGACCCAGTCGCGCAGGTCGTCAATGGCGATGAAGAGAACATTGGGTTTCGCCTTCACCGCCGGCGCCTGGTCGGCTCCTCGCGTGGGGTGGAGGCTTGTCAGCAGGATGCAGAGGAGCAACAGGAGGCGCCGTTTCATGGGGATTCCTTTCATGCGGTCAACCACCGGCGCACGCCGGTGGCTGTTCGCATTCCGGCAAGATTAAGCCTGAACTGATAGCAGGTATTCGTTCATGGCTTTTGCGGCGCGCTTGCCGTCGCCCATGGCGAGGATCACGGTGGCCGCACCGCGCACGATGTCGCCGCCAGCGAAGACGCCGGGCAGGTTGGTCATGCAATTGTCGTCCACGATGATGTTGCCCCACTTGTTGAGCTTCAGGTCGGGGCACGTGGCGGTGAGCAGCGGATTGGCCCGCGTGCCAATGGCCACGACCACGACATCGCACGGCACGACAAACTCCGAGCCGGGGATGATGATCGGCCGGGCGCGGCCCGAGGCGTCGGGTTCGCCCAGTTGCATGCGCACGCACTTGAGGCCGGTGACCCATTTCTTCTCGTTTCCGACCACTTCCACCGGCGCGACCAGAAACTCGAACTGAAGGCCCTCCTCCTCGGCGTGATGAATCTCCTCGCTGCGGGCGGGCATTTCCTTGCGCGTGCGGCGATAGATGATCATGGACGACTCGGCGCCCATGCGTTTGGCGGTGCGAGCCGAGTCCATGGCGACGTTGCCGCCGCCGACCGTAGCGATACGCTGGCCCTGGAGGACCGGTGTGTCCGACCGCGGGAATTGGTAGGCGGCCATCAGGTTCACGCGGGTGAGATACTCGTTGGCCGAATAGACGCCCTTGTAGTTTTCCCCCGGCACATTCATGAACACCGGCAAGCCGGCGCCATTGGCGATGAACACCGCGTCAAACTGTTCGCGCAGCTCCGGCACGGTGTAAGTCCGGCCAATGACGGTGTTGCAGACAATCTTCACACCCGATCGCTCGAGCCGGCCCACTTCTTCCTGGACGATCTTCTTGGGCAGCCGGAATTCAGGGATGCCATACACCAGCACGCCGCCCGGCTTGTGCAGGGCCTCGAAGACGGTGACATCGTGGCCGCATTTGGCCAGTTCGCCCGCGGCGGTGAGACCGCCGGGGCCGGAGCCGACGACTGCCACTTTCTTGCCGCTGGGCGAGGCCACTTGCAGAGATTGCTGGTCGCTGTGAGTGCGCGCCCAGTCGCCGACATACCGTTCGAGGTAGCCGATGGCCACCGGCAAGCCTTTGTTGCCGCGGATGCACTCAATTTCGCATTGCGTTTCTTGCGGGCAGACGCGGCCAGTGACCGCGGGCAGGGCGTTATCGTTGAGCAGGCATTGTGCGGCTTCCGGCAGGTTGCCCTGGGAAAGCAATTCGACGAAGCGCGGGATATTGACGCCCACCGGGCAGCCAGTGATGCACTTGGGGTCCTTGCACAGAAGGCAGCGTTCGGCTTCGAGCAGGGCCACTTTCTCGGGGAGGCCGAGGTTGACCTCTCCAAAGTTGGCGTTGCGGACCAGCGGGTCCTGCTCCGTCATCTTCTGGCGGTTGATTTGGAGACGTTGCTTGGTGGAGAGCTTGGCAGGCGCGGGCATACTTTTGGACCGGTAGGAGCGTTAGAGCGTTAGAGCGTTAGAGCGTTAGAGCGTTAGAGCGTTAGAGCGTTAGAGCGTTAGAGCGTTAGAGCGTTAGAGCGTTGGAGCGTTGGAGCGTCGGAGCGTTAATTGGGTTACAGGGGAGCAAGGTCACTTCAGCCCAACCTTGCAGGTGCCGTCTTTGCAGGCGGCGAGCGCGCGCTGCTCAAAATCGCGGTAAGTGCCCAAGCGGTCCATAAGCAGGTCGAAATCCACCAGGTGGCCGTCGAACTCCGGACCGTCCACGCAGGCAAACAGCGTCTGGCCGCCCACCCCGACCCGGCAGCCACCGCACATGCCGGTGCCGTCCACCATCACCGGGTTGAGCGAAACAATGGTGCGCACGCCCAGCGGTTTGGTCACGTTGACCACCGCGCGCATCATCGGCACCGGGCCAACTGCATAGACAACATCAATGCCGCCCGCGGCCAAGGCGTCTTTAGCGGCGTCGGTCACAAAGCCATGCCGCCCGTAGCTGCCATCGTCGGTGCAGACAACGACCTCGCCCAACTGCCTGAGCTCGGATTCGAAGATGACCCACTCTTTGGAGCGGCCACCGATGATGCTGAGCACGGCGACCCCGCAGCGCTTCAGGCCCTGGGCAATCGGATGCACCACCGCCGTGCCCACGCCGCCTCCAATGCACAGGGCGCGGCCCGAGGCAATGAGCTCCGTCGGGTGGCCGAGTGGCCCGGCGATGTCCGCAATGGCCTCACCCGGCTTGAGCGCCACCAATTCCTGCGTGCTCTTGCCGACTGACTGGATGACTAGGGCGATAGTGCCGGCCGCGGCGTCCGCGTCCGCGATCGTGAGAGGGATGCGTTCCGCGTCTTCGCCCCGGCGCACGATCACAAATTGACCGGGCTTCCGGATTTGGGCGATGCGCGGCGCGGTGACATCCAGCCGCGTGACATTCGGGCTCAGTTGGGCTTTGGCAACGATGCTATGCATGCCGTGCTATTGTGTTCATGAGTGCCTAGAATACTGCCGATGATTCGCAGCAAAGTCAATTTCCTTACTCCAGGGGCAGGACCCACCGCCAGGGCCAGTGACAAGGGGGTTCTTAGGTCGTTGCAGGAGACGACGTTAGGAGTCTTTGATCTCTCGGCCTGCTGCCCAAAGCTGCGAATCCGGCAGGTTCTTCCTGGGTCCCCATCGCGCCGTTGTCCCGAAGCCCAGCGACGAGGCCAACCGTTGCAATCTCGGGCACATAACGCCAAAAACGCTCCAGAAAGCACTATATGTGGGGACTTCGAAAGCGGTCAACCACAACAGGTAGTGTGCCTTGGCGGGTCCCAATTCCCTTTCCCAGAAGCGCCCCTCGGAGGGCTGGCCGGACCAATCTACAGTCTGACGCCGTGTCGATGCCTTGCCGCCGAGCGGGCCAGTTGGAAGACCACTCGGTCGCGGCCGCTGGTTTCAGATTTCTACTTTCCGCTTTTCCCCTCTGAACTTTCCCCTTTCCCCTCCTCCTGATTCAGCGCACCATTGGGCAACTTTTCGTCATGGGCGGCACAAATGCACAGTTACCCGCCGGTTGTCAGATGTCCCTTCCGGGCCACCGCGCACATGCACGCGGCGTCCATTCGCCAACCAACCCCTTCTCCGCCCAGTTCATGGGCCTCACCGCCGCCGTCACCGGCAAAATAGACGTGTGCGGCAGTGTTGACGTTCGCCCCGGCAAAAAAGTAACCTCTGCCAGCCCATGAGCTACCGAGAGCTATTGCCCGAAGGATGTCCGCCCGACACAGCGGAGGAAATCGCTGCGTCACGGGAGGTCTTTCGTCTGGTGCGGGGCAATCCGCCGACGCAGAGCGACTTCCGATCACAACGCGCCGAAAGACCAGGAAGAGTCTTCCTTGGGGTAACTGAGTGCCAGGCGTGCGGGCTGTCTGTTTTTGCCGAGCGCACGGAATTGGAAGCCAAAGCCTTGAAGTTGCAGCATCTCAAGAATCGGTTGATCTGCCGCGTTGAACTGGTGGCAGGCGCTGGCCGCATTCAGCAAACAGGTCAACGCTCGCATCACACTTGGTGGCCGCTGGCGGCCTTCGACATTCTGGCGCATTGTGGAGTGGAAACCGTATGAAAACGATCCGGCACACCGCCACGCTCTTCTATTACGACGGCCCGCAGGTCTTCGAGGCCCGTGATGCCATCGGCGGTCATTATGTGGCTGTCATGGTCGAGCCGCAGGGCGAACAGGATCGCTATCTCGTGGCGGGCGTTGCCCCCGAGCGTTTGCGCCAATTTCGCTCCGGCACACTCGATCTCAGGTCATTGCTGGTCGAGGCCGGTGGACAGGAATGGTATCTGGCAATGACGGCAGACGGGCTGGATCAACCGTTGGTACTTGTGCCGCAGCAAACGCTGCTGATGGAAAGCGGCCTGCTGCCGGACGAAGGTTTTGTGCTGCATGACCGACCGGCGGAGGATCTTGCGCTTAAGGAAGCGCGGGAGCGCAACAACCTGGTGTTGGAGATTGCGGTGGACCCACCAGAGTCAGCGGAGGAGCACCGAATCAGGGTTGGGACGCTGGTTGGCCTGCTGGGGCATGTGCAAACCATGGTGAAGCATGCTTACGGGGCGGCTTTGCGCGATTTGTCGCTCGATACACGCCGGGCGATTGACCGATCAGACGCGCACTTGCTGGATGTGGTAATCCCGGCGGCATCGGGTTCCTTCCGCGTGGTGCTGGAAGGTGCCAAGTCGCCCGACCTGCTTGGACAGAATGAACTGGCACGGGCCTTGGGGAGAGTGGATGTGCTTTTTGAAATGGCTTCCGACCCCCAGCAAGCTCTTGCCGCCGTGAAGGCAAACAGCGGGCATCTGGCGGGAGCTTATCTGCGTTTGCTGCGCTTCCTGGTGAAGCATCAGATGGGGTTGCGCTACGCGTGGGCTGAACCCTCTTTCACCAAGCCCAACTGCCGAGCCATCACGGAAGCAGAGGCGGGACCGTTGGTTTCCGCCCTTTCTGGAGTGTCGAATCTTGGCTCGGAATCCGTCGAGCTGGTGGGAGCATTGGAGAAGGCAGACGTGGTGAGTGGCGCATGGCGTATCGCAACTCCCGAGGGAACCTATTCCGGTGAGATCAAGCCGGGCGGGCCAAGTCTGGAAGGCTTGAGACTGGGCAGTGGTTACAGGTTTTCCTGCATCGAGGAGATTGAGGAAGTCGAGGGAACGGGCCGCGAACAACGCACGCTTTATCTCATCGAGCACCGGCCCGCTTAGTATGTCCGGGCAAACCACCGAGTGCGCCTTTGAGACCTACGTTGAAGAAATCCTGCTGACGCGCGGCGGCTGGAAGTCCAGCAGCGCCGCGTATCAGGGCTCGACGATGCAGCGGTTGCAGGAATACCGCCCCGCCCTCATCACCGCCGCCGTCACCGGCAAGATTGATGTGCGCCAAGCCGCGCTCGACGGCGGTCATAGACTAAAGTAACGTTTCCAGTCTGAGCCGCGCGGCCATCAACAAAGACCTGATCCGCTGGGCGGTGGACCGCTCCGGCCAGGATGAGGCTGCCTTGGTGGAGCGGTTTCCCAAACTGCCGCAGTGGGAGGCCGGGGAGGTGCAGCCCACGTTCAAGCAGTTGGAGGATTTCGCCCAGGCCACGTTGACGCCCTTCGGCGCGTTCTTCCTGCCACGCCGCCGCTGGAGAAAATGCCCGTGCCAGATTTCCGCACCCTGCGGGATCAACGTCCGCGGCGTCCGAGCGCGGCGCTGCTGGAGACGATTTATCAGATGCAGCGGCGGCAGGAGTGGATGCGGGAATACTTGCTGGAAGAGGGGGCTGACCCCTGCGCGCTTATACGACCACTGGCAGTCATTGGCCAGCCGCTGACCGGCCCCACTCGTCGCCTCGAAATCAGCCGGGGCAGACATGGGAACGGCGTCAACTCTACACTCCAAACCCTCCACACTTTCAACTGTGCAGATCGTCCATGCGCTCCTACACTCCTCCCCTCGGATGCACCTATGAAACTTGATCTTCCTGCTCTCGAATCCTGGCTCTGGGAAGCCGCGTGTGTCATTCGCGGGCCGGTGGATGCGCCCAAGTTCAAGGACTACATCCTGCCCCTCATCTTCCTCAAGCGCGTGTCTGACGTGTTCGAGGATGAAATCCGCGACATGGAAGCCGAGTTCGGCACCCGGCAAAAGGCCCTCAAGCTCGCCGATGCCGACCACCAGCTCGTCCGCTTCTTCATCCCGGACAAAGCCCGCTGGGCCGAGGTCGCCAAGCAGACCAAGGGCGTGGGCGAATACCTCACCGACGCCGTCCGGGCCGTCGCCCGCGTCAACCCGCGCCTCCAGGGCGTCATAGACATCACCGACTTCAACGCCACCACCTCCGGCCAGCGGATGCTCGACGACGATCACCTCGCCTCACTCGTCCAAATCCTCAACCAGCACCGGCTCGGACTGGAGGACGTGGAGAAGGACATCCTCGGCCAAGCCTACGAATATCTGCTGCGCAAGTTTGCCGAAGGTCAGGGCAGCAGCGCCGGCGAGTTCTTGACGCCGCCGGAAGTGGGGTTGCTCATGGCGATTATCCTCGATCCCCAGCCCGGCCAGAGCGTCTATGACTCCAACTGCGGCACGGCGGGGCTGCTCATCAAGGCCCACCTGCGGCTGATCGATAAATTCGGCGTGAAAGGCAACGGGTCGAAGAAGCTCCCGCCGAAAGTCGCCCCGCTGAAGCTATTCGGCCAGGAAATCAACCCCTCCACCTTCGCAATGGCCCGCATGAATGCCTTCATCCACGACATGGAGGCCGAGATTGCCCTGGGCGACACCATGACCAACCCGCGCTTCACCCAGCGCGACGGTTCCCTCCGCCGCTTCGACCGGGTGACCGCCAATCCGATGTGGAACCAGAAGTTCGCCGCTAGCCTCTACGAGAACGACACCTGGGGTCGCTTCACCCGCGGCGTCCCGCCCACCTCCAGCGCCGACTGGGGTTGGATTCAGCACATGCACGCCTCGCTGGCCGACACCGGCAAGCTGGCCGTGGTGCTCGACACCGGCGCCGTCAGCCGGGGCAGCGGCAACCAGGGCTCGAACAAGGAGCGCGACATTCGTAAGGCGTTTGTCGAGGCCGACCTCATCGAAGCCGTGGTGCTCATGCCGGAGAACCTGTTCTATAACACCCCCGCGCCAGGCATTATCATGGTGCTCAACCGGCACAAGCCGCATCCCGGCCAAATCCTCCTCGTCAACGGCGCAAAGCAATTCAGCAAAGGCCGGCCCAAGAACTACCTCGAAGAAACGCACGTAACAGCTCTGGCCGACGCTTATCTCAAATGGCAGGCCGTGGACGGCCTGTCCGCCATCATCACCACCGCCGACGCAGCGAAGAATGACTTCAACCTGAGTCCCAGCCGCTACGTCTCCGTGGGCGAACAGGCCGAAGTCCTGCCGCTGGACGAAGCCGTGGTGGAACTCCGGGAAGCGGAGGAGGAACTGGAAACTGCCAATCGCGAGCTGGAGAGGGTGCTGGGGAAATTAGGCTTGGCATGAACAGATTTCGGTTTATATTTACTTCGGATTTCGGAGCTGACTGCTCCACCGAGCTTAACAGCCCCCCGGCAGTAAGCGCCCTCGTCAATGGCGGGGTAGCTGAGCCCGGGGGGCTACTCGTTTATAGATATGGCTACTGCAATCCTCGTTGAGGGACTGAGCTCGGTTCTCCAGCGCCCGCCTCCTGCCACCGCAACGGCTGGCCCAACTCTCGCCACGCCTCCGCCTCCACCTCCGCCAGCGTCCTCTTCCTGAAATGCCGCGCTCTACGCCACAAGCCCCAGCCCCGCAGAGGCAAAAGACCTTCGCCCAGGGCAACCCCTTGGACTCCATGCCCGGAGCCGCGCCAAGCCCTGGAAGGGCGGAAGACGGCGAGCGCGCAGCCGACGGCTTCAATGTGTTTGATGCAATCGAGTTGCCGGCTGATTGGAGCATGGAGAAGCTGGGCGACATTGCTGTACGCGTCACGGGTGGTGGCACTCCGTCAACGAAGGTCTCCCAATACTGGGATGGTGAGATTCCTTGGACTACGAGCGCTGTTATTCGCGAGGAAGACATCTACCTGACGAAATACCAACGCTGCATCACGCCGAAAGGTCTTGAGGAGTCTTCGACGCAACTCATCCCGAAAGGCAGCGTCTTGATTGGAACTCGCGTTGGCGTAGGAAAGTCAGCAGTGACAACCTGCGATATTGCAATCAGCCAAGACCTCACGGCACTCGTCCCCCAGCCTCGGGTGTCAGCAGAGTTCATCGCGCTGGCTCTGAAATGCGCCCCATTGGCTTCTTGGTTCGAGGAGAACAAGCGGGGGACGACAATCAAAGGTGTCTCCCGGAATGATATTCTGCGCCTGATGATTCCACTCCCGGGTTTGCCAGAGCAGTGCGCTATCGCGTCCGCATTGCTGACGGTGCAGGGGGCGAAGGAGGCGTGCAAGCGGGTAATGACCGCCACGCGCCAGCTCAAGCAGAGCCTTCTGCACCACCTCTTTACCTACGGCCCTGTCCCTTTCCCCCAAGCCGCCCATGTGCTGCTGAAGGAAACGGAGGTCGGCCCCATGCCAGAGCATTGGTCGGTGGTTTCCATAGGTGACATCGAGACATTCATGCAATATGGCACATCCAGCCGCTGCGAATCGGGCGGCTCTGGCCTTCCCGTTTTGCGTATTCCCAACGTCGTGGGAGGAGGAATTGATACTGCCGATCTCAAGTATCTCGCCGCTTCCCCAACCGAAATCGAAAGGCATTTGCTCCAGCGCGGCGATTTGCTGTTTGTCCGTACGAACGGGGTCCGGGAGAACGTCGGGCGTTGCGCCGTTTATCTAGGTTCGCCGGCGCGCTCCCTCTTTGCGTCGTATCTGATTCGCGCCCGACTGGTACCAGACAGGGCGCTGCCGGACTTTGTCCAACTGTTCACCGAGACAAACGCCGGGCGGGCCTCTTTCACGGGCCGTGCCAGCGGAGCGGCGGACGGGAAGTTCAATATCAATACCCAGACGATTCGCTCAACAATCCTCCCACTTCCTCCCCTTCCCGAGCAGCGGGAAATCGCGGCGCAGTTGGCGGCGGTGGACGCGAAGTTGGCGGCGGAGGAATCGCGGCGAGCGGCGCTGGCAGCCCTGTTCCAGTCGCTGCTCCACCACCTGATGACCGGCCAGGTGCGCCTGCCGGAGTTTGAGCGAGACCGGAGATGACGACTATGAACTTGAACACCGTGCTGTGTGAGTTGACCGCGCTGCCGTCCGAGGTTGAGTGGGTCGAGTTCAAGTGCAACAACCAGAACCCGGAGGAGATGGGCGAGTATCTGTCGGCCCTGGCGAATGCGGCGGCTCTACTCCGCAAGGACAGGGCTTACATCGTCTGGGGCATCGAGGACGTTACGCACAAGGTGGTGGGCACGAGCTTCAAGCCCCGTCAAACGAAGAAGGGCAACGAGGAATTGGAGAACTGGCTGGGACGCTTGCTCCAGCCCCGGCTAGACTTCCGCGTTCATGAGTTTGCGCACGAAGGCAAGCCGGTGGTGGTGTTTGAGGTTCCGGCAGCCAGCCACACGCCGGTGCGGTTCAGCGGGGAGGAGTTCATCCGTGTGGGCAGCTACAAGAAGAAACTCAAGGACTACCCGGAGAAGGAACGGGCGTTGTGGGCGATTTTTCAGAAGGAAGACTGGTCGGCGCAGCTTCTTCCCGGCGCTTCGCTGGACGACCTGGACCCGGAAGCGCTCGTGTTCGCCCGGCTGGAATACGCGAAGAAGCAACCTCGGCTGGCCGCGGAGGCGAAGCAGTGGGATGACCGAACTTTTCTTAACAAGGCCAAGTTGTGTGTGCAGGGCAAAGTTACTCGCACAGCGATCATCCTGCTGGGCCGGAGCGAGGCGGAGCATTTCCTCTCGCCCGCCATCGCCCGCGTTTCGTGGGTGCTCAAAGGTGAGGGCGGGGTGGAAAAGGATTACCGGCATTTCGGGCCGCCGTTGATCCTGGCGGTGAACCAGGTGTTTGGCCTGATTCGGAATCTGACTTACCGCTACCTGCCGAACGCCAGCCTGTTCCCGACGGAGGTCACCCAGTATGACCCGTGGGTCATCCGCGAGACGTTGCACAACAGCATTGCTCACGAGGACTACACGCAGGCTGGGCGCATAAACGTCGTCGAAGAACCGGATTCGCTGCTGTTCACCAATCTAGGCGAGTTTCTTCCCGGCAGCGTGGAAGAGGTCATCCGGCGCGACTCGCCCCCGGATTTCTACCGCAACCGCTCTTTGGCCGAGGCGATGGTGAACCTCAACATGATTGACACGATTGGCAGCGGGATTAAGCGCATGTTCCGGGTCCAGCGCCAGCGATTCTTCCCGATGCCGGACTACGACCTGAAGGAACCTGGCCGGGTCAAGGTGCGGATCATCGGCAAGGTGCTGGATGAGAAATACACGCGGATGTTGATGGCCCGGAGCGATCTGGAACTGGCAGATGTCATCCTGTTGGACAAGGTCCAGAAGGGGCGTCCGCTTACGGACGAGGAGTTCCGCTCGTTAAAGGCCAAGCGGCTGATCGAAGGCCGACGTCCTAGCGTGTTTGTGTCCGCAGAAGTCGCAGCGGCCACGGAGTCCAAAGCGGATTACATTAAGAAGCGTGCCTTCGACAAGGCGCACTACAAGAAGATGGTCGCGGCCTACCTCGAGAAGTTCGGTGAAGCCAAGCGGGAGGATGTCAACAAACTCCTGCTCGGCAAACTCTCAGATGCCCTGAACGAGAAGCAGAAGCGGGTTTTTGTCATGAATCTGCTCCAGGAAATGCGGCGAGAGAGAACGATCGTGCCAGTTGGCGCCCAGCGCGGCAGGGGTGCCAAATGGGGTTTGCATAAACCTGCCGCCAAGGAATCGGCCGAACCAAACATTATGCAATCGGAATGAAACGGCGTGACAGAAATCATTGCGGGGCAGGCGTTTTCAATTACATAGACGTGGCGCTCGGCCTTTCGGCTCGGCAACATTTTATGCAAATCAAGTGAGCGTTTATGCCCATCGGCTCTGAATTCAATTCCGTCCAGCGCCCTTTCATCCGCTACGCGGTTGAGGCGGGGTGGACCTATCTCTCGCCGGATGAAGCCCTGAACCTCCGCCAGGGTGGCACCGCCAGCCCGGTGCTGGACGCGGTGCTGCTGGGGCAGTTGGCAAAGCTGAATCCGAGCATTGTCAACGCCGCGCGGGCGCAGGACATCGTCCGCCGGTTCGTGCGCGTGCGGCCCACCATCGAGGGCAACCTGGACGCCTGGGAGTTTCTCAAGGGCCTGAAAACCGTGTTCGTAGATACCGAGAAGCGCGAACGCAACGTCCAGTTGCTCGACCCGGTCAACGTGGACGCCAACCAGTTCCACGTCACCGACGAGTTCACCTTTAGCAACGGCGCGCCCCCGGACATCCGGCTGGACATCGTGTTCTTCATCAATGGCGTGCCGATCCTGCCCGTCGAAACCAAGAAGGCGACGGCTATGGACGGCATCGCGCAGGCATTGGACGACCTCCGTTATTACCACAAGAAAGGGCCGGAGTTGCTGGCGCTGGGGCAGCTTCACGCGCTGACGCATCTCATCCGGTTCTACTATGGCGCAACCTGGAATCTGTCGGCCAAGGCGCTGTTCAACTGGCGGGACGAGGCGGTGGCAGCGGATGATTTCGAGACCCTGTGCAAGGCGTTCATCGCGCCGCGCCGGGTGCTGCGGGTGCTCACGGATTTCATCCTGTTCACGCGCAAGGATGACGAATTGAGCAAGGTGGTGCTGCGCCCGCACCAGATGCGCGGGGCGGAACGGTGCGTGGCCCGGGCGCGGGACAAGCAGAAGAAGCGCGGGCTGGTCTGGCACACCCAGGGCAGCGGCAAGACCTACACGATGATCGTGACGGCCAAGCTGCTCATCCAAGACCCGTTCTTCGAGAATCCCACGGTGATCCTTCTGGTGGACCGGAATGAACTGGAGGCGCAGTTGTTTGGCAACCTGGAGGCGGTGGGCTTCGGGCATGTCGAGGTGGCGCATACCAAGGAGCATTTGCGGCAGTTGCTCAAGAGCGACCGGCGCGGGCTGATCGTCTCGATGATTCATAAGTTCGACGGGATTCCGGCCAACATCAACCCCGCTCGAACATCTTCGTGCTGGTGGACGAGGCGCATCGCACCACGGGCGGCGACCTGGGCAATTACCTGCTGGGCGCCCTGCCGAATGCCACGTTGCTGGGCTTCACCGGCACGCCGATTGACAAGACGGCGCAGGGCAAGGGCACGTTCAAGGTGTTCGGCTTCGAGGACGAGAAGGGCTACCTCGACAAGTATTCCATCCGCGAGTCCATCCAGGACGGGACCACCGTGCCGCTCCACTACGCGCTCGCGCCAAATGAACTGCGCGTGGACCGCGAGACGCTGGAGAAGGAATTCCTCGGCCTGGCCAGCGCCGAGGGCGTCAGTGACATCGAGGACCTGAACAAGATTCTGGAGCAGGCGGTCACGTTGCGGAACATGCTCAAGAACCGCGACCGGGTAGAGAAGGTGACGGCCTACGTGGCGAAGCATTTCCGGGAGAACGTCGAACCGATGGGCTACAAGGCGTTCCTGGTGGGTGTGGACCGCGAGGCGTGCTGCCTCTACAAGGAGGCCCTCGACAAGCACCTGCCGCCCGAATACTCGCAGGTCGTCATCAGCCAGGCCGGCAAGAAGGACTCGGAGCAGCTCAAACGGCATTACCTGAGCGACGATGCCGAGAAGGCCGTGCGCAAGGCATTCCGCAAGCCGGACGAGCAGCCGAAGATTCTGATCGTCACCGAGAAGCTGCTGACCGGGTTCGACGCGCCGATTCTCTATTGCATGTACCTGGACAAGCCGATGCGCGACCATGTCCTCTTGCAGGCCATCGCCCGCGTGAACCGGCCTTACGAGGATGACGATGGACGCCGGAAGCCATCCGGCTTCGTCCTCGATTTCGTGGGCATCTTCGAGAAACTGGAGAAGGCATTGGCGTTTGACTCCCAGGACGTGACCGGCGTTATCCAGGGCTTGGAAGTATTACAGGCGCGGTTTGCCGAGCTGATGGAAACGGCGCGGGAGACGTATTTGCCCATAGGGAAAGGCAAGCAGGGCGACAAGGCGGTGGAGGCCGTGCTGGAACATTTCCGCGACAAGGAGAAGCGCGAGGAGTTCTACGCCTTCTTCAAGGAGCTTCAGAACATCTACGAAATCCTGTCGCCGGATGCGTTCTTGCGACCATTCCTCGCCGACTATGACGCGCTGCTCCGCATGTTTCACCTGCTGCGGGCCAATTACGACCGCGACCAGCCGGTGGACAGGGAGTTCTTGCGAAAGACCGCGAAACTGGTGCAGGCGCACACCCAGAGCGGAGCCATCGAAGACCCAACCAAGTTCCACGCCCTGAACGCGAAGGCGCTGGAGGCCATTGCCAGCCAGAAGCAGTCAGACACGGTGAAGGTGTTCAACTTGCTCAAGGCGCTGGCCAACCTGGTCAACGCCAAGGCGGGGGGCGAGCCTTACCTGATTTCCATCGGCGACCGGGCGAAGGAAATCGCCGAAGCGTTCGAGTCGCGGCAGATGACCACGCAGCAGGCGCTGGATTTGCTGGAGAAGCTGATCGCCCGGTTGAAGGTGGCCGAGAAGGACCGGGACGCCACGGGGCTGTCGCCGGAAGCCTTCGCCGTGTTTTACGTGCTGAAGAGCGATGGGGTGGAGGACCCGCTCAAGGCGGCACAGGCGGTAGAGGCAGCCTTCCAACAACATCCGCACTGGCAAACGAGCGAGCACCAGGAGCAGGACGTGCGGCGCTCGATTTACAAGGCGCTGATTGATGCCGGCATCGAAGCTGTGGTGGAAGTGGCCACGAAGCTGATGAAGCTATTGCGCCGCGCCAGCCCATGAGAGCCGCCCCGCCCAGAGAGTGGAAGCCGCTGGAGGAAGCGGTGCCACGTGATTTGTTCCAGGCCGAAGTGGAAGCCTGGGCCAAACGCATCGGAGTGCATCCCAAAGTCGTCCAGGTGCGCCCCATGAAGCGGAAATGGGGCAGTTGCTCGACGGCAGGGCGGGTGAGTTTTGACGCCGACCTCCTGCGCCAGCACGCCGAATTCCGCAAGCGTGCAATTGTGGAAGAACTGCTTCACCTCCGCATTCCGAACCACGGGAGGCTGTTCAAGACCATGCTGGCGGCGTATTTGAAGCGGAAGGCAGAATGAAGAATGCAGAATGCAGAATGAAGAATGGCGGGGTTTTGTAAAGAAATTTGTGTAAGTGCTTTTCTTTTTGGTTTTTGTTTTCTGTTTGGGGAATTTTCTGGAGCGTTCAGCAGCGAGCTAAAACGAGCAGGGGGGCGGGCTTTGTGCTCCATAGCACGCGCCCCCCTGCGG
>CAIWJG010000174.1 GCA_903912925.1 uncultured Verrucomicrobia subdivision 3 bacterium | reverse complement strand
GCCCTCACCCGGCGGGGGATGACAGGGCCATAATGAGAATTGCAGTTTTCTGGTCGCTCACTCTCGACAAAGCCAGCCGCTCGCCTAAATTGAACACCACTCTAGCATGAAATCCGTCGCAATCATCGGTGCCGGCATCACGGGCCTGACCACCGCCTTCTACCTCAAGCGCAGCGGTGTGCCCGTCACCCTCTATGAGGCCAGCGACCGGGTCGGCGGCGCGATCCAGTCCATTCGAGCCGAAGGCTACATGGCCGAGTTTGGGCCAAACACCATTCTGGAGACCTCGCCCAAGGTCACGCAACTGGTCATAGATGCGGGTCTGGCCTCGCGCCGGATGGATCCCGACCCCAAGGCCAGCGCGCGCTACGTGGTCCGCTACAATCGCCCCATTGAAATGCCAGGTTCGCCGCTGGGGTTCTTCACCACGCAACTCTTCACCGCACGGGCCAAGCTAGCCGTGCTGCGCGAGCCGTTCGTGCCCCCGCGCCGCGACGGCAAGGAGGAGAGCGTCGCCGAATTTGTGGTGCGCCGCCTGGGGCAGGAGTTTCTCGATCACGCAATTGATGCGCTGGTCGGCGGGGTGTATGCGGGCGACCCTTACAAGCTCTCCGTGCCGCATGCCTTTCCCAAGCTGGGACAGCTTGAGGCGCGCTACGGCTCGCTGATCAAGGGCCAGATCTTCGGCGCACGCGAACGCACGCGGCGCGGCGAAATCGCCAAGGACCGCGCCCCCAAGTTTTCTTTCGATACCGGCCTGCAAGCGCTGCCGGACACCTTGCGCGAGCGCCTGGGCGAAGCGGTGCGCTTGAACACGACCGTGACCCGCCTCACCCAGACTCCCGAAGGCTGGACGCTCGATGTGCGCGAGCGCGGTCAGCAATCCCGCGCCGAGCACAGTTCCGTAATCTATGCCGGCACAGCCTTCAATCTGGCGGACATGGAGGTCCAGACGTCCATGCCGCTGCGCCTCTCGACTTTTGCCGAGATTCGCTACCCGCCGGTCGCTAGTGTCGTGCTGGGGTTCCGCCGCGAGGACGTCGCCCACCCGTGCAACGGGTTCGGCATGTTGATACCCAGGGTTGAGGGCTTCAAGATCCTGGGCACCATCTTCTCCTCGTCGCTCTTTCCCAATCGCGCACCCGCGGGGCACCTGACGCTGACCAGCTACGTCGGCGGCGAGCGGTATCCGGACCTGGCCTCGCTACCGCACGAGAAGCTGTTCGCGCTGACGTGTGAAGACTTGCGCGTGCTGCTGGGGGTGAAGGGCAAGCCAACCTTCCAGCACTGCGTGTTTTATCCCCGGGCGATCCCCCAGTATAACGTCGGCTACGGCCGCTACCGCGAGCAGATGACAGACATCGAAGGCAAGGCGCCGGGGCTGTTCTTCGCCGGCCATTATCGCGACGGCATATCATTGAGCGACACGATTGTCTCTGCCTGCAAGGTAGCGGACAGGGTTGGGGAGTTTCTAAAATCACAGCCCCTGCACCTGCACGAAGACCGGGTGCCGGCCTGAGCCAGGGCAATGAGCAAGGGCGTTCTCTTAATCAATCTTGGCTCGCCGGACTCGCCTTCCGTAGCGGATGTGCGGCGCTATCTGCGCGAGTTCCTGATGGATGGCCGCGTGCTTGATGCGCCCTGGCCGGTGCGCTTCTGCATCGTGCATTGTGCCATCCTGCCGTTTCGCCCGAAGCACTCCGCCGAGGCCTACCAGAAGATATGGACGGCGGACGGTTCGCCTTTGGTGGTCACGAGCCGCAACGTGCAAGCGAAGCTCCAGCAGCGGGTCAGCATGCCGGTCGAGCTGGCCATGCGCTATCAGAACCCGTCCATCCCGCAAGCGGTGCGCAGCCTGGCACAAAAGGGCGTGGACGAGGTGCTGGTGATTCCCCTCTTCCCGCACTACGCGATGTCGAGCTTCGAGACGGCCATCGAGCGGGTGAAGGAAGTGTCCGCGGCACTCGCACCGCAAATGCGGCTGAAGGTTCAGCCGCCCTGCTTCGAGGACCCCGATTACATTACCGCGCTGGTCGGCAGTGCGCAGGATTACCTCAAACAGGACTACGATCATCTGCTGTTCAGTTTCCACGGCCTGCCGGAGCGTCACCTGCGCAAGTCCGATCCCACCGGCTGCCATTGCCTGGCGTCGGAGAACTGCTGCACGACGGCCAGCCCGGCCCACGCCACGTGCTACCGCGCGCAGGGCTTCAAGACCGTGGCTGCCTTCGTCAAGCAAGCCGGGGTCCCCGAGGGCAAGTACTCAGTCGCCTTTCAGTCCCGGCTGGGGCGAGACCCCTGGCTTAAGCCGTTCACCGACTTTGAGCTTCCCCGCCTTGCGCAGAAGGGCGTCCGGAAGCTGCTGGTCATGTGCCCCGCATTTGTTTCCGATTGCCTGGAAACGATCGAAGAAATCGGCCTGCGCGGCCGCGAGATGTTCCTGGCTGCAGGCGGCACCGAGTGTACGCTGATCCCCTGCCTGAACGAGCACCCGCTGTGGTTGGACGCGCTGGCGAAGATGGTGGACAGATTCGTGCCCGCGACCGAGCGGAGCCGGCCCGAGACGAAAGTGCTGCCATAGCCGATAGCAACGCTGGGGAAAAGCTGAAATTGGGAAAGCAGAAAGCAGAAATAAGAAAGTAGCACCCGACGTCAGTCGGGTCTAACCTTCCCCGATTCCCGTTCAAATAAGGTAACTGTTCAGGTCGCCCAAGCGTGCGCGGCAGGGGCGGGG
>CAIWJG010000173.1 GCA_903912925.1 uncultured Verrucomicrobia subdivision 3 bacterium | reverse complement strand
CTGAGCGGGAGCCAAGTGAAAAAGTCTTCGTTAGTCATTGTAGCAGCCGACGTCAGTCGGCTCTAACCTCCTGCCCCTTCACGTTTCACGTTTCACGTTTCACGTTTCACGTCGCAAGTGGTTCAATTTTCGTGTGCTTCGCGTATTTCGTGGTTTGAAACGCCGTTCTTAGGTTCACGCATCCTTGGGGGGCCCGCGCGCCGGCTATTGCACCTGCGCCTTGAACAGGTAACCCCCCCCGGTCACCTGCGGCACTACCGCCTCCACCCGCATCAGCCGCACGCCCGAGGCCACATAGCTGCCCTGCGACGGGGCGTCCGGCCCGTCGGCCGTGTTCCGAAACGGCACCGGGAACCACGCGGTCATATTGGTCGAGGCCAGCAGGCTGTAGGTGCGGCCGGTGATGGCGGTGAACTCCAGCACCGGGTTGCCATTCGTCGCCATCCCGGCGGTGTTCAGCCGGAAGCCGTCCGCCGGATCAAAGGCATAGGTGCCGGAGACGTAGCTCTGATAAAAGGTCATGCCGCCGGGAAAAGCCCGGCCGTGGGGACTGATCAGCGACAGATCCATATCCCAGCCCAGGGCGGCCAGAGTCGCGTATTCCCAGCCGTCGGGCAGGCCGTCGTTGTCGGTATCCACCCCGAGCGTCAGGTCCAGGTGCGTGCTCTGGGCGGGCTTGCCCAGGTTGGCGTAATTGCCGTGCAACTCCATCGGGAGATAGGTCGTGGTGCCAATCACCACCTTCATGCGGAACGACACGTAGGGCTGCAGGGCCGTCGGCCGGTAGGCGTCGGACGTTAGCCCGGCATCCATCGGCACCGGCAGGCGGTAGTTCATGGCCGCACTCAGGCTTGGGACCACGGTAGTCTTGATCTGCACCCCCGACGCCGTTTCCAGGGTCACCACCGCGTTGGTGTCCATGATCGGGTCGCCCATCTCGTTGCGCACCATGCCGTAGAGCGTGTGGTATGGAGCGGGCGGAAAGGCGCCAGCCGGGAGCGCGCACCAGAATGCAGAAAGCAGAAAGCAGAAAGTAGAAATATTGATCGCAGTATTCATTGGCATTGGTTTCGGAAGCTAATCAGTTGCCCGAATAGGAGTAGGTAACGAAGTGCAACTTCACATCGGTAACCGTCTGCACGAAGCGGTCGAGGCCCTCTTTCGGGTCGTTCAGCAGGTTGCAGCCGGGGATGACGATCTTCCACTGGCTGTTCCAGACCGAGCGACCGACCAGGCGGTTGTTCATGAACTGCGAGCGGCGCAGGGTGCCGGTGTCGCCATACAGGCTCGTGCTGAAGACCGTGGTGTCGGACACCGGGCGAAAAGCCTGGTGCTTGCGCAGCGCGAACAGCGTCTCGGTGAGGGACGAACTGGACTGCCAGAGCTGCTTGGTCGAGAAGTCCGACGCGCCGATGTTGAACGGCATCGGGATCGCCACGTCGTTCACCGCCCAGGTGCGGATGGTGCTGGGGTCGCCCAGGGGCGGGCTGCGCATCGAGTCCACGCCCACGGGGATGAGATAGATGTAAGGCGTCGCGGTGAGCGCCAGCGGGTCGAGATACGAGGAGGACGGGTCAGGCGGCGACGTGCCGCCGGAGGTGCTGCCGGCGGTCGGGTTGTCCATGCCGCGATAGCCGACTAAGGCCACCCCCGCGCCGAAGATCTTGGTGGCAAAGGACGTATCGCTGTAGGCGTGGTCCCCGGCGGCCAGGAGCTGGCCGAAGAGATTGTAGCCCCGGGCAATGGTGGTGGTGAAGGGCAGGATGATGCCCGGCACGGCTAGGCCGCTGCCGTTATCAATCTGCATGCAGTAGCGGCGCACGTCCGCGTCTGCCAGAATGTCGCTCACGCGGGCGGCCTGGAGCGCGTCGGTCCAGGCCGAGTTGCCGTCCGTGCCGGGCAGGATGCGCCGGGCCTCGGTGCGGAGCGAGAAGGTGGTGCCGTAGGCATCCGGGTTGTTGAAGCCCAACCGGCCCCGCAGCACGTCCCAGTCGGCCTTCATCTCCGCCAGCGCGCTCGAAAGGCCGGGGTCGCCGGTGTCGCTGCCCGCGTATTGGGGGACGCCGTTGCGCACGACCCCCAGGGCGCGGGAATTGATGATGCGGGCGAGGTAAGCCTGGCCGGCGCTGGTGTTGAGCAGGCCCGTCTCGTAGTCGTAGGCGTTGGCGGCCAGCAGCGAGTAGCGGGCGGCCAGATCGAACAAGGTCTTGTAGCGCTCCAGCTTCTCGTTGCGGAAGATGCGGAAGCCGGCGTCGCGGGTGCGGTAGCCTTGGATGGCTTGGGCCACATGCGCGCGGTAGGTCTGCCGCTCCTTCAAGAGGCGGTCTCCCGCCGCGACGGCAGACTGATAGGCGCGTTGAGCGTCGTCGAGTTTGCGCAAGCCGGCGTTGATCAGCGCCAGGTAATCCTGCACCGCCACCAGACCGTCGCCCACGTTCTGGACATTGTTCCGCAGCTCCATCTGCCACTCGTTCTGGCTAATGTCGTACTCCAACCAGCGATGCAGCGTACCGTTGACCCCATTCAACACCTTGGCCACGATCTTCTGCGCCATCGCGAGCTTCTCCAAAAGACTCCCCGTCACCTTCGCGGCCGACTCCGGCGCTTGGGCGGCGGGCTTTAAGTAATCGCCCCCAAATGCCAGTCCCAAAATGGCGGTGGTCGGGATCGCTTTAGAAAGCGCTTCACTAAGCTCTTTGATCGTCATCGCGGCATCGTCCTGAATCATCGTCGCGGACTCTGAGGCGATGTTGAGCCACTGTAGCGTCTCATCCGCGCCCAACAGCCCGGCCCGGATGCCATCATTGACATCGTGCGTAACCACATCGGCGTTCAGCGCGAGGATGGCCTTGTCGAACTGTCGCTTAGTGAACTGTGCGTTGCCCAGCGTAGTAGCCAAAGCGTCGTTAGCGGCAATGAGCTCGGAAATCGTCTGTTGGATGCGGCCGGGACTGCTGCGTTTGCCAGTCCAGGCCGCCGGTTTGCCGAAGAAACCGTGCGGGGTCCAGGTAAGCGAGACACTGTTTGGGCTATTGGGGTAGCTGTGATCGGCACTGCTAACCACCCAATCCAAGTTCGAGTACGACCCGCTCCACCACGCCGCCGGAAAATCCTGAGTGTCTATTTGGTAGGTCTGTTCCTGCTGCGGCTGAAGCATCCCATTGAAATCCGACTCCGGCAGATCCACATAGCTGAAGTGCAGCAGGTCCGGTCCGTCGTAATCCTGATCGTAGGTCTTGCCCGCCCCCAGGTCATCCGCATAGGGCGTGCCGTAGAGCTCGATCAGCGCATTGTTGTAGGCTTGCTCCTGGGAGACCACGCTCTGACGCAGGCTGGTGAGCGTATCCACCTCCGAGCGCATCAGCGCCGTCACGCCCTTGGCGTCGTCAAAGGAGGCCACCGCGTTGTTGAGGGCCACCAGCGCCCGCTGATAGACCTGCTCGAAGTGGGTGCCGTTGTCGGCGCCCACGACGACCGCGGGGTTGATGTCGAAGACGATGGCGTCCTGGGGAACCCCGAGCGGCGAGAGGCCCCCTTCGGCGTTGTCCATGTCCGTCTGGAGCGCCTTGGCCAGCGTCACCAGTTCCTGTAACTCCGGCACCGTCGTGCGGTCCACCTTCTGAATGCCGGTGTGGCTGGGGTTGCGGTCCACCTCCGGCAGAATGGCATTGCCCACGACCCAGTTGACGTAGCCCCCCTCACCGCTACGGGTGGCCCAGTGGTCCATACCCCAGTAGGCGGCGGTGTTGGAGGTAGCTCCGCTGGTGGTGGTGTAGGACCGGTCCGGGTTGGCGTGGACATAGCCAAACTGACTCCACCCGGCCGAGCGCACGGACGCGTAATCCCGCCGCCAAGTAAGGTCGAATACCTGCTGACCAGCGCGGGCGACCGCCACCGCCGCCGCCGCGTACTTGCGCTCGTCCTGGTAATCCACCTGCACGGGCACGCCCAACACCAGCACCGACTCGGAGCGCGGCACCCAATCGAAGCACGCGTTCACCAACAGCGAGTAGTAGCCCTTGAGCGCCGTCAGGTAATGCCCGTAGGCGTCGCCGTGGCCCTGTGGATACATCTGGGCGGCGTCGGCCGCGCCGATCACCGCCGTGGTATTATCGGGCGCGGGCTGGATGTTGTAGTTCAGCGCGTAAATCACTTCTCCCGCGTCTATGCCCCGGGTGTAATTCCACACCAGCCGATTATAGACCGGCGAAACCGTGCAACCCGGCTGCAGAAAATCGTCGCGCCCGCGCAGCAGCGCCAACTCCTCCTCCAGCAGCGACGGTTCCTGTCCCTTGAAGGCGAACAGCGCGGTGGCGATGTCGCCGTAAGTGTGGTCGGCCGTGCCGATGCCAATCGTCGGGTTGGCCGCGTCCGCCCACGCCTCGTCGCCCACCAGCTTGTAGAGATCGCTCAGGTAGCCCGCGGCCAGCAGCAGCGCGTCGTTGGCGGGACCGTAGTTGTACCCGGATTCAATGCTCAGCATCCGCCCACGGCGCAGGACAGTTTCGTAGATCTCAATGAGGCCGTAGTCGTTTATAGTGGAAAGGTTCAAAGCCACCGCCCCTTCCCACCGCCTGCCCGCCTGGGTCAACAGGCTCACGTCCGTGTTGACGGCATTATTAAACATGTCCGTCGCCCGCTGGTTGAAGGGATTGATCCCCGCCAGCACCCGCTTGATCCAGCCCTCAGCCAGTTGCGGCACGCTCCAACCTGTCCACTGATCGTAAAGTGGATGGTCCGGGTTGACCGGCTTGTAGCGCAGGCGCAAGTAATTGTCACCCAAAGCCTGCAAGCCCGCGCCCCCCAGCACATAGCGCGGCAGATTGGTGCCACTTACCAGCGCCAGATAGTCATTCGTACCCGGTAGCACCCCATCCGCCGGAGCCGCTATCTGCCACTCATACTCATACTCGCTGTAGCGCCCGGCCAGGTCGGGCGTGTGCTGGAACGTGGTCAACTCACTCAGCGGGTTTTCGGCCGACAGCACCTTGATCGAACCTTGGTAGAGCGAACCACCCACCCGCAGGATATGCATCCCCACGAGATCGCCCGACTGGGTGAAGGCCGTGCCGCTGTTTTCCAGCAAGGTCACATACCCACTGCCCGGGCCGGTCGCGCTCAGCGCGTAGGAGTCCACCGGCGTGTTGTCCGACCCAACCTCCGCCAGATCGCCGACGCCCACACTGGTCGTCTGCGTCGCATCGGCCTCGTAGGTGCCGGGTTGGCTGGTGCTCTCCTGGAACACTTCCACGCTGGTGCTCAAGCCGACGACGGCGTTCGACCAGGCCCGGGCGTCCGTATCGACGGCGGGACAAAGCGCAATCGCGCTGCCAAGGTCTGCGCCGCGAAGAACATTCAGCATCAAGTAACTCTCCCCGCCCATGATGCCGCTCACCACGCTGCCCTTGAGCACCAGGCTCCCCTTGGCACCCAGATTCGGATCACAGTAAAGGCGTTTGCCCAAATGGGGCGGCAGGTTCGGAAAGTAATATTTCCCCTGGTAGTATTCGGTCTTCACGCCTGACGGCAGTTTCAGCAGCCCAAAGTCGGTCAGCGCCGCGACTTTCTGCCGGGTGGGATCATGCAACACGACGCTCGCGCGCGCCGGGTCAAGGTTGGTCAGCGTTGCCGCCGAATCATGCCGCAGCCACCGCCAACCGCTCCCGGAGCTGTTGGTTCCGCCCTCAACGCCCGCCGCCACCGACTGTTGGTAGAGCACCCGCGCGGTCTTCCAATCGCGGATCCCCGGCAGCTCGGCCGCGGACTTGGTAAGCGTGTAACCGTAGGCCATCACCGGCACCCCTACCTCCGGCCAGTAAGGGCGATAGACAATGTCCAGCGCCGCGTCCGTCTTGGCATTGCCCGACCCGACATACGAAACGCCGTTGGTCACCGGGCGCAGGTAAGGAACGATGCTGCCCGCCGGCGGCTGGTCCGCCGCCGCCACCCCCGGCCAAGCGAAGCTCGGCTGGGTCGCGTAGTAGTACCGCATCGTGAAACTGTTCGTCGGGGTGGGAGACTCGGCCAGGAAGGGCGCGCGGTTGGAGTACGTCAGCACCGAACCGGTGTAAAGGTTGGTGCAAAGCACCGTCAGCGGTCCCTGGGTAATAACGGTGCCGCCCGCCGCAACCACCCTCAAAGTCAGCGTGTTGGTGACCGTAAGATAGTCCTGCAAGTCGCGCGCGACTAACTGGATCGTGTTAGTCCCGAGGCGGTTGGTGCCCGGCGTGCCCGTGAGGACGAAACCGGATACGGCCAGCCAGTCAGGCAAGTCCGTGGCTGTCAGTTCCAGGAATTCCGTCTGCCGCGAAACGTGCAGCGTCAGTTGGAAGGGTTGCCCGACCACCGCCGTGGCGTTGGTCAAGGGAGCGAAACTGCCGTCACTCCGGCGGTACGTGCCGGCTGCGAGCGTTGGCAGGCCGGCGTGCGGCCCGCGATAGACCCAGAAACGGTGGTTCCGGTCCTGGTAGGTGTAGCGGGCATAGTGGTCGTAGCTGGCGGCGGGCACGCCGTCCAGGTTTCCGGTGGGCAGTTCGCCTCCGGTGAGGTCGGGTTCGTGGTTGTAGTTGGTGGCGCGGTCGCCGCTGCCTTCGACTGGCTGGGCGAGGAAGTTGAGCGGCGGCGGCGGCTGGAAGGAGGTGCCGGCGGAGACGGGATAATCGAAGACATAGCCCGCCGACGGTTTCTCGCGCAGGACCTTGAACACGGACATGCACGGGAGGCCGTTGGAGTGGTAATCCACCAGGACGAAGGGGTGCGAGGAGTAGGTGCTGTCAGCGTTGGTGATATTCAGGTCGTCGCGGGTGGCAAAGGCGGTGCTGTCAGAGATGATGGCGTGCTCCTCGTTCGGGTTGTAGCCGGGGAGCGCGGGATCGTTCTGGTAATAGATGGAGCCGGCGGCCTCGGAGGAACTGAGCGGGCCACTGCCCAGCGTGCTGGCCAGTACGATCTCCGGCGCGTCGGCGGGCCATTGGATGGTGTAGCGCCCGACCACTGAGGGCCAGCAGATGTTGGTAAAGCCGTGCGGCTGGTTGGCGGCGTTGAAGCCGGCGTCGGCGTTGTCCTTGCGGAACCACCAAACTTCCAGGTGGTTGGTGCCGGGAATAGCGTTGACCGGGATGATCGCGCCCAAGTTGGCGGCGGTGAAACCGCTTACCAACGGATCGACGTAGGCCCCGGGGTTATACGCCGTGCCCAGAGCCGGGTTGAGGTGGCCGGCCAGATAGCTGGTCAGCGACCCCAGTTCGCCGTCGGGCGCGAGAATTCGATCGCCGACGTTGGCGGTCTGGCTGACGAGCCGAGGCGCGGCGAGAGGGTCCGGCCAGTTCAACGTGGCGTCGGTGGGGTTCCAGGCCGTCAGATTGGTTACGGCGACCTGGCCGACGAAATTCGTCGTCTTGAGGTTTACGTCCAGCCAGGAGAACACCCGCTCGAAGGCGATGTAATTGCCGGAAATGAAGCGTAGCAAGGTGCGGTGGGAAGGATAAGCGGCATTGAGCCAGGTGTAGAACTTGCCATCGGCGACGAGTTTGGCGCGCGGTTGGTCGAGCGCGTCCTGGTATTGAATGGAGGGGACCGCTTGGAGATTCAGTTGGACGGCGGTGGCCTGGGCTTCGGCTTCGGTGGCGACCAAAGCGCGGAGGTAGTGCGAGTAGCGGCTCACGTCCGAGGGCCAAACCATCTTGTAGCGGCCGTAAAGGCTGGGCCACTGGATCCCTTGCAAACCCTCCTCCATCCAGTGCATCCGGTAGTCGTTCAGGTTCTGAGTTTCCTTGACCGCGTAGAGCGCCTTGGTCTGGGCGCCGACCTCCGCGCCGGCCATCACATGCTCGTAGGCGAAGGCACTGGCGGTGATTTCCAGCGGTGGCAGGGGGGTCAAGCTGGCCAGATCACCGGGCGCGGGCGGCACGATGCGCTCACCCAACAGCACGGTGACGTCCGCCGGCATGGGCTCGCGCAGGATCTCCACCAACTCATAACCGAGCGACTCGCGGGAGTTGCCATCCGTGCGGCTGTCCCCCAGGAGTTCGAGAAACACCCGCCCTTCCCGATTGCGGGCGTGGAAGACGGAATTCTGCGTGTCATACCAGAAAGTGCGGTCCGTGAGGCCGGGAATGAACGGCTCGGGGACGGACGCGGCCACCACCTCGTTGCTGCTGACCAATTCGGGCAGGGCGGCGTTATAGCAGATTTTGACGGCGCTGACCCGGCCGGAGAGCGGGATGAGTTTGCCGGTGCTGCCGAACGATCCCTCCGTCCAATACATGTTGCGCAGGGGTTTACACGGGACGCCAGAGACTATATAGGTGGCGGTGTAAAGCAGGTAAATGTTGGCGCTATTGGTCTCAAAACTGACGGGGCCGTTCAGGTTGGTGTAGGCGGGCACGCGGGCGCTGTCGTAGAAAGTAGCTTTGCGCCAGGTAATCGTAATCGGCCCGGGCTGCACGGCATAGACCTGCCCGGCGTTCGGGCTCCAGTAGTAGGGATCATTGGCATGGCCGCTGGCCGAATAGGGCTCGGGCAGCCAATAACTGGCGGCTACCCCATTCGTGAGCGGCACGCCGTATTCGTCGGTCGTGGGCACCGCGACAACATCGCCATAGAGCCAGGAAACCTGCCGACTGAGGTAAGGCAGGCCAATCTGGGCGTTGCGAAAGACGAGGATGACGTTGCCGCCGGAGTCTTTCGCGGTCGGCAGCTTCATCGCATCGGCTACGGCGCCGGAGAAAGCATTCGTGCCTTTCAGGAGGGTCGAATTGGACCGACTGAGCCAGTCGGCCCGGGCCAAACCGAGGCCGGCGCCCAAGGCGAGAAAGTTCCGGAACTGGTTGGTGGTCGGCAGGCCGATGGCGCCGGTGGATTGGTTGTAATTGGTCATCCGGCCATCGGAACCGGGCGGGTTGCTGACCGTCATCGAGATCGGCACGCCGCGCTGAGATTGGAAATTGTAGGGAATGGCGTTCTGATCGAATCCCAGCGGTGTTTTGAGCGTTTCCGCGTTCGCGCCCAGGCTGCCCAGCAAGGCTAACCATAAGATGGCACCGGGAAGCGAACTGAACATCCAACATCCAACATCGAACATCGAACATCCAAGGGGAAATAGCCGATAGCCAGGCCGAGTGAAGGAAGGGAAAGACTTCACGGGGGAAGCTGAGTGAAGTTGGAGCCGACTGCCGTCGGCTGCTACGAAGGAAGGGAAAGACTTCACGGGGGAAGCTGGGCCGGCCTTGGCGGGGAACGTAGCGCAGGTCACGGTGGCAGGCGACCGCGGTCCCCGACCGCCGGGACACCGATCCGGAGCCGAAGGTTTGCAGAGAGTTTTCATGGCCGATGGATTGCTTTTCGAGGCGCCACTGGACGCGCTATTTCACCCGCATGATGTAGGCCAACACGTAGTAGGGTGGCATGTTGGTGTGGGCCAGACCGCCGCCCGCTGGCAACACGGCGGGTACGTCCTCCATGAGATATCCATAACCACCACCAGCTCCAGCGTCGGGAAGCTGGCCGGGCAGGTACTGATTGACGACGAGTACCACATTCGTCGGGCTGGTCACGAATCGGTGAACATGCACCGGCATTTCGTTGGTGGTGAGCACGTGCGTCTCTTCCCCGCCGGAAGCGCCCGCCACACGGCTCGTCAATCCGGTAACGCTGCCTGACGCCAAAACAAAGCGCCCGCTTAAGTTCGGGGTCTGCCACCCATTGAGGTTGGTTCCATTACACAAAGCCCAGCCGGTGGGCGCAGTGCTGCCGGACCACATGATGATACCCCCCAGCGGAATGGTTCCACCACCGTCAAAGGTGGTCGCGGTGACAGTACCAGGCACCGTGACGTTCGTGCCCGAGACACTGATCACCTGGACGCTGTTGGAGTTGACCAGGCAGTTGGCGTTCATTGAGTACTTGGCCAGGTAGGCATAAGGAGACGTAAGCAGGCGCAGGCGGGGCGAAATGGTGGCATCCGTATTGCCGGATCCGATCTTCTTGACGGTTGTTTCAACGTAGCGGTCGGAGGCGTTGCCGCCGACAAACAGGGAGGAAAGGGCGTCGTGCGCCTCGGGGAGCACCTGGGTGCCCTCGCCCAGGAGTACGTTGAAGTAGCCCCGATCCACCGTCACAGTCTGCTGCTCGGTCCAGAGCGCGGTGCCGCCGGTTGCGGCGCTGTACACGCGGAAGACCAGGTCGTAGTTCTTGGGCGCATTGGTGGCGAGAGCCGTGCCGTTGGCATCCGTGAGATAGCCTTGGTAAGTTAAGCGGTCGGGTGGGTAGGCGTCCGCCCGGCAGAGCGCCGGGGCCAGGGCGAGGAGGAAGAGAAGAATGCCGGGCAGGATGAAGCGCAGCGACGGCACGCGGATGGCAGGCAGGTTTGGTGTGTTTGATTTCATAAATGAGTTTGAATTGGGGTTCTTTGTAAACTTTGTAAAATGGGAGGCGGCGGTCTTCATAAAGGGGTGGCTAATATCGAAAATCCAACATCGAACATCGAACATCCAACATCCAACATCGAACATCCAATTGGCCGGCGTCGTGCGTTCATTGGATGTTGGATGTTCGATGTTCGAGGTTGGATGTTTCCCAGCCTTCATACTCAGGGCGTGGTAAGCGTGGTTACTTCGGAAATGCGCTGGAGGCTGAAAGCGCCGGCGACCTGGAAGGAGCGAGTGTCGTTCGTGCCGCCGGCGCGGGCGAGGCCGAGGAGGCGGATGGTCTCGAGATAGGTGCCGGTGAGGCTCTGGTTGCCGGCGGTGAGGCTGGCGAAGTCGGAGGACGGCGGGGTGACCTGGAGCGTGATCTGGCGCTGGATGGTGTAGGACTCGCTGCCCTGCGCGAGTTCCTGGGTGAAGGTCGAGTCGAGGTTGTCGTGGTCGGGGTGGTAGCCGTGGAGGAAGGGGTTCGAGCCGCGGTTTTTGTAGCTGTCGGTGACGGTGGCGGTAAGGGCGCTGCCGCCGCCGAGGTTGCCGCTGAAGGACCAAGGGGTGTTGGCGGCGGACCAGGGGAGATGGACGGCGCTGATGCGGCGGGCGCTGGCCAGTTCGGCGGGGCGGAGGGCGGACTCGGCGGTGGCGACGACGCTGTTGGAGTAGAGGCCGGTGCCGCAGAAAACGCGCTGGAGCAGGAGGGCGCAGCCGCTGCCCGACGGGTTGTGGATGATGAGGCGCAAGGGATAGGCGGCGGGCACGGGGCCGAGGTTGGTGTTGAGGCTGGTGACGACGTAGGCGCCGTTGTTGGTGAAGACAAGGTCGTTGGTGACCACCGTCGTGCCGTTGGTGACGTAGATGGGATTTGCGGCGCCCCGGGCGTAGGTATTGAGGTATGCCCCGACCTGCGTGACCGCGGCAGCGCCGACCCACAGACCGGCGGTGGAGCCGGCATAGGCGGAGACGGAGGTGTCCACCTGCCCTTGGCCGAGCGAATCGGTGAAGCGCAGGACGCCGGCCCGCAATGTGCCGGGGGCGTTGGTCATGGCGGAACGGTTGAGGCCCAGCACGACTTCCACTTCCGAGCCGGTCTGGCCGCTAGCGGCGAGGGTCCAGGAACTCGCCGAGCCGACCGGGAGATTGGTGCAGGGGTAGGTGAGATTGGTCATGTTGATGGCGCCCCGGACGAGCATGGGAGGGGTGCCGGCGATGGCGGCCTGGCCGGTGGGCGGGGTTTCGGAGGCGAGCAGTTGGAGGCTGACGGTGAGGCTGTTGGCGGTAAGGTTGCGCAGGCGCACGATGGCGGTGTTCAGGTTCGTGCCGAAGTCCAGCCCGGTGCCGGACATCACCAGCTCGAAGGGGGCGAAGTAGCGGTTATACAGGGTGCCGGAGCGGATCCAGTAGGCCTGGCCGCGATTGACCTTGAGACTGCGCGTGTAATAGAGCCGCAGCGGGTTGTTCGTCCCCATCTCCCCGCCCGGGTAGTAGTAAATCTCGGCGTTGGCCTGGAGCGACGGGGCTTGGGCGAGGAACGTGTCAAAGGTGGGCGGGTTGCTGGCCAGGGTGGGGAAGCCGAGGAAGTTCAGGCCGGTGGTGGTCCAGACGTAGCCGGGCGCGAGCGGCTTGCCCTTGACGGTCCAGGTGTAGTTCGAGGCCGAGCGGACGAGATAGGCGGAGTTGCCGATGAGCCGCTGCAGGATCTGCGTGGTGGCCGCGTTGCGGCTCCAGCTCGCCCACTGCGAGCTGTCCAGCGGCTGCGCCGGGGACTGCGCGAACTGGGCCGTGGAGACGGCGGGCAGCCAGCGCCAAACCTCGAGGATCGGGTTGCTGGCGTCCGCGCCGACCGTGTTCGCCAAGGTGTTGTACGAGGGGTCCACGTGCAGGTAAACCGCATTCCAGCCGGTCTTGAGGGCGATGGATTGGCTGAGCCACTGGGCCCGGGCCGGGAGGGCGGACCACAGAACTACGGACCCCAGAGCAAACGCTGAAATGCTGAAACGCTGAAATGCTGAAATGCTAAATAGTGTCTGAGAAAGAACTATCCCTGGGTGCGCAGGGCAAGGGTTTATCTCGCTCTGGATAGGCTGAATGTTTGGCCTCGTTGGTGGTTGGCTTGTTGAAAAACCTCAAGAAACAGTAGTCTGAGCCTCAAAGATTCGCT
>CAIWJG010000172.1 GCA_903912925.1 uncultured Verrucomicrobia subdivision 3 bacterium | reverse complement strand
GTGTGGTGGCGGTAGGAACGCTGGAGTGAGCCGACCAAAACCGCAGATCGCGGTTGGAACGGCCCGTTGTATGGCCTCGTATCCCGCATGCCACCCGTTCACCCACAAAATCGAGGGGCTAAGTCCGACAGGCTGCTAGCCTCCGTGCCGCGCTCGTATAACACTCTCGTATAACACATTCAGGGAAATTCAACCACGTTCACTGCTGTTCATTGGTGTCAGAAAGTGGATCTTGGTGAGGCGGGATCTGTTTGAAATCCCAACCCGAAAGCCGCCGACATCTGTTTCCGGGGCGTCAGCATACCGGACGCACAATGAAAACTCCTCCTGCCTCAATTGCGGAAGGAGTTTTGAAGCGGTGAGCCTCTGAGCTTGACCTCACCACCATTTCCCTACCCCTCAGTCTTCATTCCGGCTCAAGGCCGTTCAAAGCTCTCAGAAAGCACCAAACTGAGAGAAGGCCGCAGCACGCAAGTTGGACCAAGTTCTCAGCCCTGACCTTCCCCACCTCGGCAGCTAAAGAAACAGCACCGAGGGCTATTCAACGCCAACCCGAAAACCAGCGGGCTCATTTGACAATCTGCAAACCTGGGGCGATGTTGTTTTGGCTGACATGGATGCAGTAGTTGACGGAAGTTAGTTGCAGAGGTTCATGTCAGCCACTTCGTTTGGCCCCCAACATTCCTGCCCTCGAACATCCCCACGACAGCAGCCAAGAAAAAGAGCCCGCGAAGCCGCCTGTGCATTTGGATTGGCCTGGAACTAAACGAGCAAAGGGATCAATGCGTTTGGAGGGCCAGCTTCCGGATCCGATCAAGATCCAATTCTCCTTTTGCACCCCACCCCTGCACACCTTCAGGGATTGTTGGTCGGAACTGCTCATAAAGGCCAAACCCTCGTTGAGCCAGTTCGGCTGGTTTTGGCGCATTGGCCAACTTCGTCAGCGCCTTGCGCGCCTCCGGCCTTCCGTAATCTGCTCCGGCGTCAGCGACCCCTCCAAATTATCCCGATTGCTTACCGCCTTGGTATAGCCTTGAGCAGCGGCAAGGCAATTCCACTTGTAAGCTTCCACGAAATCTGTCCGCAATGCTTGGCCGTTGTGAAGAATAACTGTCACGGCAGGTTTTGGCACATTGCACCCAAATTGTTCTGCGCTGTAGCACCCCCTGCTCGGCGGCTTTGGAGTGCCAATTGAGAGCTTCCTCCCAGTTCTGTGGGACACCTTGCCCATTGGAGGATTTCCAGCCTAACCAGGTCTGCGCCGCCGCATCCCCTTTTTGAGCAGAAGATTTCAAAGCGCTAATCTCGTCCTGTGGCGTCCGCTTATCTTCGAGCATGGGCTGAGACCCTCGCTGGCGTACCAATTCCTTTCTCGGGTAATTCTCATAGAAGGCCTTCTCAAAGTGGGCGCGTTGCTGGGCTTTAACAATCTGACAAGAAAGGTTAGGTCGGATAACGTGTGGTGGTATCTGCTTGCTCGGGGGCGCCGCGCCGGAACATGCTGTGGGCCATGCCAACCCCGGCGCCAGATCCAAACGCAACGATCACGTCGTCCTCCAACGTGCGAGGACAGGCGATCAAAATCGCGGCCCTGGTGGTGATGAGCCTGGCCTTGGGTTTCGGCTATGACCGTGCCGCACCCCGGACTTATGCCCCAGAGCGGGTAGCCGGCTTTTTCACCGGCATGATGCACGGGGCCTTGATGCCCGCCGCCTTGCCGACCCTGGTATTCGGCAAGGATCTCCCGATCTATGCCCGGAACAATGAGGGGCGAGGCTACAATATCGGCTTCATTCTGGGGCTGAATGCCTGCGGCACGCTGTTCTTTGGCATCGGCTTCTGGCAGCCGAAGAGCCGCGCCAGCACGGTTACATAGTTACATAGTTACATCGTTGCATGAGTGCCTCGTGCCGCTGCCCTATGTAACCATGCAACCCAAGCAACTCATGTAACCAATTGTCTCCCAGCACTCCACTACTCCGTGCTCCCCGTTCGTGGCTCAGCCGAGTCCGCCGCAAAAGATTTCGATGACGCTCAGCTCTCCCCCGGGCCAATAGCAGGTTGGGGGAAATGAAAATCGCCTCTGAGCCCGGTCGTAAATGAGCTTGGCTGGGTGGGTCGGAAGATTCGGATCATAGGCTTCAAACTGGATGTCCCTCTCTGACTCCGCCATTCCAAACAGCATGATCCCGTGGTTGATCGTGATGCGGGGAAAGCGAAAGAGGTGCACGGCGGGCATAGAGCCCTGGCTCACGCGCTCCCGGAGTTGATGTGCGATCCGTTCCTGGTGTCGTCCCCAAATCGGGAACACCATTCGCCAGTGGCTTCGCAGAAAATAGGATTGCCACGGAGCGCCGCATTCGGCTTTGAGCAACAGTTCCTGAGCCTGGCTCAGGGCGCGCAAGCCGTCATAGCCGGGTATCACTATTCGCTCCGGCGTGGCGCTCGCCCGGCGGGGATTGCGTGAGAGGACTTGACGGATGAGCTGGCGATAGACTTCCGGCTCCGCAATCGGCAAGCCTGGTTCGAACCGGGCATGGTAAAGGAACTGCCGGGCCGATTTGACCACCATGAAGCAGCGATGGGAATAGGTGGGGGGCGGATGATTGCGGGAAACAGTCATGGCCTTCGTCACCGGGTCAAAGCGGTATTGCCAAATCAGCTCATTGGCAAAAGCAAACGTGTCCCGCTCGAATCGAAATTCGCCTTGCTTTGAGTCACTGTCCGGTGAAGGGATTCTCGTCATGGGAAAGCGCGGTCTTGAGCAGCCCCTATCTGTGTCTATCTATGATTGTGCGGAGCTGTCCTCGGCCGTGCCGCTCAAGGTAAGGTCGGCGTGCATCACCAGGGTGTTCGAGACGAAGGCGGAGGCCTTGGCCTGGACCAAAGTGCCCAGACGGCCCGTAATGGAGGCTTCGAGCCGGACCGTTTGCCCGGGCCGAGCCGAGCCGAGAATCTTGACGGCGCGCAGCGCGGTGAGTTTCAGTCCCGGCAAGGATGGAATCGCCGGATCATTCTGCGCAATCACACCGGCCAATTGCGCGGCGGCTTCAATCAGGAGCACGCCGGGGAAGATCGGTTCACCGGGAAGATGGCCGCGCAGGTAGTATTCGTCGCCGCGAACCACATACTCGCCGACGCCCTCCTTGCCCGGGACCAGGCTCAGCAAGCGATCCAGGAAGCGGAATTCCGGGCCATGAGGCAACAACTTGAGGGCCTCTGGCAATGGCCTGGGCATGGTGGTCATTGGCGCATCGGCTCCACCACGGTGAAATCCGGCGCCAGCTTGACCTCGAACAGCTCCGGGGCAATCGGCTGGTTGAGCACCGTGTTGGTGAAATCGTTGCGCAGGCTGGAGCCGTCGGCAAACTTCAACTCGGTGACTGCGATCGCGAAATCGTTGGTGCGAAAGGCGATCAGAATCTCACTGATAAATTTGCGGGCAGAGGCGCTCCTGGGCTGGAGCGTCATTTGCAGCAGCGAATTGGTTTCGGCCGCCGAGAGCAGGCGAAAGCGCTCTTCCATGGTGGCCCGATCGCGGGGGAGGGTGGCGTCCATCAGGGCCAGCGCGTCCTTCAGCGGACCGGTCGGCGCGGCGCTCAGGGCGTATTTCTCCGCCCGCTTGAGCCGCGGGTAAATGATGAGCAGTTGGTTGGGCTGGCGCAACGCGATGGTCTGCGCTGGCTGGCCCAGCTCCCAGCGAAACAGGCCCGGGGTCGTCACCCAGACCTTGCCGGTGGCAACCAGCGGCTGGGCGAGCACCTTGAGCGAGCGGGTCTGAGTGAAGTCTGCGGACCAGCTCTGCAGGTTGGTCTGAACCGCGAACCATTGGTCGAATCGGCCGGCGGGGTCACCCGCGTGAGCAAGGGATACCACCGCACACAACGGAATCCAGAAGCAGCGCCGCAACGCGGGCAAGAGAGTTCCCCGAATTCCGGAGCCGAACATCCAACATCCACCATCCAACATCCAACATCCAACACCTGTCATTCGCGCAATCAATGGATGTTGGATGTTCCCAGAATTCATGGGGAGGGGACGCCCTTCGTCCCTACTGGTGGTACAGACAAGGTGCGCCCCGGCTATTCTTGACCGGGTGCTTTGTTTGGCCAGATCGGAACGAATTGGTACCATTGGTCTATATCCTCGCGGATCTGCGGCTCGAATGCACGCAGGATTTGCTGGGTTAAGGCCCGGCGGGCTTCGCGATTGCCCAGCGCCTGCCGATCATAAGTGAACTCCGGGAGCACCTTCACGGCAAACCCCGCGCGCCGGCGAACGATGGTTACCCCGATCAACGCGCAGCCCGACGCCCGCGCCAATTCTGCCGCGCCAGCCGACGCTTCGAACGCCTGGCCGAACAACTCCACTGGCACGCCGCTCCGCATCGGTGGCCGATCCAGTGATATCGCCAGGGCCGCTCCCGCCTGAAGTCGCTTGATGACCTCCAGAAAGGCGAAGCTGTCCGTTCCGATGATCAGGGTCTGTATCTTCCAGCGTTCGCGCGAGGCCATCCGAAGCTTAGTCAGCTCATCGTCAGGCTCCGCCAGCGTCAACACGGTTAACTCAATGCCCGCCTCGGCCAGCAACAATCCGCCATGCTCCCAGTTGCCCAAATGAAGCGTGATAAAAAGGATGCCGTGCCCGCGTTGACGGGCGGCGCGGATGATTTCCAGCCCAGCGGGTTCGGTCAACCAGTCTCGCACCGGCGCGCCGCCCTCGACACGCCACAAATCCACGAGCTTCGCAGCAAAGTTCCGATAGAGCCTCCGGGCGGTTTTCTCCGCCTCCGGGCGGTTGCCGGAAAGTGCAGGGAGGAGGTTCTGCACCACCACTTCACGCCGCTGCCGCCCCAACCGGAAATGCAACTCGGCGACGGTGACGCAGAATCCCTTCACCAACCACGCCGGCAGGACTCGCACGATGGCCAAGCCAAGCCGCCACAGACCCACGCGATAAAAGGAAGAGGGGGCCTTCGGACTTCGGTTTTCGGTATTCGGATTTAGCCTCACCCACCATGCCGGAAGCAGGAACACGGCAATGAGCATATTGGCCCCGATGCCAATCGCGCACACCTCGCCCAGGCTCGCCATGCCAGGATTGCTGGACCAGGCCAGCGAACCGAACCCGGCCATGGCCGTCCCACCGCACAGCAACAGCGCCCGCCCGATGGAGCGCCGAACCTGGCCCAGATCCCCGCCATGACGGCGCAGTGCCAATTGGATGAAAATGCTGTAGTCCACTCCGGTACCCAACATCAGGGGTAGGGCCATCAGGTTCAGCAGGTTCCAGGACCAGCCGGCCACGGCCATCGTTGCCAGCAAGCACAGACCGCTTAGAAGCAAGACCGCCACACCCAGGAGAATCTCGGTCGCCCGGCGAAAGGCGAACCAGAGAGAAGCCAGCACGAGCACAACCATAGGCGTCACCAACTGCCACAGCCTCCCCTGTACTCGCTTCAGGGTCGTCGTTCCAAGCAACTCCCAGCCGGAGAGGAACGCCCGGTGCTCAGCCAGGCGGGCGGACAAGGCGGGCAGAGACGCTGCGTCAACCTGATTGGTTGCCGGGTAAATCAGACCCATTACCAGCCATTCGTTGGGCGAGCGCGCCACGAACCGTTTCAGCAGCCACTGACTCGCGGAGTTGGTCGGCCAGAGAACGCCCGCGCTGGCCCCGGCACGGGCCCAGGTCCGCACCAACTCGTCCGTCAGAACCAAAGCATTGGTGTTGAAGCCTTCACGCAAAGCCGCCTCGCGCAGCATAGGGCCTTGCCTCCCCAACACCTCGGCCGCCGCCCGATTAGCCGCCTGATGCTCGGCGCGCGGCCATAGCGCGCCCGGCAGCAAATACGCACCGATAACATGATTCGACACCGCGCTGTTGAGCAAGCCCTCGGCGATGGTGAGGCGCCGATAGACTTCGGACTCCTGCTGGCCGGCGATGATCAGCCAGAGTGGCTCCGGCGGCAGCCCCATTTCGGACGTGATCTCCATCAGCGCCGTCTCCGCTTCGCCGCGTTGTGGCCGCAGGGCGTTGCCGGTCTTGTCCAGACCCGGACGCTGAACACACAACACCACACATGCCGTCAAGAGGATCACCCCTGTCAACACCAGCGCAATGCGGGGCCCGGGCGCGCTTCCGGTTGCACCACGAAGGGGATCCAATTCAGCCTGTGGCTCGTGGGTTGACGTTGGGGCGGGGAGCCCACTCTTGTGTTGGGGCGGGATAAAATAGGACCACCATTTTGCCGGGGCCAGACCCGGCGGAGCCTTCCTGCGTCCCGGAAACAGCGGGGGCAAGTAGATCATCACCATGACCAATGCCGACACGCCAATCCCCACGGCCACGAGCGTGCCCAACTGCCCCAAACCGGGCAATCCACCCAGGTTCAGGACCAGGAACGCGCTCATCGTGGTGATGGCCGCCCAAAGAATACTGGGCGCAATGGCCCGGCGGATTTCCGGCACCGACAGTTGGGGGTGCGCCAGCGCCTCCTGATAGTGAACCACGGCATAATCCACGGCCAATCCGAGCAGGATAGCGGCAAATCCCATACTCACCACGCTGATCGTCCCCAAAATCAGCCCCCCCAGCGCCAGCGTCGCGACCAGGATGAGCGCCAGCAACGTCAACAACCAGAACATGGGCAGCCACCGCCGGTGCGTCAGCCAAAACAGCAACGCGATGATGGCGGATGTTCCGATCACCGAGCCGCTCATATCATGCTGCATGCTGGAAGCGATTTCCCTCACAAACACCGGCCTTCCGGTAAAGCGGACCACGACGCCTTTCCACTCCCCTCCCGCTGGCCCGGCCTGCAGATCGGCCACGACCGCGCGCATGGATTTAAGCCAACTCTCGCACGCACGATAACTCGTCAGGTCGATCGCTGATTGAACGAAGACCATGCGGAAGGTCCCCTGGGAGGAGGCAAATCCTGAAAGCATTTGGGGCTGTCCCTGTTGCATCGAGAAGCCACCTACATTCGTCAGCGCAGGCATGTCCAGCAGGTTAAACGGATCGAAGGCGCGCCGGGCCACATCCATGGGCGACATGGAAGTCGTGAGCAGTTCCTTGGTCTGGTCCAACACGGACTTGAGTTGGCTGGCCGCCAGCCGGTTGGTCAGCGCGCCAAAATCCCCGGGCGGCTGATTGAACCACAGCCAGCCAAGCAGTTCCGCCATTTGGGCCGGATCTTCCATCCAGGGCGGCTGCCACGAAACGCTGGCGACCAGGTTGCTCTGTTCGCGCAAGCAGACCGCCAACGCACCCGCCAAACGCTCTGCCTGTTCGGCCTCTGGCGCGCGCAGCGTGATCACCAGTTCCCGGGCATTGGTGAAATGCTGCTGGTAAAGCTTCAGACCCTGCACCGTGGGCTCATCGGGCGGCAACAGGTTGAGGATGTCCACGTCAAAGCGGAGCCGCCAGAACCCGAGGCCAACAGCCAGGATCAGCAGGACCCACCACCAGCGCCTCAGCAACGAACTCACGGCGCGAGGAAGCCCTTCAAAGTTTCGCCCGAGCGGGTGTTCTCCAACCGCCAGCCTCCGTCCGGCTCGCGCTCAAAACGGAAGGGCGGGGCCAGCGCTACCCCGGTAAGGGCGGCGTGCAGGTATAGCCACGCAAAATGTGTGGGCGGCTGCCGGCGACCTCGGAAACTCATCTGGGCCGGCGGAAACTGGATCAGCCAGTTGGTGCCGGTGGTTTGAGCCACGACCAGCGACATGGGCGTCTTGGCAAACTGAATCAGGCAGCGACCGTCCTCGTGGCTGGCCATTACTACATCGCCGCCGATTTCCGGGTAGCCCTGCCGAGGTCGCCAGAGGGCCTGACCTTCCTGGACGTGCCAGCCGGGTCCGGACGCAATGAATAATGGCGTTTTGCCCGCGGTACAGCACCCGGCGGACAGCATTGCCACACTGAGCAGCGCCAACGGGAGCGACAGACCGAAAGAAAGGGATTTAACCCACTGCATAAACTCCGAGGCATTCTCGCGGAAGCGGGGTGCTTGTCAAAGCTTTTGCACCCGGAGACACTATACGCTGAGCTCGGGTGAGCGATAGTGATGGCCATGAACCTGATTGCAAGCCTCTCTATCCCAAATGCGGGCTTTGATTGGGTGGCTGCCGACCCTATAGTGCGCGCCACATTTAATCGCTTAACTCATTCATTTTATGGCCGTTGAAATCAACATTACATACGAAGGCGGGCTCCTGTGCACCGCAATCCATGGTCCGTTCAAGAAGACTTTGATCACGGACGCACCGGTGGATAACGGTGGCAAAGGCGCTTCCTTCTCGCCGACTGACCTGGTCGCCACGGCCTTGGGCACCTGCATGGCGACGATCATGGGCTTGGTGGCGAAGCGCAGCGACCTCAACATTGACGGCCTCCAGGTCCAGGTGATTAAGGAAATGACCGCTGACCCCGTCCGTCGCATCGGCTCACTCAAGACCCGGTTGGTCTTCCCCAAAGGCAAACCGATATCCGCTGCGGACCGGGCCAAGTTGGAAGCCGCAGCCAAAGCCTGCCCGGTCAAACAGAGCCTGCATCCGGATGTGAAGTTGCTGGTGGAATTTGTCTATCCGGACTAGTCGGGAGATTACTCGTAGATGTCATAGACTGTGTCGTTGAGGACGAACTGGACGTTCTGCCCCAGCGCCAGCCAGGGAAGGGCCTTGGGCTGCTTGGCGACCAGATCGAAGTATTCGGCTGATCCGAACTGAATGCGCACGCGCTGGGCATTGGTCTGCTTCTGGACGGCGGAGTCAGTCCATTGCTGGCCGTTCTGGAAGAAGCTCTTGCCGGCAACAAATTGTCCCTGCTGTGAGTATTGCACGAGCCGCTCTTTGCTTTTGTCGGTCGGCGATTCTGTGGGCGCGCCGCTCGGCACTCCGGCGAGCCCGAGTGCCCGGCGCGATTCGAGAGCGCCGCTGGCCGCCGCGGGCGCTGCCGCATTCGCTGATTTGAGGGCCAGTCCATAGCGGGCACCCCCCACGCCTGCCGCGCCGCCGCGCTCATCTTTGAAATCGCTCCAGGCTTGGGCCGCATCTTTGCGCGCGTTGCGGTCGCCGTCGAATGATTGCAGCGAGCGCATGGGCATCGGCACGTTGCGATGGGTTTCGTCCTCCAGGATCAGGTAGGCGGTGTAGGGCGTCACGATGCTGTACTTGCGGGCCAGCTCGCTCACTTCGTCGCGCAGTTCGGCGTTCTCGCCGTGCAGCCGGATTTCATCCAGCAGGTAGCCGACGCGCCGCGTGGCCCAGAGGCGCGGGATGAACTCATTCCCGGATGCCTCATTCGGGAAGTTTACTTCGTAGGTGAATTTCCTGGCGGTGCCATTCACGGCGCCCTCGACGGTGACCGCCGCATCGCCTTTGCCGGAATAGCGTCCCACTAATACCAGTTGCTCGCCCTTGAACAAGTCGGGCAGCGGCGAGGGGTAGAGCTTGGTCGCGCGGATGCTGCCGCCGAAGCGCAGCGTGGGATTGGCCAGGACCGGCTCCTTGATCTTCGAGAAGAAGCTGGAGACCTTCACCTCCAGATCCTCCTCCGGCAGGACGTACTGGCTGACGGCGCGCGTATCCTCGGTGATCCGGTCCAGCAGGTGCGTGTTCACATCGGTGCCGATGCCAAAGCAGAAGATGCGCGTGCGGCCATCGTTCTCCTTCTTCACGTTAGCGATGATCTGCTCCTCGTCCGTGGTGCCGATGGTGGGTCGGCCATCGGTAAGGAAGATGACTACAAACGGCCGGTCCTCGCCGCCGGGCCGAAGTGCCAGAGCCTTGCGCAACGCGTTGTCAATGGCGGTGCCGCCCATGGGCCTGAGGTCTTTGATGAAATCGTCGGCCTTGGCGCGGCTTTGCTTGGTGGCCTTGACGAGCTTGTCGAACAGCGGCTCGACCTCGGTTGAGAAACGGATGATCTCGAAGCGGTCGCCGTCGTTGAGGTTCTCCACGCAGAATTGAAGGGCCTTTTTGGCCTGGTCCAGCTTCTTGCCGGCCATCGAGCCGGAGGTGTCCAGCACGAACGCGATGTCCTTCATGACGACCTGCCTTTCCTTAACGTCCACGCCCGGTGATGCGAGCAGCAGGAAATAGCCGTCCCCATCCCCCTGGCGGTGCGTCAGCAGGTTGACGCCGATCTCATCCTTCTCTGGCGCAAAGTAGAGCGCGAAGTCGGTGTCCGGCCGCACATCGGTGGCCTCATACCCAGCCGTGGCCCGGTCAGTACCGTGCCGCTTCACCTCGACTGAATGGCTGGGCGAGTAGATAGACTTGAGCGGGCGCTTGCTCTCCAGGTCCACCTGCACACTGACGTTCCTGATCGGCTTGGCGGAGAACTTCTCGGTGTTGAGCGGCAGCGCGTAGCTCACGAGCCCGTCATCCGCCTTCAGCAGTTCCGTGTAGGAGAGCGTAATGCGCTTCTTGCTGTTCGGCTCGATCGGGAAGATGCGCGCCTTGAAGATGTCGCGCCCGGCATATTCGAGCAGTGCCGGGTCCTTCAGTTTGCGGACGATGTCCTCATAGATCCGACGCGCCTTCTCGGCAGGCAGCAGTTCGGCTTCGACCTGCTTGCCGTCAATCTCCATCGTAAACTTGTCGATGTGCGCGCCTTTGGGGACGGGGAACACGAATGTGCCTTCCAGCCGCGCCGGGTTCGGGTTGAAGAACTCCTGGTCCACCGACGTGACGGCGACCTGGTCGGTGATGCGGGTGCGGACCTTGACGTAATTCACGTCCAGCGGGGCAAAAGCGTAAGGGCGGGGCGGCGGAAAGGGATGCGGCCACGGGTGCGGAGGGATGGGCGGCCAAGGACCCGGCCGCCAGCTTGTGTCATCAACAATGATCAACCCGGCCCCGAAACACGGGAGTGCAGCCGCCACAATGAGAACGAGCAGAACCGACAATAGCGTCCAACGTTTCATACCGGATTAGACGGAGTCGCCGGGCGAATGCTCCCGGCAGCAGACCGCTTCCCCGTGACGCAGATTTCCGGGTCTGCGTTACGCCTTGGCCAGCTCGGTGCGGTGGGCCCAGACTTTTTCGAAGGCTTGGACGTATTGGGCGATCAACTCAGGGGCTTCGCCGTAGATGAGCGGCAGGAAGAGGTGTTTTCCATTGCTGTAGGCAGCGCCGCAAACGGCGCCAAACCCAAATCAGATTTACTCGAAACCAATCGCCCAGTAGATTATCACCATGAAAGCAACGCTGTCCGAACCCGAAATCGTGACGCGGAAAGGCAAACCTGTCTCCGTCATCATCCCCATCAAGGATTATAAAGAACTATTGGAGCGCGTGGAGGACATGGACGACGCAGCCTGGCTGAAGCACGCCCGCCGCAAGCCCCTCCACTACCGCCCGCTGGAGGACTATCTCGCCGAGCGTGGCCGTAAGTGACCATGTATCGCGTCCTGCTTGAACGCGGCGCCGAAAGAGACCTCGTTCGTCTCTCGTCCGAAATACACGACCGCGTCATCGTGGCGATTCAAGGACTCGCGACGAACCCGCGGCCGTCTGGCTGCCGCAAACTGGCGGGTAGCAAAAACGATTGGCGCATCCGCGTGGGCGACTACCGCGTGATCTACGAGATTGCCGACGAGATTCGTGTCGTGCGCATTAACCGTGTGCGTCACCGCCGCGAGGTTTATCGCTGACCTCATCCGGTGTCGGTCCGTATCAGTCTTCGCTCCCGTCCCCCGCCTCACCCGCGCAGCGTCAAAAGAGCAATTGTTATCAGTCTTATCAGTCGCTACGCCTTGGCCAGCTCGGTGCGGTGGGCCCAGACCTTTTCGAAGGCCTGGACATATTGGGCGATCAACTCAGGCGTTGCCGGGCATGGATTGGGGGAATCTTCGGCGGATGATTCCACCGCTTGGCCTCGTAGTAGATCTTCTCCAAAGCTCCCATTGCTTGGCGCTTACCACGTTGAAACAATGCTTCCTGG
>CAIWJG010000171.1 GCA_903912925.1 uncultured Verrucomicrobia subdivision 3 bacterium | reverse complement strand
TCCACTCGATGTCGTAAAGCTGGTTGAGAAGCCCAAGCTGCCCCGGCGGATGGAACGGCAGGCCCGCCACCCGGTGTTCGTAAGGCTTCTCGCGCAGGAAATCAATGACCGGGTTCGTGGCGTACTTCTGCTCCCAATCCCAGGTCTTGATCCAGCGCCAGTTAGCCAGCCCCAGGTCCAGCACCAGCAGCAGCCCGAGCAGGATCGCCCCCGCCCGCGCCCGCCGTCCGTCGAAGCAGCCACTCAGTAGCAGGGTCAGCAGGCTGAGGGCGAACGCCAGCCAGACCACGAACCAGCCCGTCTGCCGGATGCTGAAACCGGCGATGTCGCCGGCCATGGCGCCCTCGAATCCCACCTCCTGCAAGTAGGCCACCAACCGCTCGCGCGAGGCGGAGTAGATCAACCAGCCCACCAGGCTCGCGGCCAGAGCAATCACCGAGCCTTTCACCCAGTTCCGGTCAAAGGCCCCAGCCTTCGACCACCAGGCCCGCCATTGCGCCGAGAACCCCCGGCCGGCCGCTGCCGGCGCGACCTGCCAGCTCCGGGTCAAGCCGTGCACACCGTAGGCAAAAAGGATCACCAGCGCCCATTCGACAACATGAGTGAATTTGGCCGGGTTGCGGATGGTCGAGGCAAACGGCAGGGCGTAGAACAAATGGTAGAGCGGCGCATACCGGCCAAAAGCCATCAGCAGGCCAACAAACGCCACCGCGCTCCAAAACCAGATCATCTTGCGTTGGGCAGTCGGGAAGACCGACTCCCTCTTCCGAAACGCCTGGGCCACCGACCACAAGGCGATCAGCACCACAATCACGCCCGCGTAGTTGCCACCTCCGCTATAACGGATAAAGAGCCTGTTTGGATCAGGCCGCGGTTCCTGCTTGCCTGAAGCGAAGTACCTGTCCCACGCCCCGTGGCGTCCAATGCGGCCCCAGTAATTGCCCCCTTCAGGCGTGTCCATCCGATAGCCAAACAGGCCCGGAACGAGCAGGCTAAGGGTTTCGGCCTTGGGCAGGCTCCACATCGTTGCCTCATCCCAGCGCTGGGCTTTGCTCTCCGCATCCTGCCCCATGCCGGCGACCCCCTTGATCTGGGTGCCGACCAGCCCAACGACCGCCGAGACAGCTATGAAGGCTGCGCAGAGGACCACTAAGGCGAGGCGAGCCACGCCCGCGGCCAGCTTGCGAGGTGCCGTTCCTTCGCCGGTCAAAGCCTGAAAAAGGATGAACGCTGCCAGCAACACGCTGAAGATCGCCCCGATATCAAACGCCTCCATCACACCCATGCCAACCGCAAAACCCGCCAGCGCCACCCGCAGCCACCGCCGGGGTGAGGTCTGGTCGGCCAGCGCCGCCAGCGCCAGGAAGTCGAGCCCGAAACTCAATGGTTGGGACGCCACACCCCAGCAAGCGGTGGAAAGGAAATCCGAGTTCAACGCGGCGGCCAGACCGCCCAGTAGGCATGCTACGGGAGAGAGATTCCACTGCCGGAAGCAGAGCCAGGCGCTCAGCCCCAGGAACAACAGGGTGAAAGGTGCGTAAATCTTCGAGAACAGCAGCGGTCCGCCAACAACGGCAAGAGCCGCCGAAACCGCTGGGGAAGGAGTTGGCGCGGCCCCCCCGAGCCAATTCAAATCCTGCCAAAAGCCGAGGAAGACCTCGGGAGGCCTGCCACACTTCGCGCTGATGGCACCCAACGGGCCGTCATTCGAAAAGACCGTGTGGCCAGGACGTAACCCGTCCTGGAAGAGGACGCCTAGCGGCACCAAGAGACAGAGTGCGACAAGGCCGAACTGACGCATGACCGAGTGGCGACCCCCCGGGCCTGTTTTCGTTTGATTCATATCGCCAAAGTCTTCTTCATTTCCGGGGTGAAAGAAAACAGAATATTCGCCTCATCTGAAACTCGGCGCTCAGCTCTTCTGCGTCATGAGTTGGCTCAAAAAGGCCGTGTTCGACGCGATGCGGCCCCTGCTGCTGGCTCCGAGACAGGCACAACAACCGCGGCAGGTTGAGTTTGACGACCAAAGCCGGCTGCGGCTAGATTGTGGGTATATTCGCATGATATTCGAATCGGAGAGTGCCGGCGCAACCGCCATCAAACTGGGCGGCGAAGTGCCTGTCGATGATACCGCAAGAGCGGTTCTTCTGGATTTCAGACCGGCTTGTGAGCTCTGGAGGTTGCCATGCGGTCGAGTGATACCGGGTGAATCGCCCGTTGCAGCGGCGACACGGGAGACGTGGGAAGGGAATTGCGCCGACAGTTGCCGATTGACACCGGAATCAGCCAAGCTAAGACTTTTGGCATGATTACCCACGACATGCAATCGCCTCCGAGCCGACCAATGTCAAAAGCGCAATCTGCCGCCAATTCAGGTTTTTCGAAGTCGCTCAAAGACCTGCTCAGAAGATCTAAAACGATTGTCGCCGTCCACCAAAAGGTAGGCTGGCAGGTTCATGTGTTCAGAGACTGGTGGGGCACTAGGGTATGGAAAAGGACTACCGAGGTTCTGACTCCTTTGGGATTTAAGCTCGTGTCGGGGTTTCATCCGGCCTACAAGCTGATGCGCGAGGGGATGTTTGAAATTGAGGAAACTGCAATCATTAGCCGACTGCTCGCGCATACGGATGTGTTTGTGGATGTGGGTGCCAACCTGGGGTATTACACTTGTTTGGCTTCACAGCGCGGCAAGCAGGTGGTTGCGTTTGAACCACAACCGCAGAACCTCAACTGTTTGATGCGCAATGTGATGGTCAATGGATATGAGCAGCAGGTGGAAATCTTTCCTCTGGCGCTTAGTAATCGACCTGGATTGCTGACTCTATATGGGGCGAGCGGACCGTCTGCCTCTCTAATAAAAGGGTGGGCCGGATACTCGGCCAACTACAAACAACTGATTCCGGTTTCGACGTTGGATGTGGTATTGAACACGCGGTTTGTTGATAAGCAGTTGTTTATCAAGATCGACGTGGAAGGGGCGGAGTATCAGGTTCTTGCCGGGGCGCAAGCCGTGTTGAGTCGTGCCCGGAAGCCGGTCTGGCTCTTAGAGGTTTGTTTGCAGGAGTTCCATCCTTCCGGGCTTAATCCGGACTTTAGCAAGGTATTTGATTTGTTTTGGGACAAAGGCTACCAGGCTTTTACTGCGACCGAGCCTGCCAAACTGGTCACGAAGCAGGATGTGGCGGCTTGGATGAAAACCAGATCGACGAATTCCGGAGCCTTCAACTATGTGTTCATCAGCCCTGAACTGGCAACCGCGATGTCGCCGGATTCTGGATTAATCGGGTCATCGGGTGCTGGCAGATAGGCACTTCCGAAAGGCATGTTAAGGACCGATTGGAGCCATTCTTGAAAACTACGGCACCGAAAAGAATCTACCTTCAGTCATCGCGTCTGGGGCCCCCTTCGCGGCTGCAGATGGCGGGGTTGGGAATCCTGGGGTTAACACTCACCCCAGTCTATCTGGTAATGGCCGCCTTGGCTGGGGTCCCCGGATTAGGCTTTCGGGTAAAGTGTGTTTACCTGGCGATCCGATTATGGCTGAAGCGCCAGGCCCCGATGGACCTAAAGTCGCTCTTGCTGCTGGTCGTTTTTCCATTGGATTCAACGCGGTATTTCGAAATGGACGTATTATGGCGTGCGTTAGTCCAAGGCAACTCCAGAAGCCACCTGGATGTCTCGTCGCCGCGGTTGTTGTTCACATTATATCTGATGCAGGATCCGGACTTGCACTCGGAGCTAGTGAATCCAGACAAAGCCGACCTGGCGGAAACCGAAAAACTCATCCGAGCATGCGGTTTGATGCCCCGCTGCAAGTTGCACAGTTGCCTGATCTCAAAAGTCCCATTTGCTCCCGGTTCATTTGACACCATCACGAGCATGTCGGTTTTGGAGCATATCCCGGAAGATCGGCAGGCGGTCCAAAAGATGTGGGAGTTGCTGAAACCGGGCGGTCGCCTGCTGCTGACGTTGCCTTGTGCGGCTGAGGCGTCGGAGCAGTACATCGACCGGAATGAATATGGGGTTCTCAGTCAAGGGGAGGATGGGCATGTTTTCTGGCAGCGCTTCTACGATACAGAATTGCTGCGAGAGCGGATATTCAGTGTCACCGGCGAACCGCGCAACAGTAAGATATTTGGGGAACGCAGTCCCGGCCTTTTCCTGAGGAACGCCACTAGGAAGCGCACAGATCGGTATTACCCATTCTGGCGCGAGCCTTACATGGTGGCTCGGGAATACTGCTTCTTTGAATCGGTGGAACAGCTTCCTGGGGAAGGTGTCATCGCGCTGGAGTTCGTCAAGCCATGAGCGCAGTGCGCCTCTCGATCTGCATTGCCACGCTGAATCGAGCGGCGTTCATCGGGGAAACCCTGGAGAGCATCGTCAGCCAAATCACGCCCGAGGTGGAAATTGTGGTGGTGGATGGCGCCTCCACGGACAACACCGGGGAGGTGGTGAAGGGGTTCGCGTCCCGATGCCCTGGCTTGCGTTACGTCCGGCTCGATCAGAAAGGCGGCGTGGATCAGGACTACTGCAAGGCAGTGGAGCTGGCGCAAGGCGAGTATTGCTGGCTCTTCACCGATGACGACCTGCTCAAGCCCGGCGCGATTGCGGCCGTCCTCGCGGCCACCCATCGGGACTACAGCCTGATCGTCGTCAACGCCGAGGTGAGGACAGGCGACCTGTCGGTCTGCCTCCAAGCGCGCCGAGTCCGTCTTGTTCAAGACCGGATATACGCGCGTACCGCACCGGAGCGGCATCAGCTTATGGCCGATGCGGGGGATTATCTCTCATTCATCGGTGGGGTGGTGATGAAGCGCGCCGTGTGGAACCAGCGGGAGCGGGTGAAATATTTTGGGACCGTCTTCATCCACGCGGGCGTCATCTTTCAAAGCCCCCTGCCCAGCGAGGCGCTGGTGCTGGCGCAGCCGTGGGTTATTATCCGTTATGGCAATGCCCAGTGGGTATCTCGCAGCTTTGAGATCTGGATGTTCAAGTGGCCTAACCTCATCTGGTCTTTTCCCGATTACCCGGATTGGGCCAAACAGCGGGTGGTCCCTCGCGAGCCTTGGTGCAGCCCGCCGCGTCTCCTGCAGAGTCGGGCTATGGGACACTACTCGTTGAAGGAATACCGCACTTGGTTGGAACCTCGCCTGACTTCTCCATGGTCAAAGGCAGTCCTGCACGCCATCGCCGTGGCTCCCATCGCTCCCCTTAACTGGCTGGCGCGATTTGCGCTGCGCTGGGTCCTGCGCAAAGTGCCCAGCATTACCCATTCGGACCTCACGGCCTGGGGCCAAAAGCCGGCGAAGTAAGGTGGCGGCTTATGTCGCTGATCAAGCCGGGGTCGCGGGGCCACGGCGGGAGGGCAAAGGGTCGGCCCGCAGCAGTTCCGTGCGATTCTCCAGTTCCGCCAGCACGAGGTCCTGCACCGTCTCCTCGAAACTCCACGCCCGCTGCCAGCCCAGCTCTTTTTCCGCCTTGTGCGGGTTGCCGCACAAGCCGGTGACGACTTGCTTTGACTCCTGGCTGCGTTTGGTCACGTGCACGAATTCGCGGTGGTCGAGGCCGGCTGCGCGAAAGGCACAGGCCACCAAATCCTCGACTCGGCGGCTGACGCCGGAGGCCAAAACGTAGTCGCCCGGCGCCGGAACCTGTAGCGTGAGCCAGAACGCCCGCACGAAGTCCCGCGCGTCGCTCCAGTCGCGTTGGGCGCTGAGGTCCGCCAACTGGAGTTCCTTTGCCCGTCCCTGTTTGATCGTCGCCACCGCCCGCGCCACTCGGCTGCTCAGGTAGTTTGGCGGACGGAGCGAGGACTCGTGATTGTAGAGAATTCCCACCGCCACAAACTGACTGTATTGGTCCCGGTGCAGGCGCGCGAACTGGTCAGCCGCCAGCTTGGCAATGCCGTAAGGTGAAAATGGCCGCATCGGGGTGTTTTCGTCCTGCGGGGTGTAAGCGGGCACGCCGAACACCTCGGCTGACGAGGCCAGGAAAACCCGGGCGTCCAGGCAAAGCTCCCGCGCTGCTTCCAGCAGCCGCAGAGTTCCCAGGGTTATAGCCAGCACGCTTTCTTCCGGCACCGCAAAGCTCTGGCGTGAATCGGTCAAGCCCGCCAAGTGATAGATCTCCGTCGGTTTGGCGGCCTTCAGAAAACGCACCAGCGAGAATGGATCCTCCAGCGAGCCATTATACCACCGCACCGCGGCCATTTCCTCGGCGGAATATCTCCTGCACAACCCGGGTTCTTCGCGGTCAAAGGGGAACTGCAGGAGGCCATGCACTTCATAACCCTGGCGCAGTAGCCACCTTGCCAGGTAAGTGCCATCCTGACCCGCTACGCCCGTAATGGCCGCGCGCTTCATCGGCTCCTATTTGCCAACGACATGCACGGTGGGCATCGGCAACACGAACTGCCCGCCTCGCGCCAGGAACTCCTTCTCGCGCTGCTTGAATTCCTCAATGAAGTGCCAGGGCAGCACCAGGTAGTAGTCCGGTTTCTTCTTCCTCGACTCAGCTTCCGAGATGATCGGAATGTTAGTGCCGATGGTGCCCGCCCCCCATTTCCGCTCGTTGCGGTCGGCTATAGCGGAGACCAGGTCGGGGGTTATTCCACAGTACTGAAGCGTGCTGTTGCCTTTGGTCGAAGCCCCATAACCGTGTACCACCTTCTTCTGCGCCTTGGCTTTCTTGAGAAACGCCAGCAAGTCCTTGCGAATCTTCTTAATGTTGTTCCGAAAGGCCGCATAGGGAATGTCGGTATCCAGACCCAGCTCGAATTCTCTGAGGCGCAATTCCTGCACCCGCGACTGTGCCTCCGGAGCGGCGGTGACCTTGCCGGCATGGCCTGCACAGATGCGGAAACTCCCGCCATTGACATCGTTGAGGGTCACATCTACCACTTCCAGTTGGTGCTCGGCGAGCAACCGCTCCAGCGCGGCCAACGAGTAGTACTCCAGATGCTCGTGGCAGATGGTGTCAAAGCTGTTCATCTGCAACATTGTCGGCAGATAGCTCAATTCCAGCACCCACAGACCTCGCTCGTGCAGCACTGCCTGAATATCCCGGACGAACGTGTTGGGGTATTCCAAGTCGTAAAACATGGCAATCGAAGTAATCACCTTTGGCTTCTGTTCGGAAGCAGCCAGGCGAACCGCTTCGGCCGAGAAGAAATCGTTAACCACTTCCAACCCAGCCGCTCGGGCCTGAAGGGCTACATTCGAAGGATCGATGCCCAACCGCCGTAGGCCTTCCGTCCGGTAAGCCTTGAGCAACGTGCCGTCGTTACACCCGATGTCGAGCACCAGGTCGCCCGATCGCAGTCCCACCGTGTTCTCTGCCGTCTGTGCGATTCCCGCTAGGTTGTCCCGCATGGTTTGATTGATCCCGGACTCATACCAATAAGACTGATAAAGCACCTTGGGCGGCACCGTGTGGCGCAACTGCACCAGTCCGCAAGCATGTTCATCCAGGGATGGGTCGCACCGAACCAACTCAAGCGGCACTCGCCGCTGGACAGGTGGTCTTCCCTTCGGATCGGCGAAGGCTCCGGATATGTGCTGGTCACCTAAGGAAACAACCGGAGTAAGCGCCGCGCATCCGCATATCCGGCAGGTCTTACGGTTTACCAAGATTGGTGAGTATGACAAAACTGACATGACCGCAAGCTGACAGAGCAAATAACGGGAGGCAAGCCGAATTCCTTAACCTTGAAGCGTGGCTGGCCTGAGCAGATACGGAAAGAGGCGAAGCAGTTGTGGGGCTAAACTTTGTATGCCGCGCGCGGGCTGCCGCGAGTTCGGCGCCAGCAGCTCTCATTTTGGCTGGTTGGGATGTTTGGAGTCCACCCTTTAGGGGGGCCGAGGCCGCAAACACGCTAGAGCGTTGGCTCCGAACCAGGCGCAGGTGCCATAAAGAATTGCTGGTCCGGCGCGAGTCGCGCTTGCGTCCCTGTGCGGTTCCCGGTAGATTGGGCCGATTTTACATGTTGTTTAGCTCGGAGAAAACAAGCGCAACCGTCATCAAACTGGGCGTTGCTGTGCTCGTTGAGGACGAGGCAGGAGCGGTCTTGCTGGAATTGCGGCGAGATTGCGTGCTTTGGGGATTGGTAGGCGGGCGCGTGGAGCCCGGGGAATCGGTCAGTTTGGCAGCGATTCGCGAGACTCAGGAGGAAACCGGCCTCGAGGTTGAGCTGACCGGTCTGCAGGGCATCTACAGCGAGCCGCAAGACCGGATCGTGACCTATGACGACAACGGCGATGAGCGGCACCTGGTGGACATCATATTCACGGGCCGCATCGTCGGCGGCCGGCTGGCGTGCAGCCATGAGAGCCTGCGCTTGGAGTTCTTCCCCAAGGACCGATTGCCGCCCCTTGAAACCATGACGCCACCCAGCCGGGTGATCCTCAATGATTACCTGAAGGGTGTCATGGGGGCGATTCGTTGAGCGTGGAGACTTTATGGTAATCAGCCGCACCCCATACCGCATCTCATTCTTTGGCGGGGGCGCCGACTATCCGGCTTGGTATCGCCAACACGGCGGCAGCGTTTTGGCGGCGACCATCAACAAATACTGCTACCTGACCTGCCGCTACCTGCCACCCTTCTTCGAGCACCGCACCCGGGTGATGTACTCCATCATCGAGATGTGCCAGAAGGTGGAGGAAATCCAGCACCCGGCGGTGCGCGAAACCCTGCGGTATTTGAAGATTAACCGCGGCATGGAGATCCATCATGACGGCGATCTGCCCAGCCGCAGCGGCATGGGCTCCAGTTCGGCCTTCACCGTCGGCTTGCTCCACGCCCTGTTGGCGCTCAAAGGCCAGGTGGTCAGCAAGAAACAACTGGCCGCCGAAAGCATCTACCTCGAGCAGGAAGTCCTCAAGGAGAGCGTCGGATCCCAGGACCAGGTGTGCGCTGCCTACGGTGGCGTCAACCGGCTCACCTTTCTGCCGAATGGCGATTTCTCGGTCCAACCGCTCCCCCTCTCGCACGCGCGGCTGCACGAGCTAAATTCGCACCTAATGCTCTTCTACACCGGCGTTAGACGCACCGCGTCGGATATCGCCGCCAGCTATGTCGGCAGCATGAACGAACGGGCGTCCCTCCTGCGCCAAATGCAGGAATACGTGGAACAAAGCAGCGCCATTCTCGGCAGCAAACAAGACCTGGTCGCCTTCGGCGAACTACTGCACCAGACCTGGCTCGCCAAACGCGGCCTGGGCGACAGGGTCTCCAACCCGCAGGTGGACGCGCTATACGACGAGGCCCGTTCTGCCGGAGCCATCGGGGGCAAGCTCCTCGGCGCCGGCGGCGGCGGCTTCCTCCTGTTTTTCGTCCCGCCCGACCGCCAAAAGAAGGTTCGGCAGCAGCTCAGCCGGCTCATACATGTCCCTTTTGCCTTCGAATTCTCCGGCAGCCAGATTATCTTCTTCGACTTGGAGGAGGACTTTGCCAAGCACGAGAAAGTGCGAGCGCACCAGCAAATCGAAGCGTTCCGCGAGTGGAACCCGGAACTCCCTGGCAGCCCGATAGGTTAAATGGGTTACATGGGTTGGATGGGTTACATGAGTTGATTGATGCAATGAACCTTGCTTGTAAAGAAATACGCAGGAATATCCTGCGCGCCTCCCGCGCGAGCGGACACGGCCACATCCCGACCACCTTCTCGGTGATCGAAATGCTCTGCGCCGTCTATGAAACGATGAAGTTCGATCCAGCCCGGCCGGACTGGCCGGAGCGGGACCTGTTTGTGCTGAGCAAAGGCCACGCCGCGCTGGGCTTCTACTCAGTGCTGGCCCACTACGGCTTCTTCAAACCGGAGGAGCTGTTGACCTACGGGGCCTTTCAATCCCGACTGGGCTGCCACCCGGATCGCTTGAAGGTGCCCGGCGTGGAGCTGTCCACCGGATCGCTGGGGCATGGGGTCGCCGTGGCGGTCGGCATGGCGCTGGCCCTGCGTATTCAGAACTCCCCGCGGCGCGTCTTCACCCTCATCGGCGACGGCGAGTCCAATGAAGGGATGGTCTGGGAGGCGGTGATGGTGGCCGCGAACCTGCGCCTGGCCAACCTGGCGATCCTCTATGACAACAACGGCTCCCAACGCCGCTCCTTGCCCATCCCCAACCCGACCGAGCGGTTCAAGGCGTTCGGTTGTGACACCCTCGAGGTGGATGGCCACGACCTCGCAGCCTTGAAGGCCGCCCTGACCAAACCGGCAGCCACGGTCAAGGTGGTGGTGGGCAACGCCATCAAGGGCTGCGGGTGCCCCACACTCGCGGCGAACATGTTCGAGTGGCACCGCAAGTCCCCCAACCCCGAACAATTCGAGCAATTCATGAAAGAGCTGGAGGCGGCATGAGAAAGCAATTCAAAGACACCGTGGTCGAGCTGGCCGACCGGGATGAACGCATTGTTGTGGTCCTCGGGGACATCAGCCACTTCCTGTTCATTCCCTTCCAGGAGAAGCACCCGACGCGCTGCTACAATATGGGCATCTGCGAGAACGCGCTGGTGAGCATCGCGGCTGGCCTGTGTTCGCAAGGGTTTCACCCGTTCGTGCATACCATTGCCCCCTTCATCACCGAACGCAGCCTCGAACAGATCAAGCTGGACCTCTGCTATAATCGCTTCGGCGCCAACATTGTGTCCACCGGCGCTTCCTTCGATTACGCCTGGGATGGCGCGACGCATCACTGTTACACGGACATGGCCATCCTGCGGCTGCTGCCGCGGATGGAGGTGCTCCAGCCCGGCTCAAAGACGGAACTCGATACCCTGATCCGGAGCCAATACAACAGCGGCAATCCGACCTACTTCCGCCTCTCTGACTTCGGGCACCCGCACGACGTGCCGGTCAAGTTCGGCAAAGGCAATATCCTGAAGAACTCCGGGGCCAAAGTCACCGTGATGACGGCCGGTCCCATCCTGGGCAATGTCATGGAGGCCTGCGCGGATTTGCCGGTCAACCTGGTCTATTTCAGCACCATCAAACCCATCGACAAAGAGATCATCGAGCGCTTCCGCCACACTCAGATCCTGGTGGTCCATGACGCCTTTGGCCTGCTGGAGGCCATCCATGAAGTGCCCGATCTGCGCGTCTCGTGCCTGGGCTTGCCGGATCAGTTCTGCGTCTGGTACGGCACAGTACACGACATCCGCAAGATGATCTCGCTCGACCCCGGCTCCATCCGGAACTGGCTGCAGAAGAAACTCGCGGCCACCGAGAACCACTGCTGAACGACGGAGAACCACGGATGAACACAGATTCTGCAGATGCTGCGGAGGATTCCCCTCTCCCCTTCCGAAGGGTCAGGGTGAGGGGTTCTTTATCTGTGTCTATGCGTACTACTATCTGTGAGAATTTGCGCAGCCCACGCAAATTCTCTCGGCCCCATGTAACCTTTGCAACTCATTTAACCCATTTAACTCCTTTGTTTGCGGCTCTGCCCCGCAATGTCCATCCGTGGTTGTAATCTCTTAATTAGATATGTCTCAAGGAAAAATACTGGTTACCGGCGGCACGGGGTTCGTCGGCAAGCACCTGCAGGAGGAGCTTCGCCACCGAGGCATCCCGTTCTTTGCGTTCTCCCGCCGGGAGTTCGATCTGACGGAGCGGGCACAAGCTGAGGCGGTTTTTGCCGCCCATGCGGATGCCACCGCCATCATTCACCTGGCCAGCTACCAGGCTGCGGGTGATTTCCCTGCCAAGCATCCCGCCGACCAGTTCTTTGTCAATAACCTCATCCACACCCATGTGCTGGAGGCCTGGCGCAAACACCTTCCCGAAGCCAAGCTCGTCGCCATCGGCACCTCTTGCGCCTACCCCAGCAGCGCGCTTTACCCGACGGAAGACAAATACCTGGACGGCGCGATCCACGGCAGCGTTTACTCTTACGCTTTCACCAAACGCCTGCTCTACACCGGCATTTGCGCCTATAACGACCAATACAAGCTCGATGGCACCTACCTGATCCCCGCCACCCTGTATGGGGAATACGATGACTTCCATCCCGCCACGGCCCACGTCCCGGGCGCTTTAATGGGGAAGTTCGTCCGCGCCGTTAGCGAGGGCCTGCCGACGGTCGAGGTCTGGGGCGACGGCACCCAAGTGCGTGACTTTGTGGAAGTGAAGGAATTCGTGCGGGTCGTGCTCGATTTGGTCCCGCGCTGCCATCGCGACATCCTCAACGTGGGACCGGGCTGTGGCAAATCCATCAGAGAGCTGGCGCTGACTATCAGCCAGGCTTCAGGATTCCAGGGGGAGGTGCGTTTCAATCCATCCGCCTACGTGGGCATCAAAGAGAAATTCATGGATGCCGGCAAGTTGCGTCAGGCCTACGGCCTGCAGGTCAATGACGCCCTGGCGCCCGGCATTCAGCGGACCGTCAACTGGCTGGCCGCCAACTTTGACCAGTGGAAGGACCGGCAGAAGTTCGCTTAAGTCAGACAGCGACCGTCACGGTGTCGCCCTCGAACAGCTTTCGCTTCAAGTCGTGGGAGGCCATTTCTTCCAGGTGCTTTCGGGCGCGCTTCCCAAACTTCTTTTCCATCATGTCGAGGTAGGCCGGATTGCGGAAATAGGCATTGAAAGCAAAGTCCCTGAATCTGAGCACATCCTTGGGGCTCAGCGTCTTCGTCGGCAGCGGCGCGAATTCATAGCCTTGCTGGGCATAGCCAATCCATTGCTCCGGCAGCGGAATTCCCTGTTGCATACAGTCGTCGTAGAGATGCGATCCCGGAGGCGCCATAGCGGCAAAGAAACTCGGGAACGCGGCCATCAATTCAAACGACAGCATGAGCGTGTTCTGCATGCTCTCATAGGTGTCTCCCGGCAGGCCAAAGAGATAATTGGCGCAGAAATCGATCCCGTGCTCATGTGCCTTCTTGACCACGTGCCTGATATTCTCCCGGTCATAGCTCCCTTTGTTCGCCAGGTCCAGCACCTCCCGGGTGCCCGACTCGATTCCCAGCTCAAACCAATTAAACCCGGCCTCCTTGAGCAAAGGCATATCCTCCACCTTGAGGGAGTCAACCCGGGCAAAAGCGGTGATGTTCAACTGATATTTCCCGGCTCGTTTGCGTTCCGCCAGCCCTTGCGCGATGGGGATAAAGTGGTTCCGGTTCAGGATGAATAGCTCGTCGTTGATCTTCAGCGTCTTGATGCCATAGGTCTCGACCAGGTGGTCAATCTGCTTGAGCACCCACTCGGGCTTCCAGAACCGCATCTTCCGCTCGCCGCCATGCGTGGCGCGGATGGCGCAGAAGCTGCAGTCGAAAGGACATCCCAGGCTGGTGTAGATCGAGGCATACTTATGCCTGGAATCCAAGTCCCTCAACCCAAGCCAGTTGAACGAACGGTACTTCCCGATCGGAACCAGGTCCCATGCCAGCTCGCTCAAATCGGCGGTGAGGTCCTGAATATTCTCGGCGCGCGGCGTATGCCGGATCTTCCCGTTTTCCCTCCACCACAACCCGGGAACTTCCTCCAGCTTCTTTCCTTGCACCATCCGCAAATAGGTGTAAAACGCCTCCCCTTCGCCCACATAATCGCACGCCTCCTCCCGCAGGGTCTTTTCCGGGAGCGCGGAGGGATTCCACCCCGTCAGAAGGATCGTCCGGCCCGGGTCATTGGCCTTGATCTTGTGGATTAGGTTCCGCGTCTCCGTCATGAGGGGTGCCGCGGTATTAGCCTGCTGCCCGTAATTGACGATGCCCACCAGTTTGGGGTTCTCCGCCTTGATCCGCGCCACCGTCTCGTCATGGTCCAGGTTCTCGACGTTCGCATCCAGCACCTTGACCGAATGGCCGTGCTTTCGGACAAAACCGGCAGTGATAATGATCCACGACGGGGGCTCAATCCCCGTAAACTCGCCCGCCAGAGTCTGATAGACCTTCTTCCTGGTATTCCCGACGCAAACCAACAACAATGCCAGTTGTTCCATAACGCTAGCTAACCACTAAGATGATCCGACATGCTGTCGGCAGCATATTCGATTTGAGTGAGAAGTCAAGCTTGCGACAGCTCGCTGTCGTGTAGCTTCAAAACCGGAATTCTGTGTGCGATCAAAACTAGAGTGTGACTTAGAAGTCTGGGCCGTGAAGCACGATAATGGGTTCAGTTTGCGGAACGGAGGCGAGACAAACGCAGCTCCAGGCTGAGGGGGTTACAAGGTTCGTTATCCCCCAAAAGTCCTTGAAAAGCAGGGGGTGAGACGGCATGAGAATCGCTTCAAGTAGTGATTTTGTCGGGATCTGACGGCATTAAATAGCGACAAATCACATGAGCAAACGCTTTCAGTTGAAGGTTATTCTGGCGAGTTTGGCCAACCTGCTCGTCCTGAGCTACGGCGTGTACCTCGCCGGATATCACTTCCTCTTCTTCGTCTTCTTCTTCATCCCGGTCTCGTTATGCGGCTGGTATCTGGGGCGGGTATCGGTGGTCTGCATGGCGATCCTGACCGGCGTGGCCTGGTGTGTCGTGGATATTCTCTCCAACCATCAGTATCCCGCGGAGGTCTTTCGCTACGCCAACACCGTGATTTGCTTCCTGGCCTTTGCGTTCATCGGTCTGCTGGTCGAGAACCTGCGGCGGAGCCTGCACCAGCAACTGGAGGTGCAGCAGGAACTGGAGAAAGCGCTCGATGAGATCAGTCGCTCAACGGCAGAGACGCGCCGGTTGCAAGGCCAGTTGCAAGTCGTTTGTGCCTGGACCAAGCGCATCAATATCGAGGGCCGCTGGGTTGCACTGGACGAGTTCCTCACCAGCAAGCTCAACACGCAAATCACTTACGGAGTATCCCCGGAAGCCATGCAGGAGGTTCTCCACACTGTGGAGCAGGCGGAAATTCCAGCGGCTGGTTAGGTCCCGGCGGCACCTAGTTTGGGATTACGCTGTTTTTGGCTGTTTTTCGCTTGCGCTGCAACACTTTTGCCGCTAGTCATGGCGCACATATATGGCAAAAGCATTAACCAAATCACAAATCGTCGCATCTGTTGCGGAAACCGTCGGGCTAACAAAAAAGCAGGCCGTTACTGTTATCGAGGCCATCGTGGCGCTCGCTTACAAGAATGCCAAGAACAGCTTCACGCTGCCGGGACTGGGTAAACTGGTTCTGGTAAATCGCAAAGCTCGCATGGGACGTAATCCAGCAACGGGCGAGACCATCAAAATTGCCGCCAAGCGCGTGGTGAAATTCCGCGTGGCCAAGGCCGCCAAGGACGCAATCCTGGGTGCCAAGAAGTAAAGCGGATCAATTCATTATTGTTGTGAAGGCGGAGGATTTTCCTCCGCCTTTCTAGTTTGAATCCAGGATTCCGCTTGAAGACCTATCCGCTCTATCGCAATGGGGCGTTCGTGCAAAGCGAGCCGGCGTGGGATGTGGTCAACCCGGCCACCGGGGAACCCTTCGCCAGGATTTCCACAATCGACCGCGCCGGGCTGGCTCAGGCCATCGCGGATGCGCACACGGCGTTCGCGAGCTGGCGCGCGCTTACGGCCAAGGCGCGCGGCGAGTATCTGAGGCGAATGGCCGCCGAGCTCGACCAGCGGCGGGAAGAGGTCGCCCGCCTGATCAGCAGCGAGAACGGCAAGCCGCTGACCCAGAGCCTTGGCGAGGTCGCACTGTCCGTGGACCATCTTCAGTGGTTCGCTGAGGAAGGCCGCCGGGCCTATGGGCGCATCATTCCGCCGCAGGCCGAGGGCAAGCGGAATCTCGTGGTGAAAACGCCTGTCGGGGTGGTGGGGGCTATCAGCCCCTGGAACTTCCCGCTGATGCTGGGTGTGCGCAAGGTGGCAGCGGCCCTGGCTGCCGGCTGCCCGGTGGTGCTCAAACCCGCGCGGCAGACGCCGTTGAGCAGCATCGCCTTCGCCGAGTGCGCGCAGGCCGCACAGTTGCCCAAAGGAGTTTTGCAGGTAGTCTGCGGGCCGTCCGATCAGTTCGGCGAGGAATTCCTCAGCAACCCGCTCTGTCGGAAGGTGACCTTCACCGGCTCGACGGAAGTCGGCGAGGTGCTGATCCGCAACGCGGCCCGCACAGTCAAGCCGCTCTCACTCGAATTGGGCGGCAACGCGCCCCTGCTGGTATTCGACGATGCCGACCTTGACGTGGCAGTCGAGGGGACGCTGCTGGCCAAGATGCGCAACACCGGCCAGTCCTGCATTGCCGCCAACCGCCTCTTCGTGCAGCGCCGCATCTGCGAGCGCTTCCTCGACGCCTTCGTCGCCCGGGTCAAATCGCTGAAGGTGGGGGAGTCTTCCGAACCGGGCGTCGAAATTGGCCCGCTGATTGACGAAGCTGCCGTCCGCCACGCGCTGGGCCTCGTTGAGGATGCGGTGACCCGGGGAGCGCGGGTGCTTTGCGGGGGCCATCGCATGGCACGTAAAGGCTTCTTTTTCGAGCCGACGGTCCTGGCGGACGTGCCAGGCGACGCGTTATGTCGGCACGAAGAAATATTTGCCCCGATTGTCCCGGTGAGCACATTTGAGACTGAGGAAGAAGCCATTTGCCTGGCTAACGACACCGCTCATGGTCTGTGCGCCTACGCCTTCACGCGCGACCTGGGCTGCATATTCCGGTTGGCGGACCACCTGGAGGCGGGGATGATCGGCATCAACGACGGGCTGCCCACCACCAGCAACGCGCCTTTCGGCGGCGTCAAACAGAGCGGCTGGGGGCGCGAGCTGGGAAGTGAAGGCCTCGACGCCTTCCTGGATACCAAACACGTTTCAATCCGCGTACCCTTGTCTTCGTGACGGTTCTTGAAGCCATTCAACGCAGCACTGAGTTCCTGGCCAAAAAGGGCGTGGACTCGCCCCGGCTGCAAACGGAACTGCTGCTGGCCCACCTGCTCAAGCAACCACGCATGCGATTGTACCTCGAGTTTGAGCGCGTGCTTACGCCAGCGGAGGTCAATGGCTTTCGCGAACTGATCAAGCGCCGCGGCCAGCGCGAGCCGTTGCAGCATATCGTCGGCTCCACTTCGTTCTGCGGATTGGAAATCGCGGTGAACCGGGACGTGCTCATCCCGCGACCCGAGACGGAACTGCTGGCCGAGCGCGGCTGGATCTTCCTCAATCAACTCTCCACCCTCCACCCTCAACCCTCAACCGCTTTGGATTTCGGCACCGGCAGCGGCTGCCTGGCCATTGCGCTGGCGTGCAAGTGCCCAGCCGCTGAGGTCTATGCCATTGATATTTCGTCCGAGGCCCTCGCGCTGGCCCGACTGAACGCAACGCGGCATGGCGTCGCTGAGCGCATCCGGTTTCTGCACGGGGACGGGTTTGCGGCCGCGCCGGAGGGATCTCGGTTTGATCTGATCGTCAGCAACCCGCCCTACATCCCGAGCGGCGAGATCGCGTCGCTGCAGCCCGAAGTGCGGGATTATGACCCGCACCGGGCGCTGGACGGCGGTGCGGATGGCCTCGATTACGGGCGGCGCCTGGCGGCGGAGTGTGCCCCGTTCCTCAAACCGCAAGGGCGAGTCATGCTGGAGTTTGGCGATGGCCAGGCCGAAGCCTTGCGCGAGATTCTTCAAGAGCAAATGTGGATTGTCGAAGCGATCGAGGACGACTACACTCGTCGTCCGAGAATCATGGTTGCGCGGCGATCGAACTCAACTGCGGAAGAACCGCGCGAGAAGGGGCCGCAACCAGGGTGATGGGTAACGAGTGGTTGGTGATTATTGCTGAACTTCCATGGATAGCTTCTTGATTAAAGGCTCTGTGCCGTTGCATGGGGAAGTGGCCATCAGCGGGGCGAAGAATGCCGTCCTGCCGATCATGGCGGCCACCCTGCTCACCGCTGAACCTTGCGTCATCCGTCGCGTGCCGAACCTGAGCGATGTGAAGTTCATGGGCCAGATCCTCACCTGGCTGGGCGCGCACGTGCGCTTCGAAGGCGACAGCGTCCACATTCAGGCCCGGAAGATCAAAGGTGCCGGAGATTACGATTTAATCCGGAAGATGCGCGGCTCGATCTGCGTGATGGGCCCACTGCTGGGCCGGTTGAAGAAGGCCGCCGTGTCCCTGCCGGGCGGATGTGTGATTGGCGCCCGGCCGATCAACCTGCACCTGAAAGGATTCGCAGCGCTGGGAGCGAAGGTGATGATCGAGAACGGTTACGTTCACGCCTCCGCCAAACGCTTGGTTGGCTCCGCCATGTTCCTGGGCGGCCGCGCCGGCTCCACGGTGCTCGGCACGGCCAACGTCATGATGGCCGCGACACTCGCCGAAGGAGTGACGGTGATCGAGAGCGCGGCGTGCGAGCCGGAGGTGGTGGACCTGGCAAACTTCCTGATCGCAATGGGCGCGCAGATTTCCGGCGCCGGCAGCCCCACCTTGACCATCACCGGCGTGAAAGAATTGCACGGCGCGGAACACGAAGTGATCCCGGACCGCATCGAGGCGGCCACCTATGCGATTGCTGCCGTGGCCACGAACGGCGAGATTACGCTGCGCGGCGCACGCGCCGACCACCTGCGCGCCGTGCTGGACAAGCTGAAGGATGCGGGCGCGGGCATTGAGCGCCGCGGCGCGGACATCACCATTCGCCGCAATGGCCGCTTGAAGCCAGTGGACATCACGACGTTGCCCTACTCGGGATTCCCCACCGACGTGCAGGCGCAGATGATGGCCTTGATGACCTTGACGCCGGGCATCAGCATTATCACCGAGCGGATCTTTGAGTCGCGGTTCATGCACGTTAGCGAAATGACGCGGCTGGGGGCGGATATTGAAATCGAAGGGCCAAGTGCGATTGTGAAGGGTGGCAAACCGTTGAGCGGGGCCCCGGTCATGGCCAGCGATTTGCGGGCGTCGGCGGCGCTGGTCATCGCCGGGCTGGCCGCGCGCGGCACCACGCAGGTCAACCGCGTTTATCATATCGACCGCGGCTACGAGAATATTGATGGCAAGCTGCGGCAACTGGGCGCGCGCATCGAGCGGATCGAAGAATCGTGACTAAACTCATTGGGGCGTTGATTATCGTGGCGGTGCTCTACTGCGGGTGGGTGTTATTCTCGTACTGGGAGCAGGTCAAAAGCGGAGAGGAAGCCCAGCAGAAGCAGGACGCGGCGGCGGTCGTGACCGAGGGCCGACTGCCGGGTCTGCCTTACAATCTCGAGACGTCGCTCCAGACCGCGCGGAAGCGTGGCGCCGTCGGGTTGAGGAACTGGCTCAAGGCCTACGGCCCGAGCGTGGAAGATCCCCGCAAGGCCTGGATCGAGCTGGATTTCTGCGTTGCCGTGGCCCGTGAGGATCCCGCCGAGGCCCGGCGCGTCTTCGCCGCGGTGAAAGAGCGCCTGGGGCCATCTTCGCCCGTCTGGCCACGGATGAAGACCCTCGAGAAGACCTACGAATGATGTTCCTGGACGGTAACGGCGAAAGGGGCACCTCACAGCTAGTGACAAAGTCCTCGCAAGTCATTGTAGGAGACGACGTCAGGAGTCTCTGACCTCTTGCCAGCGGCCCAAACCTGCGCTTGGTCGGAACACGCTGATTAGAGACTCCTTACGTCGTCTCCTACAGCTTCAGATTGGAGCCCTTATCATCCACTTTGTCACTGGTCGTGGGGGCACCTCGGGGGCATGTGAAATACGGCTTGCAACATTGCTTGCGCCTGCTAAGATCTCCCCTCTGTAATATTTAAGACAGGATTCGTATGGCGAGAATTTGTGAACTGACTGGCAAACGCCCCATCAAGGGCAGCATTATCTGGCGCAGCGGCAAGTCGAAGAAAAGCGGCGGTATTGGCACGCACGTTACGGCCATTACCAAGCGCCGTTTCTTCCCGAACCTGCAGCGCGTCAAAGCGTTGATTGACGGCGAAGTGCGCTACATTCGTGTTACGGCCAACGCCCTCAAAAAGGGGCTGGTGGTCAAAGCTCCAAAGCGCACCTGGAAGAAGGAAGATGCTACTGCTGCCGTCAAGGCCTGAGCTAGCGAGCACAAGGGTTTGATCGAAGAGGATGGCGTTTGAAGGCGCGCCGTCCTCTTTGCATTTTCGGGCGCTGGGGGTCAGCTTTTGACCGCCAGAGCTGCCGGGTCAACCGTGCGGGTCCAACGCTCCTGTTCGGAGATGGGGATAAGCCCCTTCTGCACTTTAGACCAGGCCATTTCTCGGAGGGAACGCCAACCTAGCTTGCGTGCGGCTTCGCGCAGCTCGCCGGTGCTCAATCCGGGATGGATGAGGTCGCTGATCGCTTCGTTGAGGAGGAAGAACTCGTAGATGGCCACACGGCCGCGGTGGCCTTTCTGATTGCATTCCACGCAGCCGCGGCCTTTCCAGGCTCTGACTTGTTCAGCGGGGAGCGAAAGAGCGGCGGCCATTTCTTTGCGGGCTGAGGCCGTGATGGCGAGGTCTTCCTCAGCGCAGTGGCGGCAAATGCGACGGGCCAGCCGTTGCGAGATACTGCAGACCAGCGAGGAAGATATCAGGTAGGGCTCGATCCGCATTTCCAGCAAGCGGGTAACCGCGCCGACACTGTCGTTGGTGTGCAAAGTGGAGAAGACCAGGTGGCCAGTTTGGGCGGCGCGCACGGCAATTTCAGCGGTCTCAAAGTCACGAATCTCGCCGACGAGCACCACATCCGGATCGTGGCGCAAGACGGAGCGCAGGCCGGTGGCGAAGGTCAGGCCGATTTGATCGCGGACTTGGATTTGCACGACCCCTTCAAGCTGGTATTCGATGGGGTCTTCGAAGGTGATGATCTTGCGGCCTTCATCGTTGGCCTGGGCCAGGGCGGCGTAGAGCGTGGTGGTCTTGCCGCTGCCGGTTGGGCCTGTCAGCAAAACCATTCCTTGCGGCAGAGTGGTCAACTGGGCCAGGACCGCCTCCTGGTTCGGCTCCATGCCGAGTTGGCCCAAGTCGAGGTAAAGACTTTGACGGCCAAGGATCCGCAGGCAGACCGCTTCCCCGTATTTCGTCGGGACGATGGAGACGCGCAGGTCGTATTCCTCGTTACCCGTCTTCATGGCGATGCGGCCGTCGTGGGGCAGCCGTTTTTCGGCAATGTTCAACCCGGCCATGATTTTAAGCCGCGACACCACCGCCAGGTGCAAATGACGCATGTCTGCCGGCACGGGTACCGGTTCCAGAATCCCGTCCACACGGTAGCGGAGACGGATGGAATTGGTGTAGGGTTCGAGATGGATGTCCGTCGCGTGGAGGCGCAAGGCTTCCTGCAGAATCTGGTCCACAAAGGCCGAGACGGTGGCTTCGAGCGCGGAATCGGTCTCCTTGCCCTGCACATCAAAGACGATCTCCTCGCTGATTTCCGCCCCGCCGCGGTCCTCTCGCAGCTTCTGGATCGTTTCGGCCCCAAGCCCGAAGTTCTTCTTGATGACGGCATGGATGGAGCTGGGGGTAGCGAGGACGATTCTGAAGCGCTTGCTGAGGAGGAGGCGCAGATTGCCCTGTTCCATCTGGCTCGGCGGCTCGCTGAAGGCCAGCGTCAGGCAGTCATCTTCGATGCCTAGCGGGAGCAAATGGTAGTGGAAAATGAACTTGATCGGCACCAGTTCCAGCGTTTCCCGCTTGAGGTCGAGCGCAACGGGATCGGTGAAATCCGTGTGGTTGGCCGCCGCCAGCGCGCGCCAGGTGTCTTCTTCGGAAGCGAAGTTCAGGTCCACGATGGCGCGATGCTGCGGCAGACCCAGCCGACGCTGGCGGCGCCGGACCTGCTCGAGCTGCTGCTCCGTGAGCTTGCCCTGTTCGAGCAGGAGGTCCCCCACTTCTTTCGGGGCTGCGTCCTGGTTCGCGTTCATTTAATCGGAATGATGATGTCCTGGTTCGTGTTCCAGCCAATAAAATTGGTCTGCGCGGCGACGTTCGTCAACATCAGCGCCTGGATCGTGGCGTCGGCGATAAAGAGTTCAGTGGCGATCTGCGTTCCGATCGGAGCGATGTTAAACGCATTGTCCAGCTTGTAGCCGACTTGTTTGATGCCCTCGTTGATTTGGGAGAAGCCATGGTAGGCTACGTTGATCTTGCGAGTAGTGGGCGGCGGCGGCGGCGGCGGGACAAAGAAACGAGTATAGAAGGGGTTGGGCAGGTTCGTCTGCACGAGGGTCTTGGGCCAGATCCCCGGGAGGAACAAGCGTTCAAGCCCGGCGACTGGCGCGGGGCTTTGCGGCGGGTTGGCGACCGCACCCGCTAGGCGGAAGTCAGGGGCTTTGCCTCCGAGATGAGTGAGGGTCAGATAGAGCAGGAACCACAGGCACGCATGCATGCCCACCACAAACCAACGATTCCGTAAGACTATCTTTATGATCGGTGGCATGGCTCCTCACTCTCGCAACACAAAACCCACTGCGCGCAGCCACACATGCACTTCATCGAGCTTGTCGGCCGACTGCTTTTGGACCACGAGCCGGTCAATGAAAAGCACCGGCTTATTGGTTATCGCCTCAGGCAACCCGGCGGCCCGGATTTCGTCGGCGCGGAGAGGCAGACTCAGGAGCAGCTTCTCGGCGTTGGTGGCGAAGCCGGTGAACTCGATCTGCACGGGGATTTCCGCCAGCCGCTCGATGGCGTTCGTAGGCGGCGCATTGGTGAGCACTGGTGGCGTATCGAGGGCGAGGATGGCGGTGACTTTGCATCGGACCGCCGTCTGCATAAGACTGTCGGTAAACGACAAGGCCGCCCATAGCAAGTGGGGCTGTCTCACGTCGGCCGTGTGCTCGGGGTAATTGGCGAAGACAGCGGGGTCAACGGCCACCTGCTCTTGCTTGGCGAGGCGCGCCAGCTCCTCCATCTGTCGGCTGCGCTCGTTCTCGTATTCGACGAGTGCGAAATCAGCGTGCATTTTGGCGCGCAGCGCCGCACCAGGCTGGAGGTGAGCGGTGGCTTGCTGTTTTGCCTTATCGAGAGCGAGCAAAGCCTGACGGGTTTCGGTGAGCTGATTGGTAATGTGCAGGAAATCAATGGCGGTTGTGTTGGTCTGGTCCAGGAGGATGGAGAGCCTTTGCCAGGCCTTCTGCACTGGTTCGTCAAGTTTCTCGGACCGGCGAGACAGTGGCAGCAAAACAGTGAAGTAATACACCGCTAGCACCAGCCCTGCGATCGGAACGATGCCACGACGTTGGTATTCGCTGAAGGGAATCTTCACGGCGTGTTTTGGTGAGGGTCTTCCCCGCCTTCCGAGGACATTAGCGAGCGCCCCGAGCGCTTATTGGTGGGGCGAGATGGGACGCTGGGCAGCGGTTTCCTGAGTGGCAGTGGCTGCTGGAAATCCGTCTCGGCAAAATCCAGCAGGAGTACGAAATCCCGGTCGGGAACGATTACTTTGGGGTCTGCCAGGCTGCGCCGCAAGTCATCCGACAGCAAATCCACCTTGGAGAAGAGCTGCTGTTCCTTCAGGATGTCCACCAACTGGCGGCGGATCTGGCGGGCGCCGTCGGCATCTCCTGGGATGCACAGTTCGGCAATCAAGCCGGGTTTCGCCGGCCAGAGATTAGTCGAAGTTGCCGAGCCAGCAGCGTATTCCGCACCAGCGGCTTTGGGATGGCTAGCCGCCGTCGCGAAGAGGCTGAATCGGGCTGGCTTGTTGGTCGAGGGGGGGCCGGTCGGCTGGCTGAAATAGCTTTGCTGGTCGGCTACGAGCACGTACCAGTAGTCTCGATTGCTGCGGGACTGTTGCAGCAGCGCAAAGGTTTGCAGTACGTCCAGCGTGTTCTGCTGGCTGGCGAAGAGGGGGCGAAAACCCTCGTATTCGGCGGTCAGTTCGACCGCCAGCGCGTCGTTGGCCTCGACAGCCTCCTGGCCGGCTTGGACTGTGGCGAGCAGCGCTTGCTTCCGGGTGATGAGCGACGACTTGTGCCAGGTGCCGAACGCCAGGAGCAGGAGGCAAAGCACTACCAGCCCAAGGCTGCCGAGTTCCAGTCTCTCGATCCTGAGCCGTTTCTGCCAGGCCACCCGGTAATCGTCCGGTAGCAGCGAGACAGGTTGTGCGCTATGCCCGAGCGCCTGGAGCGCGGCCCCGAAAGCAACTTCAAAGTGTTTCGAGGGCAGCACCGCCTCGGGCTGATTGCCCTTGGGCCATGGCTTCAACTCCAATCCCGCCTGTGTCTGGAGGTGGTTGAGCAGCCCCGGTTGATCAAACGCGCCGCCGCTGGCGACCAGTTCAAACGAAGCGGCTTCCGGTGCCGCGTGGGAATTGTGTTCGAACCACTCATTCAACTGCCGCTTTAGTTCCGCCACCCAGCCATCTACCACCCCGGCAAACTCCAGACTCGCCTCTGGGCCGGCCAGCAGGTTGCTGTCTCGCTTGAGGGATTCAGCGGTTTCCGCGGAGCAATTCCGGATTCGCGCCAGGGAGCGGGTGAAGAAATCCCCGCCCATCTGGAAGCTGGTGGCGAAAACGCCCTGGCCTGCCAGCAAGATGACGACGACCGTCGTCTGCGCGCCCAAGTGGACCAGGATGGCACGCGAGGAGAGCGGATTGGCGGCTCGGTAAGCCGCGATCAAGGCATTGGCTGTCGTAGTAACCTCGCACAGGTCTTCCTGCTCGACGCCCAGCCGCAAGATGCGTTCCCGAATATCCCCTTCCTGCGACAGTGTCACCCAGAACTGCTGCCGGTTCTTGGCCTTGGTCTCCGTGCGAACAAAGTCGTAAACGATGCGGCTTTCACTCACGCCGCCCAGTTTGACGGTCTCGTCCTGTATCAGTTTCTCGACCTCGCTTTCGGGAGCGAGCGGCAAGTCGATGACCTGGGAGATGGACAGATGTTGCGGGAGGATCAAAGCCAGCGGCGGCCGTCCCCAATCGTCCAGGTTAGCTTGCAAGTGCGTCTTGATCTCCTCCGCCGAAACCAAGCCCTCCGCCTGCAAATCAATCAATTCCTCCCTGAGGACATGCAAGCGGCCGAAGTCGCTCTCCGCCAGCAGTAGTTTGATGCAGCGGCTGCCGGCATCCAGCGCCAGCACCCGCCGCACCGGCGGCCGGATTCGGTCAAACTTAAACATGGCAAGCGGACAGCGTCCAGGGGCGATCCCAACTCATCGGGTCACCGCGGGTGAATTGGTGGCGGAGTTCTCGTCCTCGTAAACGAGGAATTCGCCGGTATCCTTCACGATCGTGGCCGTCACGAATATCAGCAGGTAGCGCGGCGAGTCCAATTCCGTGCGGCGCCGGAACAGCGCGCCGAGAATCGGGATATCGCCCAGGATCGGCACGGACTCGACATACGTGGATTTTTCCTGTCCCAGCACTCCGCCCATGACGACGGTTTGGCCGGACTTGATGGCGACGCGCGTGGCCAATTCCTGCGTGCGGTAAGTCGGGAGTTTGATGTCGAAGGTAGAAGGTGCACTGCCCGGACCGGTAAACTGGCTGACAGTAGTGTAGGTCTCCAACACCACTTGGCCATTAATCTTTGGGTTCAATGCCAGCAGAATGCTGTTGCCATCGCCGCTGACGCTGGCCAGCACCTTAAACTCAGCGCCAGCAGTGATCTTCGTCGGCTTGCCACTGGGGACGATGGAAGAGGCCGTGTAGTATTGCTGCGAGGTCGTCGCGACAGTGTACTCTTCGTAGTAGTATTGCACCTGGCCGTCGCTGATGGTGGCCGGACGGTTGTTGAGGACGGTCAAGCGGGGCGCGCTTAAGGTCTGGCTTTCCCCGGTTTGCTCCAACGCGCTGATAGTCGCAGTCAGGTCGTTCGCGCCGAAAACATTGGTGAACAACTGCTGGATCCCGATGCCTAATGCCGGGTTCACCGAACCGGATGGCGTAACCGCGTTAGGGAAATTCTGGTTGTTCACCAACCCGGTGAAGTCCTGGGACAGGGTGCCGGTGAACTGGTTGGTCCCGGAAAGACCGCGACTCTGCCACAGCACGCCCATCTGCATGAAGGCGGGTTTGGAGAGGGTGACAAAGCGGGCCTCGATCAGGACCTGTTGGATCGGTCGGTCGAACTCTTTGATGATCTTCTCCATCACGTCGAGTTGCTCCGGGGTGGCTCGGGCCACGACCAGGTTGCGCTCGTAATCAATCATGTATTTGCCCGTGAACAAGTTAGTGATGGCCCGCTCCAGAGAAGGCAGCGTCGGGGCTTCGTCGTTGACAAACTTATTGAACTTCTGGACCTCGGTGACCGTAGTAACCGGGCCGGCGGTAGTGGTTGTTTTGTTCGCGTCCGGGGATCCAAATTCCGCCGGCAGCACGAACCCCTTGCGCAACCGGTAAAAGCGGGTCTCTTCCATCAGCCGCTTGGGGTCTTTCGCGTCCACCACCCAGACCAGCTCGTCACCGACCTGGAACTGGAGATCGTAATAGCGGCCGACGTAGCGGAGGAACTCACCCAGCTTCACTTTGTCCAGGTTCACACTCATCGTATTGGTCAGGGCCGTGAGCGACTTGTCGGCCACAATGTTCACTGCGGCGTTGGTGCTGAGGGTCAACAGCATGGTCCCCAGCGGCACATTGTCCAAATGGACCGTCATCTCCTTATCCAGCATCTTAATCATGCGGCCCTTGGTGCTTTCGAAATCGAAAAGCGGACCTTTCTCATGGACCATCTTGCCGTAGGTGTCCGGTATCCAGGGGGTGTTCTCGATCCGGTCCACCGCGTCGCGAATATCCTTGCGCGCCGGCAAACCTCGATCCTTGTTTTCCGTCAGCAGGTTCTTAATCGTGGGACTAAAAACCGAATTTTTGGCATCGATTTCCCTGATTTCGTTTTCCAGCGACTGCTCGCGCCGCTGCTGGGCGGTCTGAACCACCCAAGTGTATACGCGCTCGACCACGGTGCTTTTGGGGGCCAATTCGTGCAGCGCAACGGCTTTGGCTTGGGCTTCTTCCCACCGCCCCTTGTTGGCCAAGTCCATGATCTCTCTGATCTCCGGGTCGTATTTCCGGCTGTACTTGGTCGGGGGCGGGCTGGACTTGGCCGGAGACTCGCTGGGAGCCTTGGGCTTCGGATTCTGACAGGCCGTGAAAGAACACAGCAGCAGCGCAACTGCCGCCGCTGCTTTCGACGCGGAACTCAACCTGGATCGTGAAAGCATGGGACTTTATTGACGATTTACCGGGCCATTAAATTCATGGGCTGTGGCAAATTGCAACCACTTTCGCCGCTTATTTCTCTTTGAACCGCCGCATCGTCGCCCGCTTGAGCTCACGATCGGCCTCCCGTTCCTTCAAATCCTCGCGTTTATCGTATTCCACTTTGCCCTTGCCCACGGCCAGAGCCACCTTGACTTTGCCGTTCTTCCAATAGAACGAAAGCGGCACCAAGGCGTTGCCTTTGACCGCCACCAGGCCAAAGAGTTTGCGAATTTCCGACTTGTGCAGCAGCAGCTTGCGCGGGGCCTTGGGCTGGTGATTGTAAAGATTCCCGTGGGAGTACTCGTCGATATGGACGTTGTATAGATAGGCCTCGCTATTCTCCACGCGGGCAAAGGCATCGCTGAGCTGGCCTTTGCCGGCGCGCAGGGCTTTAACCTCGGTGCCGTGCAACACGATGCCCGCCTCGAAGGTTTCGAGGATATGGTAATCGCGCCGCGCTTTGGGGTTGGTCAGAATGTCGGCCATTGGAGATCCGCAACCCGAATCCCTGAACAAGCCCGGGACGCAAAGTCGGAGTCGAGCTTCGGACTTCGGATTGGCTGTCCGGCTATCGCTTCTTGCGCTTCTTCGCTACGGGCCGGACCAATTCGGTAATCTCCGGCATTTCGAAGCCCATTTTCTCTTCGATAATCTCAAGCAAGGCGATGTCCGCGGCCCCCAGATGCCCCGTATCCGCCACCAAAGGCCGGCTCATCTTGCCTCCGCCCGAGGTGATCTGGCGGACGCGGCGTGAAAGCAGATTGACCAGAACGTTGGGGTTTCCAACCTTCTCCAGTGCCCTTTTTGTAAGTTCAGCGTTCAAAGCTTAGGTGTTTGAAATAGAGAGCGGTACAGTAGCTGCTTCGGCTCCGAACGCAACATAAATATTCTGTATATTCTATGCGCTGAATGCACTTGCGCGGCAATGTCGTTTTCCCTAAAACAACGCCGCATGTTCGTTAAGACTAACCACTTGAATTCACGCAGCCAAGAGCCATTTCAGCTTCAGGATTATTTGGCTTCGCGTACCGCGGCGGTTAACCGGGCACTGGCTGAGTTCCTGCCGACGGCGACGGTCAAACCCGGCACGATCCACCGCGCGATGCGCTATTCACTGTTTGCCGGCGGCAAGCGTATCCGGCCCGCCTTATGCCTGGCCGCAGCCGCAGCCTGTGGGGGCGACGAAGCCGACGCGTATCCTCTGGCCTGTGCCGTTGAATGCATCCACACCTACTCATTGGTCCACGACGACCTTCCCGCGATGGACAATGACGATTACCGGCGCGGCAAACTGACCAACCATAAGGTCTTTGGCGAGGGAGTGGCGGTGCTTGCGGGCGACGCCCTTTTGACCCAGGCCTTTGAAATCGCCGCCAAGTGCGAGGGCTGGCCCCGCTATTCGCACCAGACCATCATCCTGGAGCTGGCTCGCGCGGCGGGTTCGCTGCAGTTGATTGCTGGACAGGTTGCCGACCTGGAAGGCGAAGGGAAGAGGCTCTCAGCCGGGCAGCTCCGCTACATTCACGAGCGAAAGACCTCCGCGTTGCTGTGTTGCTCTGTCCGGCTGGGCGGCATGAGCGCCAATTGCACGCCCGCCCAACTGAAGGCGCTGACGGCCTTCGGCTACAACGTGGGCCTGGCCTTCCAGGTGATTGACGACATCCTCGACGTAACCCAAACGAGCGAGAAGCTTGGCAAGACCGCCGGCAAAGACACCAAAGCGCAAAAGGCGACCTACCCATCCATTGTCGGCCTGGAACAATCGCGCAAGATCGCCGCCCAGTTAACCCGGCGGGCCTTCAGCTCCCTGAAGTCGTTCAAAGGCAAAGCCGTGGCGCTGGAAGCATTGGCGGAATTCCTCTTGCGCCGGGACCGCTAACCCGCCGAGGCGCCAACGCCCGGGAAAGCGTATCACGGTAGCAGCCGGCGTAAGGAGGCTCATTCTCTAATTCCAGTTCGCGTTCAACCTGAGATTAACTCCCCCAGCAAAGCCCGAACCTGCCCCTCACCCGTCCTGCGGGCAGTTCGGCTCATTTTGAACGCAACTTGGAATAAGCCGCGACTTGATCAGAGCCTCCTTACTACGCACGTGAATGGGCTCTGGAACAATGACGGCGCTAGTGGTTTCAGTGCAAGAGGCAGCAGGGAAGACCAGACGAGAATACAAGGCTAGCTCACTCCGCCGGGAAGCACTTCTCAAGCTCGCGCACCACAGCGCGTAGATGCGGCTCGCTATCGTAATCGGTGCTCAACTGCCGCACCGCGCGGATCAATCGGCGCAGATAGTTCACATGCTCGGCCAACTCGGCCAGCATTGTCTCCAAGGGAAGCATGCCTTCATAGCCGCAACCGCTGCCGAAGTTGAATCCGACGATCAAGATGCCGGGGTGGTCGCCATGCCCTGTTTCGTAGCTAAGCTTCGGGGGGTTGCCGACAAACTTGGGATTGCCCAGCAAAGCCTTGAGCCGAGCCATATCGATCGATTCCGGAAAATGAAGATAGAAATCTGTCTGAATGAAGAAGCTGCGCCGTCGGCATTGTGTGGTGATGCGGCAGAAATACGGATTCTCCCCGATCTCTACTCCCGCGTCCTCGAGGCGGCGCATCAGGAATACAAAGGACATGCTCGTCTCGGACATCCCTTCCTGCCTGATCTGCGGCTGTCCATCCGCCGAAGCTGGGTCCGGAACCAACTCGGTGCCGTTGAACATGCGCAAAACGCCGGGCCAAATGCGCTCATTGATCCAACGGACGAGTTCTTCCCGGCAAGACGGATCGCAGATCAGAATGGTTGCTTCGTTTGACCACGTCCCTGCCTTCCGTGCCTGCGCAATGGCGTTGTCGAGCTCTGCATGAGCCCAGTCGTCCTGCGGTCGCTTTGTTCTGCGGGTTGCCATATTGGAGAACGATATTTAATCACCTTATCCCGTGCAACTCGCAAGCGAGCCGGTGAGGGTTTGAATGTAAAAGGGTCCCGGTATGCGCATGTTCGTGCCTCCACTTCTGCATTTGAGGGGATGATGGGGCGCAGCGCGCCGTAGCGCGCCTGGTACGCTTCGGGATAATACGTATCTTCAGCGACGGAGATGGGCTCAGCTCCGTTAGGAGCGCCATGTTTATAGTAACGCCCACCTTGGAGGCTCGGCCAAGCTCCTTTAGGAGCTTTCGACCATCGGCTACACGCCCATGAGATGCAGCCCTGCGCACGCCGCGCCGGTTGTAGAAAGCGTATCATCGTAGCAGCCGACGTAAGGAGGCTCATTCTCTAGAGAACGCTGGGGTCGAGGAACAGCCCCGCGGCAACGACAAGGACTCGTGTGTCAACTCCGGCCAAAAGGGTTGCGCGTTAGGGCTTCACGGCCAGTCCAGCGGCTTTGGCCATGGTCGTCTGTTTGATGTCAAACGTCAGGAACTGCTCACATCCAAGCTGCACTGCCGCGGCGATATGAAACAGGTCCGCACTGCGGCACCCGATAGTCTCGTTGTGATTTGCTCCCAGTTTCTCCGCCTCGCGCAACACGTCTATCCAATCAATTGCCTGGTGGACCAGCAACGCTTCTTCCTTGAGGTCGGCGTCTATTTGCTTGAGCTGCGTTTTGGCTTGAAGCGAATCCCTCACCTGTTGGCAAACCGCCAGGCGGAGGGCGTTGCGAACCTCCAGGCGATGCCAGGGCGTAAAGGGCAGGGCCTGCCCGTAACGCTCCATGAACGCAATGGCTTTCGGCGAACTCTGTTGCTGCACATACAGCGCCACGATGAAGTTGGAGTCGGCATAGGCTTTCAAATGGGCCCCCGATCCAGGTCCGTGATAGCCTTCATCGTCTTGTCCGCAATGACCCGCTGACCGAACACCTTCGTGAGCCGAGCCGCCAGGTCGGGCATCGGTCGTTTGACCCGCTTCTGGCGCGGCAACGGAATCAACCGGGCCACCGCCTGCCGTCTCATCGTGATGGCGACTTCCTCCCCCGCCTGAACCCAGGCCAGGACGCGGGCGAAGTCTTGTCTCAAATCTCTGACTGAGGCCGTTTTCATGTGAAACACAATGTATCACGAATCATGGTGTGTCAAATGGGTACTGCGGCAGGGTTGCATCAAGCTCGGATTAGTGCGCACTGACGCGGGCGTCCGTGAGGTTTTCCCATTCCACTCTGGTGACCAGTCCAACCCGGCAGGGCTGATTCTGGAAAATGAGAGGGGAACCCATCCCTGTCGCCTGGATCTCAAGAGCTTGGTGCAGCCCTGTAAAAACAGCCGTTGGAACCACGGATTTCGCGGATAACACAGATAAACCTGAAAACAGCAGTTGAAACGACGAAATACACGAAATGACAGGCGGAATAGGCGCCCGTTGAGTGAAGAAATAAAGTTGTGCCGCGGCTCAAAATGACGCAATAATGAGAGCGACCTATAGATCTAAGCGCTAGATCTAATGAGCTGCGATCAGCAGATCAGGGAGTGCCCCCGGTATTATCAAGCACGATAGGTCCATCGCAACTGAAGATTTGATTTATGCTGAGAGCTGGAATTGTTGGCTTGCCCAATGTAGGCAAGTCCACCTTGTTTAATGCCGTGACCCGCACCCGCAAAGCGGAGGCGGCTAATTACCCGTTTTGCACCATTGATCCCAACATCGGCATTGTCACGGTGCCGGATGAGCGGGCGACGGTACTGTCCGGGATCGCCCGCACCTCCGTTATCATCCCCGCGGCCGTAGAATTTGTTGATATCGCCGGACTCGTGAAAGGAGCCTCTCAGGGCGAGGGATTGGGCAACAAGTTCCTTACCCATATCCGCGAAGTGGATGCCATTGTGCAGGTCGTGCGCTGCTTCGAAGACTCGGACATCCATCACGTGGCGGGCGATATAGATCCCATCCGCGACATCGAAACCGTCCTAACCGAGTTGGTGCTGGCGGATTTAGAGTCGGCGCAAAGGCGTCGCGACAAAGGAGCCAAGGAGGCTAAAAGGGGCGACAAGGTTGCGCTGGGCGAGGCCGAAGTGCTCAACCTGCTGGTGCCCCATCTCAATGCGGGCAAGCCCGCCATTACCCTCAAGCTTACGTCGGAGCAAAAGGCCATCGCCAGAGGATTCTTCCTGCTCACGGACAAACCGACTATTTTCGCTGCCAACGTCAAAGAAAGCGACTTGGCTACCGCCGACTCCAACCCCCACGTCCAGAAGGTGCGCGACTACACCAGGACGCACATTGCCTGCCAGACCGTGGTCATCAGCGCGCAGATTGAGAGCGACCTCGTTGACCTCTCCCCGGCGGAGGCTCATGAGTTTCTCCAGGCCCTCGGCGTGCAGGAATCAGGCATCGGTGCCTTGATCCGCAGCACCTATCGCCTGTTGGGGCTTCGTACCTATTTCACAGCAGGTGAGAAAGAAGTCCGGGCCTGGACTATCTCTGCTGGCGACACTGCGCCAAAAGCTGCGGGGGCCATTCACAGCGATTTTGAGCGCGGATTCATTAAAGCAGAAACGGTCGCTTACGATGACCTGGTCGAGTGCGGTTCGGTGGCAGCAGCCCGAGAAAAGGGTCTCTACCGCATCGAAGGCAAAGAGTACGTCGTTCAAGACGGGGACGTGCTGCTCTTCAAATTCAACGTCTAACTTTGTGCTGATAGAGTCGAGGCCAAGCCAAACTTTGCACTTGGTTTGGTCCGCCCCCGCCAGCCCCGGAATGTGCCCCACAGCAGCGGACTAATCTGCGATATAGACGGGAAGGGTCTGCGGGGTTACAAGGCTTTGACAGGTTTCACACTTCTGCCGCTGCCTTGACGAAGCCGTTCTGGCTGATCATGGCCACTCCCCAAAACACTCCCATTGATACGGGGCCCGTCCCAGCATCAGTTCCTCAGGCTTGTCCGCCGTAAAAGGCATCAATCTTGTCACTGACGTCCTTATAGCCGACATCAACGGCGTAGATCAATTTGAATTGCGCGATCGCCTCGTCGCGTTTGTCCATTTTCTCGTAAATGCAACCCAGCAGGTAAACCAGCTCCTTCTTTTCGTCGTCAAAGCCCACCTTCTCCTTGATGGCATCTTGCAATGTGCTGGCGGCCAAGTCATTGATGCCGCGCCGGGCGAAGCACTGCCCGAGATAGCTCAGAGCCTGGATGCGCCGGTGAGGGTTGTTTTGGGCCTTCTGAAATTCCTTCATGGCCTCAGAGATCTTGCCCGCCTGGAAATAGAGCTGCCCCAGCTCGAACCGGATTTGCAGGTCCGTCGAAAACCGTTCGACGCGCTTCTGGCACTCGGCTAGTTGGTAGGCCAGCTTCTCGGCCTGAAGCTTCGCCACTTTCTCCGCGTGATCCGGCGCGCTCAGGTCAAGCAGCGACATCTCATAGTCCAATTTCCGCCCCATCGTGTCCGCAATGTTGCGATCCAGTGAAGCGTCGGCGCCGGCCTCCGAGGTCTTGATTTGCCCGTAATATTCCAGGGCGCGGTCGAACTGCTTCTTCTGCGTGCATAACTCCGCCAACGAACGCAGCAGCTTCAGGTTCTTCGGCTCGGTCTTGAGGCGCGCCTCGTATTCGTTGATCAGCCGCTCGGCAACGTCCTCCGTTTTGACCTGGCGATTCTGCTGCTCCAGCGAGACGGCTTCATCTTTGTTCTTGAGGATGTCACGATAGGAGCCCGTGCCATCCGCCAGCGCGTCATAGCCGCCTTCGTTGAGCGTCTTACGCGCGGAAAGGTCTTTGAGCGCCTGGGCCAAATCATTGTCGGTTGGGAAGGAGCGATAGAGGTCCGCCAGGACCTTCTCTGCCCGCCCTACCTCGCCGGAGTCCGCCAGCGCGTTGGCAAACTTGACGGCTATATCCCGGTCCTTGGGCGAATTAGCTGCCAGGATTTCCAGCGAGAGGACGGCGGTCCGCGGCAGTTCCAGGGCGGTGGCCGCTTCCACCACCAGCTTGTGCGCGCCGGAGCTGGTCGGTTCTCCGTTGAGGATTTGCTCGGCGATCTTGAGCGCCTCGGCCGGGTTCTTGGCTAATTCCATGTGGGCCTTCGCCATGAGCGGCGATGATCCCGCGCTGCTCAGCATCTTCTTGAAGAAGCCTGAGCCAGCGCCGGCCTTCTTCTTCTGCGCCGTTCGCAGCTCCTTGCGGCACTCGTAGATCGCAGGGTCTTTGGCCAGCACTTGATTGAAGAGATCAATCGCGTAATCGAGGTTGTCCCGCTGCAAAGCCTCATGGCCCTTGGTGTAGAGCACGCGCAGCTCACGTGGAAGTTCGCTCAAACTCTTTTCTGCCATAATCAAGTGTTGTCAGGTCTTGCTGGTGAAATCCAGTGCCAATCAGATGCCCTTTCCGGACGAGAAGACCTTCCCTTTGAAGCTGCCGATCCCGTAATAGTCCTGCGTGTCCGGCGTGAAGACCAGCGGCTTGAGCTTCTTGATGTCAATGGCCCCGCCCTCGCCGATGATGCTCTCGTCGGCTTTGGCGTCAATCACCTCGCCGACGAACTGCGTATGCAGGCCCAACTCCGCCACATGCACCAGCTTGCACTCCATCACGAGCGGAAACTCTTTCACATACGGGGCATCCACCAGCTTGCTCTTCACCGGCGTCAGCTTCGTCGCCGCAAACTTATCCATGCTCCGGCCGGACACCAGTCCGAAGTAATCCACCTCTTTGACGTATTGCTCGGACGGAATGCTAATCGTAAAGGCCCCCCGGTCCACGATGTTTCCGTGGGAGCAGGTTGCCGTGCGCAAAGAAACCGCCACACACGGCGGCTGAGAGCAGCAGATGCCGCCCCAGGAAGCGGTCATCACATTGGGTTTGCCAGCTTTGTCGTAGGTGCCCACCACCAGCACCGGCGCTGGGTAAATGAGAGTCTTGGCCCCGAGAGATTTGGTCATAGCAGAGGTAATCTTGCCAAAGGCACTACCCGTTCAGCGTCCAGCCGTCACGATACTTGCGACTTAGCAGTTCATTGGCCTCCGGGCAATCGGTGACGCGACCAGCCGCGCCGTCGTATTTGATCTTGCGACCGACGCGATAGGCCACCATGCCGAGCAGCAGCATCTCGATCATCTTGCCGCCGTAGTCGAAATCGCAGGAGGTCTTCAGACTGCCCTTGCAGGCGTTGATCCACTGCTTCTGGAAGTTGCCCAGCGGCGGAATCAGGTCGGCCTTGGCCCGTGGCTTGTAGTAGGTCAGGTCGGCCTGGTTGCCGTGCGGAAACAGGGCGCGCGATTGGAACTCTGAGGCGAGGCATCCCTTGCTCCCCTCGAACAGTGCGCCATGATCAATCTTCTTGAGGTCCAGGTATTTCACCGGCAATTCGGGCAGAGCGCCGCCATGATACCACGAGACGCGGATCGCCTGGCGCCAGTCGTTGGCGGGAATCTCCCAATGCATCTCCAGCTTGACCGGCGTCACTTCGGGGTTGAAGGGGTCGCCCTTGCCTTCGGCGGAAGTCGGCAACTCGGCATCCAGGGCGTTCCACGCCAGGTCCATCGTGTGGCTCCCCATGTCCCCCACCTGGCCGCTGCCGAAGTCCCAGTACATGTTCCAGGACAGGCAGTTCATGCCGGAGCTGCCCGCGAAGTATCCCGGATTCCAGGGATGCGCGGGAGAAGGGCCGAGCCACAGATCCCAGTGGAAGTCCGCGGGCGGCTCACCCTGCGCGGGCAGATAGCCCGGCTTGGGAAGCTTCCGGTCGCCCCACGCACTGACGTCCTGCAAATCGCCGATCGCACCGTCACGGACCAGCTCCCGGACCCGGTTGAAGTTCTCGTACTCATGGCGCTGGGTGCCGACCTGGGTGGCGAGCTTGCCCTTGTTCTTGAGATAGTTGGCGCGGACGACGCGAACCTCTTCCACGCAGTTGCCCAGCGGCTTCTCGCAGTAGATATGCTTGCCGCGGTTCATGCTCCAATTGGCGACGAAAGCGTGGGTGTGATCCGCCGTGCAGCAGACCACCGCGTCAATGTCCTTTTGGTCGAGGCACTTCCGCCAGTCCACGTATTGCTTGGCCCCGGGAAACTTTTGCCCCCCAAAGGCCAGGTGCTTCTCGTTTATATCGCACAAGGCGACAACATTCTCGCTCATGAGGCCGCCGAAATGGGCTTCGCCGCGGCCCCACGTGCCGATGAGGGCAACATTGAGCTTGTTACTGGGGGCATCGGCACCGAAGAGTTTGGTTCGCGGCAGGATAAGCCCGGCGGCTCCGGTGAAAGCGATGGATCGGAGGAACTGACGACGTTTCATGGGGCGAGTCTGACTCCGATGAAGCACGCCGTCAAGCCTTGGTCGAGTAAATGCCTGGGCGGTCCTGCTATCGTCCTCATCATCGTCGTAAGACTTAGGGGAGACCAGCGGAACACACCGGGGATACCATTAGACCCCATGGGACTGCGAAGGCGCGAAGCTCTCAGATGGCCTTCTTCCTGCGTTTCGGCGTCATGTTTCGTTGGGGCCAGTCGCCTGCTAACACCGCGGGATAAACGACACCGAGCAACCCCTCACCCCAGCTCGCTCCCCTTCGGTAGGGGAGCGGGAGTAGGCTCGGCAGCTTTGGGCGTAGTGTATGCTGCGGTTCCAACTGAAGCTCCGTTGTTCGACTACTTGGTGTCGGCGCTGGCCAGTGAGGGCTCGGTAAAGATCACGCGATGGATGGGCGTGGGATAGGGCACTCCCGGTCCTTTGGCGGCCCGCCACAGAATCCGGTTCAGCTCATCTTCGGGCGCCAAATCGTACTCGCGGAAGTTCATCCGCGCCGACTGCTTTGCGCCGAAAGACTTGAGTGTGTTCTTGGCCAGCAGGTCCACCTTCGGCGTGAGCGGCTGGTAAGTCGTGAGCTGAGCAGTCTTCTGGAAGCTGTTGAACATCGGCGTGGCGCCGGCGTCATATTGCGTCAATGGCGGCAGGCCCAGGATCAACTCGATCGTGCGGATCATGCTCGCGGTCGTGTAGAGAGTGCTGTCCACGACGCCGCGTTTGCAGTAGGGGCTGATCACCAGGCCGTCGGTGCGATGAGCATCCACGTGGTCCGGCCCGTTCTGCGCATCGTCCTCGATCACGAAGATCGCCATTTCCTTCCAGAAACGGCTGCGGGTGGCTGCCTCGACGAGCCGTCCCAGGCCGAGGTCATTGCTGCCCACGCAGGCATCCGGAGTGAACGCGCCGGGCGCGGTGCCATGAGTATGGTTTTCACCCAGTGACATGATGGTGAAGCGCGGGAGCACGCCGGTTTTCTCCGCTTCCTGAAGGTCTTCGATCCAGCCCTGGACCCGGTCCATGTCGCGACCACCGCTCCAGCGGCCGCGGTTGGCCGAGGGCACACGCCTTGCCCCTTCGCCGTAATTCCTGTAGCTCACCCCGTGGCGTCGGCACAGGTCCCAAAGGTAGCCCGCGGCGGGCACTTCCATTTCCTCGTTGCCGAATAGTTTGCCGTGGCGGGAGTAGGAAAGTATCCACGAGCGCTGGTTGTAATCGGTCGCGATGGCTGCGTCGCACCAACTGTGGCCGTCCACACTGACTTCTCCATTGCAATACAGGTTATCCAGCAGCACATAGTCGCGGGCGAGTTGGTGGTGGTTGGGGGTAACGGCTTCCCCGTACATGACCAGGTTGGAATCTCCATTGCCGGCGGGTTTGCCTTGGGCGTCCCGGAAATCGCCGAACATCTGGTCGTACGTGCGGTTCTCCTTGATGATGTAGAGGACATACTTGATCAGGCAGGGCTCGCCGACCTTGGCGGGGATCACCGAATCGCTCGGCAGCGCAGCGCGTTGGAACTGCTCCGGGGTGTAAGGCGAGTTGGCACGGACCTGCTTGGTGTAAGCAGCCATCTGCGCGGCATCCGGGCGCGGGATGAAGGAGACCGAGCCGCTGAGCGTGCGGCCAATATAATCGAAGGCGGGCGGCTTGTGCAGACGGCGCGGATCGGACGTGCTGGAGGGAACATTGGAGCGCGAAGCCAGCCCTTTCCCGTTGGCGACGAAGAGCGTCTGATTGTCGGGGCTGACCGCCACCGCCGACGGATACCAGCCGACCGGGATGAAGCCTTCGACGACCGACACCGACTCGCGGTGCTTCCGCGCTTCCTCGGAGATGCTATTGGAGATATCCACCACCATCACGCAGTTGTTGTCGGCGTTGGCTACAAAGAGCGTGCGGCCATCCGGCGACACCGCGACACCATCCGGCGTGCTGCCCTCCGGCGAATCCGGATACAGTGAAGTCGAGATAATCTCCCGAGTACCCTCTGGCAGGCGGCGGGTGGGACTTGCCTCGAGTTCCGCCGTCTCGGCGGTGCGCGTCTGGATGACGTGAACTGTGTTATCCCCCGCGCAGGCCACAAACAACCGGCCATCTGGCGCCATCGCCATATCGTTGGGCCGCAGGCCCACGGCAATGTCGCGGACGCGCCGCCCCTTTTCCGCATCAACGATGCTCACCGTCCGGCCACCCCAGTTGCTCACATACAGGTGCTGGCGATCGGCCCCCAGCACGCAACTGTGCGGGTGCTCGCCGACCCGGATGCTGCGCTCCAGCGCCAGCGTCTTCGGGTCGAGCACCCAGATTTCGTCAGTGGCCTCGTTGCAAACATAGAGCTTTCCTGTTCCCGGGTGGACCGCCATGCCCGCCAGAAACACTTCCTCCGACTCCGATTCCGGTTTAACGGAGCGGTCGAACTTCGCCGCGCCATCCGCATAGTTGAAGACATGGACCTGGCCCGAGTTGCCGCCCGAGACAAAGCACTGCTTGCCGTCGCTGCTGAAGACCAGGCCGTTCCAACTGCGCGGCAATTGGAGAAACTGCGTCTGTTTGCGACTGGCTATATCGAACACCGTCAGACCGTGCTGGTTGAACCCGCCGTGCGCCGCCAGCAACCGTTTGCCGTCCGGCGCGACCACCAGCTTGAGCGCTAGATCGCTCATTGGCACATGCTGGCCGGCGGGCGTAACACCCCAACCGTTGAACAGCAGATGCTCATTTGGCAGCAGCCCTGATCTCGCGCGCAACTCCGGGCTATTCACATCTTCGTCCGGCCCGCGAACCGGCGCTGCACCGGCGGCAACCGCGAGGCCCAGTGCCATCCAGAGCCAGAATACCCGCATCAAATTCTTGTATTGCATAATGCCCCACTCTACGCCCATCGCCCATCGGCGGCGAAGCGAAAAACCAGCAAGGGTTATAGGTGAAGGCGGCGGACTAAAGCCTGCTTGGGCCGGAGTGCGCCCGTACCCGGGACACAGCCAGCACCAACTTGCCCAACGTGTTGGAAAGCCTAAGGACCCCGCCGCTGGCGAACGTTGCTGCCCCCAAGCACGCTCGCCCTCCCAAACGAGCCTACTTGAGTAGCTCTTCGGCGATCTGCACCGCGTTCAGCGCGGCGCCCTTGAGGAGCTGATCGCCGGCAACCCAGAAGCAGAGGCCGTTGTCCAACGCGCAGTCCTTGCGTAGGCGGCCGACGGCGCAGTTATATTTGTCCGACTGGTAAAGCGGCAGCGGATACTCGCACTTGGCCGGATTATCGACGACGTCCAAGCCGGGCGCTTTTTGGAGCACGGCCAGCGCGGCCTCGACCGTCGTCGGCTTCTCAAACTCGGCGCTGACGGCGACCGAGTGCGCGCGATAGACCGGCACGCGCACGCAGGTCACGCTCGCCCGGAACGTCGGGTGGTGCATGATCTTGCGGCCTTCGTTCTCCATCTTCATCTCTTCCTTGGTGTAGCCGGTCGGCAGGAAGGAATCCACGTGCGGCAGCACGTTGAAAGCGATCTGGTGCGGATAGACCTCGCGCGTCACAGGCTGCTTATTCACGATCTGGTCCACCTGGCGCTCCAGCTCGGCGATGGCTTTGGCGCCCGTGCCGGAAACCGCCTGGTAGCTGGAGGCAAAAATGCGCGTGCAGTTGAACGCCGCGTGCAGCGGGTACAACGCCATGAGCGCGATAGCCGTGGTGCAATTCGGGTTGGCGATGATGCCTTTGTGCCACTTCACGTCCGCGGCGTTGACCTCGGGGATCACCAGCGGGACATTGTCGTCCATGCGGAACGCGCTGGAGTTGTCGATGACCACGCAACCGGCCTGGGCGGCGATGGGGGCGTATTCCTTCGAGATGCTGCCCCCGGCGCTGAACAGCGCGATGTCAATGCCGCCGAAGGAATCCTTCTTCAGTTCCTGCACCGTAATGTCCTGGCCACGATACTTGAGCTTCTTGCCCACCGAGCGGGCAGAAGCGAGCAACGTCAGTTTCCCGAGCGGGAAATTGCGTTTCTCCAGCGTCTTGATCATCTCGATGCCGACGGCTCCCGTCGCACCGACCACGGCCACATGCGGATTGCGGTTCATATAAAGGACCAGAATATACCGAGTGCCAAGCCGGCGTGTCAATGTGCTGATGGGACAGAAGATGACATTGAATGCCGCGCAAAAAGAGCCATACTGGAAGCAGCGATATGAGTGACTCGGCTGACCTGCGCAAGATATTGAAGAGCTGGCCGTATGACCCGGAACAGGATGCCCGCATCATCCGAGGTGACGACGGCCGCGACCTCTTGCAAGTGCGCACGCCGCTGGGCATCGAGCAGTACGAAACAGACGGACGGCCCGACGGCACGCAGCCGCACGGCGTGGAGTCTGCCCTGGAGTATTACCAGCAGCGCCTCAACCAGGCCAAGTTCTCCGGGGGCGAATCCGACTTTGACCTGGGGCCGCAGGAATGCAGCGAACTCCTCCAGGAGGGCACGCTTTACTACTTACGCTACGTGCGGCTCTTCCAGCTCAAGGACTGGGCCCGCACGGTCCGTGACACGGCGCGCAACCTGCGGGCGTTTGATCTCCTGCACCGCTACGCCCGGCGCGAGGAGGACCAGCAGTTTCTGGAGAAGTGGCGTCCTTACGTTTTGCGGGTCCACACCAGCGCCGGGGCCATGCTGGAGCTGGACAAAGGCGCCTATGACGAGGCCGCGAAGATCACCCGAGAAGGAATCCGTGCCATTGAGTTCCTGGATGAACTGGAGGATGACACCTTCAAGTTCGAGCGGGACCGGTCCCTGACGGCTCTGCGCACGCTCGTGTCGCAAATCCAGAAGAATCGGCCCCTGTCGGAACTAGAGCGGTTGGAGCAACAACTGCGCCGCGCCATCGACAAGCAGGAATTCGAACGCGCCGCCCAATTGCGCGACCGAATCCGCGAGCTCAGGCAACAGCACATCTGCTGAGAGAAAGGGCCGAGAGGAATGGCTCAGGTTGCTCAAGCCAACCTCAGCCCCAAATCCGAAACCCGAAGGTCGAAGGCCGAAAGAAACCGGCATGGGCGGTGTTTCGGTGTTTCAGCTTTTGCCTCGGCAAGTTCATTTGAGTGCCTTCGGATTTCGGGTCTCGGCCTTCCTTCGGATTTCGGGTCTCGGCCTTCCTTCGGGTTTCGGATTTCGGCCTTCGGATTTCAGGGCGGCGGGCGTTACCTTCGCTGCCATCCGACCTGCTACTGAAGCCGCCCTGCCCTGCCGCTCAGCGTTTCGCAAAAATGCGGTTGGCCTCTTCGAGCGTTTCCTTCGAACCAATGTCATACCAGAGTCCGGGCACTCTCCAGGTATAAACGGGCACGCGAGGGTAGAGCCACTGGATGAGGCGGCCGGGTTGGTCCGGGTTGTTCCCTTCGGCAACGTATTGCTCGATCAACGGCAGCGTGGACTTGGGGTAGTAATAGAGAGCGATGCCCGTCAGCGTGCTGGCGGGGTTCTTCGGCTTCTCTTCGAAGAAAGTGATGCGGCCGTCGCCGTCCAGGGTGATGGCGTTGTATTTCTTTATCTGCTCCAGATCACCAACGTCATAGACCGCCAGGACCGGGGCATTCTTCTCCCGGCAGAATCGGCCGAAGTCCGGGAGCTTATCGCTGAACAGGTTGTCGCCGGCGACAACGATAATGTCGTCCGTCACATTCTGCGTCTTGAGCACGTAGCAGATGTCGCCGATAGCGCCGAGCTTGTTGGAATCGTCGGTCGAGCGGTCGTTGACGATGGTGAAGTTGAGCTGGGCCTTGTGGGCGTGGTAGTCCGTCGCCCACTTCTGGAAGTGGTCGGCAAACTTGGCATTGGTGACAACGTAGATCCGGTCAATACCGCCGATGGGCGCGAGGTTGTCCAGCACATAGTCGATCATCGGCTTGCCGGCAACCGGCAGCAACGGCTTGGGCTGGGTGAGAGTGAGGGGGTAAAGGCGCGTGGCGTAGCCAGCAGCTAATATGATGATCTTCATTTGGTTTCAAACAGGCTCGGGGCAATTCCCCAGGTAAGCTCCTGGCAGCGGGCCAGAATCTCCGCCGCGGACTCACACTCGAGTGCAAAGGCGGCCAGTTCCCGGGCTTCGCTCAGCTTCAGACGGCGAATGACGAACTTCACTGACGGCACCAGGGACGGCGCCGTGCTCAGTTCGTCCACCCCCAGGCCCAACAGCAGCGGCGTTAGCACCGGGTCACCCGCCATCTCACCGCAGACACTCACCCGGACCCCGCGCTTGTGGGCGGCGTCCACCGTGATCTTGATCAGCCGCACGATGGCCGGATGGGTCGGCTCATAGAGATGGGCGATCTTCTCGTTCATGCGGTCCACCGCCAGCGAATACTGGATCAAGTCGTTGGTCCCGAGGCTGAAGAACTTCACGTGCTTCGCCAGCGAGTCCGCCACCATCACGGCGGAGGGCGTCTCAATCATCGCCCCGACCTCCATGTTTTCGTCGAAGGGAATCTTCTCCTGGCGCAGCTCGGCCTTGTATTCCTCGAGCAGCGCGTTGGCCTGTTTTAACTCGTCGAGGCCAGAAATCATGGGGTACATCACCTTGAGGTTGCCCTCGGCACTGGCGCGCAGAATGGCGCGGAGCTGCGCGCGGAAGATGTCGCGCTCCTGCAAGGAGATCCGAATCGCGCGCCAGCCGAGGAAGGGATTCAGCTCGGTCGGCATCTGCATGTGTGCCAGGAACTTGTCGCCGCCCAAATCGAGCGTGCGGATGACCACCGGCAGCGGTTTGAGGGCGGCAGCGGCTTCGCGGTAAGACTGGTATTGCTGCTCTTCGCCCGGCAAATGCTCGCGGTTCAGGAACAGGTACTCCGTGCGGAAGAGCCCCACGCCATCTGCGCCATTGGCTTTGACCTGTTCGGCATCGGCGGCTTGCTCGATGTTGGCGCTGAGCAAAACGCGGTGCCCGTCCAGCGTGACCGCAGGCTCGGACAACAGATCTCGCAGCCGTTGCTGCCGCGTGGCCTGACGCAGGATGATCTGGCCGTATTCGTAAAGCGTCTGGTCGCTGGGATTGAGAATCAGGACGCCGTTGAGGCCATCCAGCAGCGCGTACTGGCCAGTCTCCACCTGCCCGCTAATGTCCTTCAACCCCACCACCGCCGGGATGCGCAGCGAACGCGCCATGATGGCCGTGTGCGAGGTCTTGCTGCCAACGTCCGTGGCAAAGCCGAGCACGTGGCGCTTGTCCAATTGCGCCGTGTTCGAGGGCGTCAGGTCGTGGCTGATGATAATGCAGGGCTCTTTGAGGTGGCGCAGGTCCGCCTCCTCATCCAAGCCCTGCAAATTGTTCAACACGCGGGTCGTCACGTCCCGCATATCGGTGGCGCGCTCCCGCAGGTAATCGTCCTCGACGGCCGACAACGTGGTGGCGTAGCGCTCGGCGACCGTGTGGAACGCGTGCTCGGCGTTGACCTTTTGCTCCTGGATGACGCGCAAGACTTCGTCGATCAGCGTGCGGTCTTCGAGCACGAGCAGGTGGGCGTCGAAGATGCTGCCTTCCTGGGCGCCCATGCCTGTGCTGACCTTCCGCTGAATCTCCAGGATCTCGTGACGGGTCTGGACCAGGGCCTTCTCCAGGCGATTGACTTCCTCGGTCAGCGCGGCGTCGCTCAATTGCAGCTTGGCGATGGCCGGACGGGTGCGGCCCAGCACGAGAATCTTCCCGCGGCATATTCCGGCCGAGACCGGTATGCCCCGGAAACTCTTATCTCCACTGTGCGGCGTCTCTGGCATGAATGATTCTTACCTTATAAAGGTTTGGCTGAAAAGCAATTCTTTGCAGGCCCGCGAACTTCGTGCCCTCGTTGGACCGCCAATTTGTTCTTTCCAATTCAGCCCCGGTGCCTTCTCATTCGGGCGAATTTGAAACACATTATGAAGATTGTACTAGCATATTCGGGCGGTCTGGATACTTCCGTCATCCTGTCATGGCTGAAGGAGAAGTATGACGCGGAGATCATTGCGTTCTGCGCCAACATCGGCCAGGAGGAGGAACTTAAGGGCCTGGAAGCCAAGGCCAAAAGCACCGGGGCATCCAAATGCTACATTGCCGACCTGCAAGCGGAGTTCGCGCGCGACTTCATCTTCCCCATGATCCAGGCCGGCGCGATCTACGAGAGCCAGTATCTCCTGGGCACCAGTATTGCCAGGCCGCTCATCGCCAAGGGCATGATTGATATCGCCAAAAGGGAAAAGGCCGAGGCCCTTGCCCACGGCGCCACCGGCAAGGGCAATGACCAGGTCCGCTTCGAGCTGACCGCCGCCTGCCTCGCGCCCGAATTGCAGGTCATCGTCCCCTGGCGCGATGCCCGGTTTCGGGACCAGTTCCCCGGCCGCGCCGAAATGATCGACTACTGCGAGCAAAAGCGCATCCCCGTCCAGGCCTCCGCCAAGAAGCCCTACTCGATGGACCGCAACCTCCTCCACATCTCCTTCGAGGCTGGCATCCTGGAAGATCCTTGGATGGACGCCTTTGCGCCGGAGAACAAGGACATGTTCAAACTGAGCGTCGCCCCCGAGGATGCGCCGGACAAAGCAGAATACGTCACACTGGAGTTTAAGCAGGGCAACTGCGTGGCCGTCAACGGCAAGGCGTTGGACCCGCTCAGCGTGATGCGGACGCTCAACAAGCTCGGCGGCAAGCACGGCGTCGGCCGGGTGGACCTGGTCGAGAACCGCTACGTGGGCATGAAATCCCGCGGCGTCTATGAGACCCCCGGCGGGGCCATACTGCATTTCGCCCACCGCCAGATGGAGACGCTGACCATGGACCGCGAGGTCATGCACCTGCGTGATTCGCTTATCCCCCGCTATGCGGAGCTGGTCTATTACGGCTACTGGTTCGCCCCGGAGCGGCTGGCGTTGCAGGCCTTCGTGACCGAGAGCCAGAAGAACGTCACCGGCACCGTGCGTGTGAAGCTCTACAAGGGCAACATCATGTGCGCCGGCCGGAAATCGCCCGTCAGCCTCTACAACCCGGCCATCGCCACGATGGAAGCCGACCCGACCAAAGCCTACAACCAGGACGACGCCACCGGCTTCATCCGGCTGAACGCGTTGCGCCTCAAAGTGGCGGCACGAGTACACCGGAAGAAGTGAGGCGTGAAGCGTGAAACGTGAAACGTGATCCGGCTTCGGTCAGCCTCGCGCGCATCGAGGCTCGGGAACGGACGGTGTAGGACCCGGGCGGCTTACCGGCAGGGGGCCTGCGCTTGATGCCGGTGTCGCTAACTTCCAAGCAGTTCTCATTTTGGCTGGTCTGGGAGGTTTGGGGTCCACCCTTTAGGGTGTCCGAGGCCGCATGGGATCATCCGCCATTCGTCCCATCCGTCCCATTCGTCCCATAATAAGATTTGCTGCTAACCTCCTGCGCAAACCTCTGCCCCCGTTACCCCTGCCCGTGCTCTGAAGCCAACCCCGGAACCAGAGGAACAATCGAAGAACAATCGAAGAACAATCGAGGAACAATCGAGAATATCCTGCGGGCTCCTGGCTGGCACTACGCGAGTAGGTTCCCATATTCTGGCTCCGGTCGAAGGCCGGTTACCGCGTTCTGGAGATCTCATTAGGCGTTGCCCCGGACCCAAACTTCCCTGCTGAACCTGCAATCCCACTGTATGGCCCCACCAAGTCCAACGCACATACCCTCCGCGTGCTTGGCTTGCCAACCGGAAGGCGGCGGTCGGGCGCGGCTCTGCTTAGGCAGGGGACAGGCTGCGATTCCCAGCCAGAGCGCGCCCGCCCGGCAGTTCTCATTTTGGCTGGTCTGGGAGGTTTGGGGTCCATCCTTTAGGGTGTCCGAGGCCGCATGGGATCATCCGCCATTCGTCCCATCCGCCCCATTCGTCCCATAACGAGCCTTGCTGGCGCCCGCCACCCTTGACTGGCCTTTGGAGCCTGATAGCGTCTTTCCCGTGAACAAAGCGGCAACCATTTGATCGTGAAGAAGTTGAAGATCGCCAAGCGCGCGCGGGAACCATTGGCCGCTAAGGTCGCGCCGGTAGTCACCCCGCTGCCGTTGAACATCCCACAACTCATTGACCACACCCTTCTGCGGCCGGATGCCACGAAGGCCGATATCGAGCGGCTTTGCCGCGAAGCGCGCCAGTTCAGGTTCTATTCGGTCTGCGTCAACCCGACGTGGGTATCGCTTGCCCGGCGACTGCTTGGCAGATCGGTCGTGAAGGTCTGTTGCGTCACCGGCTTTCCGCTCGGCGCGCATCTGCCGGAGACGAAAGCCGCGGAAGCCCGCGCCGCCATCCGGCAAGGCGCGAAGGAAATCGACGTGGTCATCAACATTGGCGCGCTCAAGAGCGGCGACGACGCCCTGGTGCTCCGGGACATCCGCTCGGTGGTCGAGGCCTGTCGCGACGGCAGCGCCAAGTGCAAGGTCATCCTGGAGACCTCCCTGCTGACCAACGAGGAGAAAGGCCGCGCGTGCAAGCTGGCGGTCAAGGCCCGTGCTGACTTTGTGAAGACCTCAACCGGGTTCAGCCCCGGCGGGGCGACGGTCGAGGATGTGGCGCTGATGAGCCGGATCGTGCGCGACAGGAAGTTGGGGGTGAAGGCCTCGGGCGGCATCCGCACATTGGCTGATCTCCGCCGCATGGTGCAAGCCGGCGCGACGCGCATCGGCACCAGCAGCGGCATCAAGATCCTCCAGGAAGCCGCCGGGGAGAGCGTTGGATCGGAAGTGACGACGCATTAGGCGCCCGCCGAGTCGCGCTCGCTCGCTCGCACTCCCCAGGACTCTCGGGCGGGCGCATCTCGCTGGCACCACCAGTCCGAGCACGAGGAAATCCGAAATCCGAACCCGGCTCTGCGTCGGCGGGCTGCTGCCGGGCCAGAGCCAGAGGTCCTTCGGGCTTCGGGATTCGGATTTGGGCGGCTAAAGCTGCTCCCGTTTCACGCCTGCTAAGCGCCGGCCGCTTGCGCTCCCTCGCGGAATGCCGGATACTCCCTCCATGCCGTTGACCGTCACCCAACTTACCGATCGCCTGGTAGCTTCCTACGCCCAGGCGGGCGGCATTAACCATTTGGACGGGAAGAACCTGCCTTCGAAGCGCGCGATTGCGCTGCTCACGGCCGATTTGTTGCGGCTCCTGTTTCCCGGCTTCTTTGACGAGAAGCTGGTCCACTCTTCCGAGATCAGGACTACAACCTCCGCTCTGCTGGAAACCGCGCTGCACAGCCTGGAAGCGGAAATCTGCAAGAGCCTCGAATACAGCCCGCCGCCCGAACTGCCCAAGAAGGGTCTGCGCCCATTCGCGCACAGTCTGACCGTCGAATTCCTGGCCAGCCTGCCGCGCATCCGGGAACTACTCCAGACCGACACCGAGGCCGCCTACAACGGCGACCCGGCAGCGCTCAGCAAAGAGGAGGTGATCGTGGCCTATCCTTGCATTGAGGCCATTGCCGTGCAGCGGCTGGCGCACGAGCTGTATCTCAAGAACATTCCCCTCATCCCCCGCATCATGACCGAGTGGGCGCACGCCCGCACCGGGATGGACCTGCACCCCGGCGCGCAAATTGGCTCGCACTTCTTCGTGGATCACTGCACCGGCACCGTCGTCGGGGAGACCACCATCATCGGCAGCCACGTGAAAATGTATCAAGGGGTGGGCCTGGTGGCGAAGTCGCTCGCGGCGGGCCAGCAGTTGCGCGGGCAAAAGCGCCATCCCACCATCGAGGACCGGGTGACAATCTACGCCGGCGCCACGATCATGGGCGGCGATACCATTGTAGGCGAAGGCAGCACCATCGGGGCGAACGTCTTCCTCACCACGAGTGTCCCACCCAACTCCTTAGTGGTGCAGGAAGAGGCGAACGTGAAAGTGGTGAGCAAGAAAGCGCGGCCGCGCCCGCCCGAAGACTTCCACATCTAAGGTAGTTGCAAGGTTAGATTGTTACATGAGTTACCTCGGCCTCGCGGCCCCTTGTAACCCTGTAACTCAGGCAACTCATTTAACTTGTAAGCGCGTCAGAAGCGCGTCAGCCGCTCCAACTCCTCCACCCGCCCGTTAATCTGGGCGCGGGTGATCTTGGTCGTGCACTGCAAGCCAAAGCCTTCGCAGCAGAAGGAAGCCACCACGCTGCCGTAAGTCATGGCCCGGCGGATGTGCTCGTCAACCGGCCCTTTCGCTGCCGCCAGGTAACCCATCATGCCGCCGACAAACGAATCCCCAGCGCCCGTCGGGTCCACCACTTTCCGCAGCGGATAGGCCGGGCAAATGAACAGGCCCCGCGGCCCAGACAGGATCGAGCCGTGCGAACCTTGCTTGATGACCACATGCTTCGGGCCAAGCTTGTGGATCTTCTTGAGTGCTGTGAATACATTGTCCTCCCCGGTCAATTGCTGCGCTTCGCTGTCATTGAGCACGAAGCCGTCCAGGCGTTTGATCAGCTTCAGCAAATCGGGCAGGGCCACCTTCAGCCACAAGTCCATCGTATCCGCGACGACAAACTTAGGCCGCCGCATCTGGTCCAGCACGTGGTGTTGCAGCGCCGGAGCGATGTTGGCCAGCAACACGAACGGCGCAGTCTGATATGCCGCGGGCAGCGCGGGGGTGAACGTCTCGAACACGCCCAGTTCAGTCTTGAGCGTGCGGCGGTTGTTCATGTTCGCCTCGTATTCACCCGCCCAGTGAAAGGTCTTGCCCGGCAGCACCTGCAAGCCTAGCAAATCAATCCGGTGCCGCTTATAGAGCTGGAGATAGCGCTTGGGAAAGTCCTCCCCCACAACCCCCACCAGTTTGACGGGGCCAAAGAAGCTGGCCGCCACTGCTGCGTGGCTGGCGGAGCCGCCCAGCAGGCGCGGGTTCGACGCCGTGGGCGTCGTAATGGAATCCAGCGCGGTCGAGCCGACAATTAGAACGCTCATAATAATCCAAGTTTTCTCTCTATTTACGAACGGTGGAACGTAGAGAAGCCACTCCAGGCTCGCAATACGAAAGTGGGGCGTCGGCGCACCGCGGGTGCATCCCGACCCCACCACCCAGGCGGGCGGCCATGCCAATCAGAACGCCGGATTCATCCGGCAGGCCGACGAGCCGCACCAGGGGCTGCCGGATGAATCCGGCGTTCCGGCGGAGGTGTCAGGAAGCGCCCGAGCACCGCGGGTGCGCCTCAGGTTCACACACCCTTTGAGGCCAGCGGCCTTCGCCAAGGCTGCTTGACGCGCATCGAAGGTGAGGAACTCCGTGGCGCCAAGCGCGACCGCCATGCCCACATGCAGGAGGTCGAGGCTGCGCACGCCCAGGGTTTCCGTGTGCGCGGCAGCAAGGTTTTCTGCCTCCTGGAAGGCCTGGAAGGGTTACCGCTGCTGATGCCAACCGCCTGATCCGACCGCTCTCCCACTATACCGGTCCCGCCGAGCGCCGAGTCGCGCCCCTGACCCAGCGCGGTTGCGAAACCTCTTGAATTCAGGCGGCCGCCAGCTTTGCCTTTTTGCGCCAGGCGCGTTCGGCAAATCTGCGGGCTTCCTTGGCGCCGCGCAGCAGGCAGTCGGAACTGATGTCGCAATCGAGCTTCGGCCAATAAACGGAGCTGTGGGTGATCTCAAAGTCCGCGCGTTCGCGCCGCGTGGCGAATTGCAACGTGGGATAAAACGACAGCGGCACGCTTACCGTCCGTCCATCTTCCAAGCCGAATGTCAGCCGTTCATCGGTGATCTGCACCGTCGTTACGTCCGGTGGCGGAGTGTTATTCAGTTTCATTCCACGCCTCAATCAATTTGGCCTCATGGGCTAGACGCCTGCCGCACTAACCCCTGCCGGTCCGGCGAAACCTTTGGAGGATGAAATCGGTCATCTCCCGGGCGGCGGGCACCTTCAGCCAAATCGCCACCAGCCAATAGATCAGCACCGCGATGCCGCCGGGCACGAATACCATCCCGAGCTTGAACATGAGCGTGGCGTGGCCAAGCCGCTTCTCCCAGAGCCATGCGAGCGCAGCGGCGACCCCTCCCGCCAGGATGGCGTTGGGCACGAGCACCAGCAGCGTGTTGACCACGTCCGCCAGGCCCAACCGCGAGAGCTTGCGGCGGAGGGCATACACCAGCAGCGCCAGGTTCAAAATCGCGCTAAGGGTGTTGGCCACACCCAAGCCGGCTTCCCGGTAGCGATGCACCAGCCAAAAGGCAAACCCCAGGTTCACGGCCAGGCAAACCAGGCTGATCTTCATCGGCGTCTTGATGTCCTCCAACGCATAGAATGCCCGTGCCAGAATGTTGTTCATCGAGAACATCAACAATCCCGGCGCCAGGCAGGCCAGCGCCAGCGCCACTCGCTGGGTGGCGTCGGGTCCGAATTTGCCGTGCTCGAAGATCAGCCGCACAATCGGCACCGCCAGCGCCAGCGAGATAGCCGCGGCGATCAGGTTTCCGAAGGCCAGATAGCACAAGCCCTGGCTCAGCGTCTGGCGGAACTCGGGGAACTTCTTGGCCGCCGCCAGGCCAGCGAGGGTTGGCAGCAGGTAAGTGGCGAGCGAGACGCCAAACATGCCTTGCGGCAACTCCATCAGCCGCACCGAATAGTTGAACGTGGCAACGATCGTGGGGTCGAACCAAAACGAAAAGCACTGCGTGGCGAGCACGTTGATCTGGAAGGCGGCGACCCCGATCGAGCCGGGCAGCATCTTGCGCACGACTTCGCGGACGGTGGGGTCCTGCCAGGGTGAAACCCACGCGTAGTGGTATCCCTCGCGGGAGAGGCTTGGCAATTGGAAAAAAGCCTGGGCGACGCCCGCCACCACCACGCCAATGGCCAAGCCGAAGATTTGCTGCTCCAGCGCGAGGCCCATGCGCGGCGCCAACAGCAGCACACTCGCGATCATGATCACGTTCAACAACACCGCCCCTAACGCCGGCACGAAGAAGTGCCCCCGCGCATTGGCCATGCCGATAAACACCGCGGCCAGGCACACCAGCAGCACGTAGGGAAACATCAGGCGCAACAGCCGGAGCATCAGCCGCGTCTCGTCTTCGAACTGCCCGGCAGCCAGCGCCAGGGAGATGCCCAGCACCGCCAGCACCGTCACTGCCCCTGCGGCTATGACCAGCCCGGAAACCACGGCATTCGCCGAGCGCCACATTTCCGCCTCTCCCTCTTTGACCTCCTTCTGTTTGAAGATCGGGATGAAAGCCGCCGTGAGCGCCCCTTCGCCCAGCAGGCGGCGGAAGAGGTTGGGCACTTGGAACGCCAGGGTGAAGGCGCTGGCCACCCACGTGTTGCCCATGAACGCCGCATAGACCATCTCGCGCACCATGCCCAGCAACCGGCTGGTCAGGGTCGCGGCGGCCATCGCCCCGGAGGATTTCAACATCTGCGACATTGGGGGCGCAGTCTAAAGGCTGGCGGCTGAAGGCTAAAGGCTGAAGTCTAACGGGTGCGCGCCCGGTAGTGCAGAATCTTGAACTCCGGCCGGGTAAGCACCTCCTCAGCCAGCTCGAAATCATCCTCGAACGGCGGGAAGCGGATGTCACCTTCCACTACGCGCTGCACCAGCGTCAGGTAGAGATCCGAGCAAAGCGGCAGCGTCTGCTGATAGATCTGCGCGCCGCCGCAGATATACACCTCCCGCCCCGCCAACGCCGGGTCGGCACGGTCAATCTGACCTAGATCGGATACCGTGCGCACCCCCGGTATTGGCCCCGCCAAGCGCGTGAGCACAATAGTCGTGCGATTCGGCAGCGGCCGGCCAATGGACTCGAAGGTCTTGCGCCCCATCACGATCACCTGGCCAGTGGTCATCTGCTTGAACCACTTGAAATCCTCGGGCAGATGCCAAGGGATGCGGTTGCCCGCCCCAATCACCCGATTGAGCGACATGGCGGCGATGGCTTTGAAGGGCCTCACACGGCAATCGGCGCTTTGATGCCGGGATACGGGTTGTAATCGGTCAGCTCGAAGTCGGCGTATTGGAAGTCGTGGATATCCTTCACGGCCGGGTTGAGCTTCATCTGGGGCAGCGCGCGGGGCTGGCGGGTAAGTTGCAGCCTCGCCTGCTCGAGGTGGTTGGAATAGAGGTGCAGGTCGCCGAAGGTGTGGACGAAAGTGCCGGGCCTCAGCTTGCAGACCTGTGCGACCATCATCGTGAGCAGGGCATAGGAGGCGATGTTGAAGGGCACGCCCAGAAACAAGTCCGCGCTGCGCTGGTAGAGTTGGCAGTGGAGTTCGCCTTCCTGCACAAAGAACTGAAACATCGCATGGCAGGGCGACAGGGCCATCTGCTCCAGCTCGCCGACGTTCCAGGCGCTGACGATCAGCCGCCGGCTGTCGGGATTCGTGCGAATCTGCATAATCACTTCGTCAATCTGGTTGATGGCTCGGCCATCGTGGGCGCGCCAGTCGCACCATTGCGCGCCATAGATGCGGCCCAGGTCGCCCCCCTTGTCCGCCCACTCGTCCCAGATCGTAACGCCATGCTGATGCAGGTATTTGACATTCGTGTCGCCGCGAAGGAACCAGAGCAGCTCGTAAATGATGGACTTGAGATGGAGCTTCTTCGTCGTGAGGAGCGGGAACCCCTGCGCGAGCGGAAAACGCGCCTGAGCCCCGAACACGGCATACGTGCCCGTGCCCGTGCGGTCCTTTTTGAACTTCCCGTGCTCCAGTACATGGCGCAGCAGGTCGAGGTACTGAGTCATAGCGATGCCAAGCCTCACCCTACCGCGTCGCGGCTCCCGATGCAATCAGTGTGGCGCTGGAGCTGTAGGAGACGACGTAAGGAGTCTCTAATCAGCACGTCCCGAGCAAGCGCAGGTTTGGGCGACAGGCCAATAGATCAGAGACTCCTAACGTCGTCTCCTACAATGACTCAAGCCGACTTTGTCACTGGCCCTGGCTCTTGCCGTCTTGCGGCTGCACTTTGGCGAGGCGCCATTCCTTGGCCAGTTCGTCCAGGAACACCACCATGATGCTTTGCAGGTTGCGCTGCTGGCGACGGATGAACCAGACAAACAGCGGCAGCGTCAACAGCAATGACCATAGCCAAGGTAGCCCGCGTCCCACCAGCCCGCAGATAAGCAGTTCCAGGCCGCAGAGCGACCAGAAAGCGACCCGAGTCCGCAGTGCCCAGCGTGCGCGCAGCCGGCAGCGGATCAGTTGTTTGCCCAGGGAATGCTCTTCGGCCACGGTGATGAGTTGCAACTTGCTCCAGCGGCTGTCGTGAACCTCGACATCGTAGTCGCTCCAGCCGATGTCGCACTTGTTCGGCCAGCCCTGTTGGTCCAGCCGGCGCAGGATAGCAGTGGCGAACGCCAGCCGGTCGAGGCGCTGCTCCGCCCAATAACTGACTTCGCGCAGCGATAGCCTGCTGGCGCGTAGCGCCATGGAATCGAGCGTTGGCTGCGGCGCCAGCGGCGCGGACCGCCGCAACAAGCGGCCCTGGTAACGCGCCCACCCGCGCACGATCGGTTGGACGAAAAACAGCAACCCCACGAGCGGACGCGACCACCAGCGCCGCTTCGTCCGGGGCAGGGGAGCCTGTGCGGCGGCGGCCACGCACGCACCGACCGAGATCAGCAGGCTGGTGATTGCCATCGGCAGCAGGAGATGGAACGTCACCGACATCACCCACAGCGGCAGGGTTACCAGCACATGATACTCCGGCGTGGTACACGCCATTAAGTTGAATGCCGGCTGCGAAGCGTAAAGGAACTGGAAACCCGCGCTGCCAAAGGGGCCCCGATAGATAATGGGCGGTCGCACCCAATCGTGAAGCTTGGAAGCGGTGTAAATCCGCCCGTGCCAGAGGCTCCCGCCAAAGGAATTAAAGCACTCCGGGTGCTTGCGCACCAGCAACGCCTCCGCCTCCCCGTAACCGCGCTGCTGCCGCACGTAAGCCCGGATCGTCGAGCGCCGGTAGTGCCACACAAAGGCCGCCGGGCTGAAACCAATCTTCAAGCCCGCCTGCTGCAAGCGCCAGCACAGGTCCACGTCGTCGCCCGCCCGGTGGAAGATCGGATCGAACCCGCCCACCTGCGCCAGCGCCCATTTATAGAACGCCATGTTGCAGCCGGGGATGTGCTCCGCCTGGCGGTCGGTCAGCATCACGTGCGCCGGGCCGCCCGGCGACGCCATCACCGCCGCGGCCACCAGTGAGTCCTCCGGAGGCAGGAGATTGGGACCACCGACACCTGCGAACTCGCTCTCCAACAAATCGCCCACCAGGTAATACAGCCAGTCCGCGTCCGCCCGGCAGTCGGAGTCTGTGAACGCCACAATCTCGCCCGTAGCCGCCGCGATGCCCGTATTGCGCGCCACCGACAGGCCCAGGTTCTTCTCGTGGCGAAAGTAGCGGACGTTGGGATGCGCGAAGGCGATTTGCCGCGTCGTATCACCCGATCCGTCATCCACCAGGATCACTTCATAGTCCGGGTAATTGAGCCGTTCCAGCGAGTCTAGGCAGGCCTTGAGCGTGCGCTCGCCATTGTAGCTGGCCACCACTACCGAGACCCGCGGACAGCGCGCCAGCGGGAAGTGGGGTGCCGCGCGGAACATCTTCTGCACGGTCTGAAAGGCCGGCTTCGGCTGCCGGTCCCGCGTGGTCAGGCCCATCTTCCAGTCGTCGATCTGCCGCCCGCCCCGCCACCAGTCGTCCGTAAAGGTGAACACGACCATCCCGGCCAACCCGCCGCGAAACGCGCTTTCGATCTGCCACTCCAGCATCTCAGCCTGGCCTGCTTCCCCTTCCCGCAACGAGTCGAAGCCACACTCGCCCAGCAGCAGCGGTTTGCCGTCGGCCAGCATCTGCAAGCGTGCGAGGTAACTCTCGAACGCCGACCGCTGGTGCAGATACACGTTGAAACACAGGAAGTCCACGCTTTGCGGGTGCAGGAACTCGGTGGACGGGTAGTTTGTAAACGTGCACAAGCACTCCGGGTCCGCCCGCTTGGCCTCATGGACAAGGTCATCGATAAAGTCGGTGACCGCCTGCGCGCCGCTCCAGCGCACGATATCCGTCGGTATCTCGTTGGCGACGCTGAACGCGAACACCGCCCGATGGCGCGCACAGGCGAACACCGCCCGGTGCACCGCTTCGCACGCCTCGGCCCGCTGGGCGTGCGAGTCGAGGAAACAGAGATGCTTGTTCCAAGGAATGTCAATGAGCACCTTCAGTTTGTGCTCGGCAGCCAGATCGAGGAACCACTTCGCCGGCACGTGATACACCCGGATGAGATTGGCCCCCAGCTCGCGGATTTGGGCAAAGTCCCTGACCGTCTGCTCCGGCGAGGCGAACGGCTGACCGGCGGCATTCGGCGCGAACGGCCCATACGCCAGCCCTTTGGCGTAGAACTTCTTCTCGCCGAACCGGAAGAACTTGCCGTCCACGCTGACGCGTAGCGCAATGAATGCCGTTTCTGCCATGCGCCTTAGACGGGACCTGAACCGGGTTTAATCATCGCTGCGTTGGATAGCAGAGCTACCGGCGCGGAGCAAGCGAGGAGGGGACGTTAGGGGAGAGCGCGCCGCCCCATTGGCAGCCGTTCCCGGCTTTGACACATCGCGGAACGATGCCGATCCCGGCAACCGGGGGTAGCAACCCGAGGTTGCGAAGCGCAGCGAGGCAAGGAATGTCCCTACGCCGCCCGAGAGACCAGGCTTTGGGGTGGCTTTGGGGTGGCTTTGAGGTCGCATTGAGGTGGCTACCGCCTGGCTAGCAACACGCATTGAGGTGGCTTTGAAGTCGCATTGGGGTGGCTTGTCCAGCCGGGGCTATCCCCATGGGATTGTGTCATTCAGCCCAGCGTTGGACCGCCAGGGAAAAAGGGGCGGAGGTCCCACGCTGGGGAAAACACCGAGGAATCCCCTCAACCCTGAAAGCGGTTGGATCCTCTCCCGCCCCTCAGCCTTCCACCCTCCGCAGTGCCGCTACGGAGGAATGGGCAACCTCCAACTACTTCAACGATTGTCTCCCCCACCCCCGCTCACTGCATAAACGCCCGATAAAATCGGGCTGTTTCACCGTCCCCGGCAGGGTCAAAGAACAGATACGGGTTGGACGTCAAATTGGTCAGGGAAAGCAGATTCATCCAGTTGGTGTTACCGTTCACAGCCTTGGGGCGCAGAGGTCGGAAGAATTAATTGAGGTAAATTGAAGATAGTGCTGATGTCACGTTTAGTCTCTCGCTAAAGTCTGGGTTGGTGGACCTAGAATGGACGATACGGCGACGGCGGATCG
>CAIWJG010000170.1 GCA_903912925.1 uncultured Verrucomicrobia subdivision 3 bacterium | reverse complement strand
GTTGGGGTGAGGGGAATCGGCGGGGTTAGCACGGCCCTCCTCACCCCGACCCTCTCCTCCCTCGGCGGGAGGAGAGGGGGAAGCCGACGCGTCTCGCGCGGCAACTTCTCTAATTCAACGGCAGTGGGGCTGGGGTGGGGGGCCGTTCTTCCACTGGGGTTTATGGTCCCGATGAAGGCTGCGCCCCTATGCCGCGCGGCCTACCGTTTAGCGGCTTTTCCCTTCGGGGATTGAGCCTTCGGCTTTGGACTCTGGCCTTTAGACTTCGGGCTCCCGCTCGGCTTCGACGCCGTCTTCGGTGCTGTCTTCTCGTGAATCACCTGCCGCATCCGGTCGAGGTTCTTGTCGATTTGGACCTTGGCCTTGGTGATGCCTTTTTGGCTGAGGTTAATGGCGTCAACCAGGATCGAGCAGCCCTTTTGAATGCCCCGCGGGTAGCTGCCGTCCTTCATCTCGATTCCTTTGGCTTTCAGGAATTGACTGACATGCTCGTAGAGTTCGTCTTTTTCGATTGGTTTCATAATTGGTCTATTTGCTTGCCAACAACATCACCGATGTGAGCGACTACGGCAATTACAGAGGTAAGGCCGGTTTGTAACCTAACGTCACCCACCATTCCGCTCCGGTCAGTCGTAGAACCCGCATTCGTAGGCCGTGTCGAAGAGCGCCACAATGTTCTCCGGCGGAACTTCGCCTTGGATGTTGTGGACGTTATTGAAGACGTAGCCGCCGCCAGGCATCAGCGCCTCGACGTTTTGGCGCACGTTCGCGGCCACTTCCTCCGGCGTCCCCCGAGGCAGAATGTGCTGCGCATCCACCCCGCCGCCCCAAAATGCTATTTGTTGCCCGAAGCGCCGTTTGAGTTCCGCCGGGGCCATGTTGCGTGCGCTGATCTGGACCGGGTTGAGGATCTGCGCGCCGTTGTCAATGAGCTCGGGAATGAGGTCCATGCAAGCCCCGCAGGTGTGATACCAGATCTTCGCCTGGGTGCGGGAGCGGATGTATTGCACCAGGCGCTTGTGGCGCGGCTTGACCAGCCGACGGTAAACTGCCGGGTTGAACAACGGCCCGTTCTGACCCGCGAGGTCATCGCCAATCATGATCACATCCACCACGTCGCCTACCTCGTCGAGGAACAGCCGGAACCAGTCGAGCCAGAACTTCAGCGTCTGATCCAGCATCGCCTCGCAGAACTCGGAGTCGCCCATAAGGTCGCAGAACCATTGCTCCAGACCGCGCAGATACCAGCAGATTTCATACACCACCCCGGAGATGCCACTGACTACCGCGTAGGGCGTTTCGTTCTTCAGCGTCAGCGCCCGCTCGCGCAAGCCGGCAAAGCGGCTGGGGTCGTCGCCCTTGGGCCACGGGTAACCCTTGACGTCAGCCGTGCTCGCCTTGGCCAGTGGGTGCAGCGTGATATCCATGTAGTATGGCGCGTCCTCCGGCATGGACCAGCGGATGCCAAACTCGTCTGTGAGATCCTCCCAATTCCGCCCGTCGCGCTGGGCCTTGACGATGCCTCCCTTCCAACTGGACGCCGCCCCCGCGGCAACATAGCGCGTATCCACATGGAATCGTTCTAGCACCTGCTCGCACGGTTTCGCAAGCTGCTGCACGGCGTCCATGATCCCGAGCTCGTCCGCAATGCCGAGGTGCTTGATTAGCGACCGGTAGGCGTTCTTGTGAATGCCTGTCTGGTTGCCGCCGAGGTCAATAGGCACCCGGTCGGGGATTTCGTGGTTCAGGGCTTTGTTGACCCGCTCGCGCGGGGTCATGGTTTCCTTCTTTGGCATAGGCAGTTGTCTTTGTTCGCACTCTAAGAACGCGGCGGTATTGTAGAACAGAGGTCGCGTGCTAATCAATTGCAAGAAACCCCGGACTACCCAACGCGGCAAAGGCCCGGTGGGAGTGCCGGAGCAGCACCCGAAGGTTGCCGCCTGCACACGGGCGCAGTGATACAATTCCAAGGGAAGTCCTCGGGAGTAATACCAGGTCTGCTCCGAGTGGCGCTTAGATCAGGCGAAAAACGCTCAGCGGTAGTCACTTGCAGATCGGCCTCGAGTTTCAGCGCTGGGGCAGCCTTCCCTGGCCCAGCGCCTCATGCCCAGTTTGGAACCGCTCCGCCCCTTTCGGCGCCCCAGACTCGTAACATGCTATCCCCACGACGCTGGCACACCCCACCCGCCCCGGCACTGCCCCGGACCCTCGCCGTAGCCTCGCCGTAGCACCTCTTATCGCCGATAAGAGGTGCT
>CAIWJG010000169.1 GCA_903912925.1 uncultured Verrucomicrobia subdivision 3 bacterium | reverse complement strand
ATACCGCTTGGCTTGCTGCAAGGCGCCCCCGGGAGGACGGAGGAAGGCGGTGGAATGAAGAATGCAGAATCCAGAGGCCGGTTATGCCCGGCCATGCGTGAAAATCACGCATTGCCGCGAGCCATCCCGAAGCCACCTCGGGGCGAATGCAGAAGGCAGAATGCAGAATGAAGAAAGGGAGCTGAAGCGGCCTCATGCGACATCCATGCGACATCAAAGCCACCTCAAAGCGTGTTGCTAGCCAGGCGGTAGCCACCCCAAAGCCACCTACATGCGACCTCGAAGCCACCTTCATGCGACCTCAAAGCCACCCTCATGCGACCTTCATGCGTCTACAAGGCTCCGACAAGACGAATGAAGAAGGTAGAATGAAGAATGAAGAATGGCCGGAAAAGGGACCAGAAGGAGCGCGGCGAGGGGCGCTTCCTGACAGCACCGCCGGAACGCCGGATTTATCCGGCAGCCGCAGTGCCACTCGCCCGCCTGCCGGATAAATCCGGCGTTCCAGTTGGCTCGGCTATCCGCCTTGGTGGTGGTGCCGAGATGCGCCCCGCGGCGGGTGGGAGTATTGAGCGGCTGGATAGCATTGCTCTGGCAAGGGGGACGATGTAACGATATCTGGCATGAACGGCTTCGGACACAAGAGCATGAGATTGGTGTGCCTGGCTCTGGTTTTGTCGGCTTGCGTTGTCCCATTAGCTGCGCGAGGCGCGTTTCGCGTCGCCACCTTCGAGGCGGATATCACCATTCCCATCGGCCACGCGTGCATGGGAGGCGGGGTGACGGACGCCAGAGAGATCGTGGACCGGCTTTCGGCCAAAGGCTTCGTGCTCCTCGGGGCCGGCGATCCGGTGGTGGTCGTGGCCCTGGATTGGTGCCAGTGCAATAACGACTCTTACAGCCGCTTGCAGGGGGCGCTGGCCGAGGCGGCCGGCACCCGCCCCAAACGGGTCATGCTGGCCACGGTGCACCAACATGACGCGCCGATCTGCGACCTGACCGCGCAGCGGCTCCTGGATCAATACGGCCTCAAGGGCTGGAATTGCGATCCGTCATTCCATGAGGCCGCCGTGCAACGCACTGCGGCGGCGTTGAGGCAAGCCCTGAAATCCCCGCGCCGCGTCACGCACTACGGCATCGGCCAGGCAAAGGTCGAGAAGCTGGCCTCGAACCGGCGTGTGGTCCGACCCGACGGAACCATCACCTGGGAGCGAGGCAGTGCGAGCGGAGACGTCTTCCACGCGCCGGAAGGTGAAGTGGATCCCTGGCTCAAGAGCATCAGCCTGTGGGACGGGAACAAGCCGGTGCTGGTCTGGAGCTGCTACGCGATTCACCCGATGAGCTATTACGGCAAAGGCGGGGTGTCGGCTGATTTCCCGGGCATCGCCCGGGCGCGACGCCAGGCAGACGATCCCGCCGTCTTTCAAATCTACTTCACCGGCTGCGCGGGGGATACGACGGCGGGCAAATACAACACCGGAGCGCGGGAGAACCGTCCGGTGCTGGCCGAGCGGCTCTACGGCGCGATGGCCGAGGCGTGGCGGACGACGCAGCGCCACCGGTTGAAGCAGGTCGAGTATCGCGTGGCCGATTTGCATCTGCCGGCCCGGAGCACGGGTAAGTTTGCCGTCGAGGCCATGCAGACCACCCTGGCTAATACCAATGCCACGCGCTGGCAGCGCATTGAGGCGGCCCTGGGATTAAGCTGGCGTCAGCGCGTGGACCAGGGACGCGGCATTGATGTGCCCTGCCTGGACCTGGGGAAGGGGGCGGTGTTGTTTACGATGCTCCCGGCGGAGTGCTTTGTCGGCTATCAACTCGCTGCGCAACGGTTGCGGCCCGCTTCCTTCGTCATGGTGACCGGCTTCGGTGACGGCGCTCCCGGCTACGTTCCCACCGACCGATGCTGGAAGGACGGTTACCAGGACGATTACTGCTGGGTGCCCCCCATGACGGAGAGCGCCATCCTTCGCGCCCTGGAGGAGGCGTTCGGAAGGCGCTGACGCTACGGAGGTAAGCAGAATTATCTTAACGGCGCAGGGCCGACTGCCGATATATAACTCAGTCCCGGCGCAATAATGTGGCGGGGAGAAGGCAGCAATTCTCATTATGGTCGAGTTGGGGAAGCCGGGTGAGGGCACCCGGCCTACAAGAGGGCGGTTTTGCGGGGGATGTAGGCCGGGTGCCCTCACCCGGAGGGGAGTGACAGGGCCATAATGAGAATTGCTGGGGAGAAGGCGCTTTTACTTGGCACGAGGGGCTCTTTCGTTTATATTATTATCATCGTAGCGCTCGGTCAGACGGCAGCGTGGAGGGTGAGGCGGGCACGAGGCCGCCGCAGGCCGGGACAGAACTAGAACAGAGTTGTATGACTATTATTGATTTGGTGAAAGCAACCGTTGTTTGCGGCGCCATTGCCTTCTTGATCTACAGCTATCCGATCCTCGGCCAGATTGTCCTCATCGGGTTCCTGAGCTTGCTGTGGCTGCTGTATGCCCACAAGACGATCGCGCATTTGCGGCGCAGATAGAACGGGTTGAGAATCGGGAGCCAAGCGTTGACAGAACCGCGATTTGGCGCGCGCGCGCATTAGAGAATCCGACTTGCGTCCGTCTCGGGCAGACTGAGTGCCGGCCAATATTCACTATTCACTGATTCCCATTCCCGCTATCGTGTCCGCATGGACTTAGAGACCAGTTTGAAGGCGGTTCAGCAGAGGATCGAGGCGGCCTGTGCGCGATCGGGGCGCGAGCCGGGCTCGGTCACCCTCGTCGCGGTCACCAAGGGCCAGCCGCCGGAAGTGGTCTGCGCGGCAGCCGAGCTGGGATTGAGCCTGTTCGGCGAGAACAAAGTGCAGGAAGCCAAGGCCAAGATCCCGCAATGCCCGGGCCGGTTGCGCTGGCATATGGTCGGCCATCTGCAATCGAACAAGTGCCGCGATGCGGTGGGGTTGTTTGAGATGGTGCAGAGCGTGGACAGCCTGCCCCTGGCCGAGGAACTCAACCGCCGCGCCGAACAGGCGGCGAAAACGATACCGGTCTTGCTGGAGGTCAACGCCGTCGGGGAGGCGAGCAAGTTCGGATGCCGCCCGGACCAATTGCTCGCGGACCTCGGAAGTATCAACGCGCTGCCACGCCTGGAAATCCAAGGCCTGATGACCGTGCCGCCTTGGACGCTGGATCCGGAGAAGGTGCGGCCGGTGTTTCGTCAGATGCGCGAGCTGAAGGAGCGCTGCGAGCAGCTTCTGGGCGCGCCGCTGCCCCACCTGAGCATGGGCATGACGGGCGACTTCGAGGTGGCCATCGAGGAAGGGGCGACCATGGTTCGGATCGGCACCGCACTGTTCGGCGCGCGGTCGAAGGCCGGCGGCTAGGCCGCGCCGCGCCGACCTTCAGCACAAGGATGCTGCGAGGTCGGTCAGAGTCGGCCCAATTACCCGGACGTCTCCACTTCCGCGCCGCTGCGAACGCTTTTGGTCTTCCCTTTCCCCGAAGCCCGGTTTACGTTGCAAGCTGTGACCACTGAATTGTTCAGCCAGGAAACCGCAGAAGCGATGAGGGCTTATGAGATGTACGTCATTTGCATCGACAAGACCCCGGAGGATTTTGAGGCTTCTCTGATTTCCCTGCTGCACAAGGCGATCAAGGCCTACGAGAGTCGCGGGCCTGACCTCCGCCACGGCATCGCCCTTGATAAGCAGGTCACCGTTATCCTGAGTCAGGGCGACGGGCCGCGTCCGCTTTGCGGCATTTACTTCAATTTGCACTCCCCCTATCAGCGGCCGGCGCTGCCCAAAACGGTCAAACCGATCACGGAATCGATCGGTGGTGGCCAGCCGAAGTCCGAAGGGTAACGCAACGCTTGGTCAGCGCTCCCAATTCGCCCGCCGCGGGGCGAGTTGCCATCATTGGCTCCGGGCTTCGTCGCCGACATCAGCCTCGCCGGCCACCAGATCGGCTACGATGTTGTCCTCCCGCGCCGGGCCGGTGACTTTGACTTCGCCGACCTTCAAGCCCCGGCGATAGAGATCCAAGCGCTGTTCTGCCGCGGCCATTTTCCCGAGCGAGAAATTCAGCACCACGAAGCGCCCGGTTGAATTGACCAGCGCGACCTTGCCCACCAGTGCGTTTTCCGGCGTGGCGGTCAACGTTGGATTTGTGGCCGGCCCCCGGCTCGTTGCCGCGGGTGCGCCAGCGCGCGGCGGTGGTGCCGCTGGCTTGGCGGCATGCTTCTTCCAGAAACATCCTGTAAGGCTCAGCGCGAACAGGAGAATGACCATTAGCGAGGTTCGCATGGGCGCAGTAGAGTCTCGTTCCCGGGCAAGGTCAACTCACAAATCGGTGAAGACCGTGTCCTCGTGCTCGTAAGCCGGCGAGCAGCAGCAAAGCAGCCGCAACGTTTCGTCGCCCGTGTTCCAAAGCCGGTGCCTCTGCCCCGGCAGAATCGCCACCGCGTCACCGGCTTTGATATCGCGCACCTCCCCCTCGATGCTGATTCGGCCCTGGCCATGAGTGATGTAGTAAATCTCTTCCGCTCTCGGATGCCGGTGCTCCTGCGTGCTATCGCCGACGGGCACGCGCGCCTCGGCCAGACTTTGGTGGCGAATGGCCGAGTTGCGGTGCGCCAGCAATTCGCGGATCTCGGATCCGTCCTTCGTGATGAAGGCCGGCACGTCGTTTAGATTCTTGAGGTCCATAATTCAGTAAAAGCCTGCGGGAACAGCTTCACGGCGGCCGCTTGACTCGCTAGAGCCTTGGCGGCCGCGGCACGGCTCAGACCGTCCCCTGTTCGAGGCGAGCGATGCGCTCCTCGATGGGCGGATGCGTGGCGAAAAGGCTCAGGAAGCCGCCGCCCTGGCCAGAGATCTTCAGCGACTGGAAGGCCTGGGCATGCTGCGCCTCAGCCGCGGCAACCTCCGGGTTATGGAGGCGGCCCAAAGCGCGCAGGGCGTTAGTCATGTTCTCGCGCCCGGCCAACCGGGCTCCGCCTGCATCGGCCCGAAACTCCCGTTGCCGCGAGAACCAGCACACCACTATGGACCCCAGGATGGAGAAGACGATTTGAAGAACCATCACCAGCGCGAATTGCAGCCAGCCGCCGCCGCTGTCGCGGTCGTCCCGCGAGCGCATCGCCTGGCTGATGACGAAGGCCAGGACGCGCGACAGGAACATCACGAAGGCGTTGATGATGCCTTGGATCAGGGTCATGGTGACCATGTCCCCGTTGGCAATGTGGGTGACTTCGTGGGCAAGGACGCCCTCGACTTCGCGGCTGCCCATGCGGTTTAGCAGCCCGGTCGAAACGGCCACCAGCGCCCGCGACTTCGTCGGCCCGGTCGCGAACGCGTTGACCTCCTCCGATTCGTAGATGCCGACCTCGGGCAGCTTGGGCAGGCCGGCGCTGCGGGCGAGTTGGTGGACGGTTTCCACCAATTCCTGCAACGCGGGCTCGCGGGTGTCCGGCGGGATGACTTGCACGCCCATCATCCATTTGGCCATGAGCCGCGAGAGCCCCAGAGAAATGAAGGCGCCGCCAAAGCCCCATACCAGGCAGAACACCGCCAGCCCCGACAGGCGGCCTTGAGGCAAATAATGCCCCGCCCCAAGCAACCCCAGCACCACCGTGATGGTGGTCATCACCAGGATGTTCACCACCAGGAGCAAGAAGATACGTTTTGTCATCTGCATGATGTTCATACCGCAGGCAAGATAACCATCTGCGGACGATTTGCCAAGACCAGCCTCCAAGCACCTGATCCCAAAGCGGAGTGATGGAGTGGTGGAGTGCTGGGGTGGCGGCGTTGTGATGGGGTGGGTCTTCCATTACCCCAGCACTCCCTCTTAGCCGTTCAACTCCCCCGACACGCCAAACCGCTCGACGAACCGCGTGCCGGTGGCCAGGCCCAGCTTCTGGGTGATTTCGGCCGGGACGGTGATTTGGTTTTTTCCGGGCAAGGTCGTTGTCATAATACTTGGATGCTATGGTTCATAGTATTACCGCCAATCAAGGGTCGAGTTGGTCGCATAGGGCCTTACTCTGGTTCAGGCGGAGCGCAAAAAAGGTTCATCAATTGCCAATCCACGCACAGCGGTCGCCAGCATGTCTGCTAATTTGATGTGCAAGAATTGATGAGGCATTCTGCACCTGATTATCAGGGCCGAATACCCCAAAGAGCCCGCTAAGCAATATGATTGCAACGCTTTCAAATAAGAAGAAGAACCGGCTGCCCCAGGTGCTGGAGCATGCCAGCGGCGACAAGCGCTTCAAGATTCTTGAGGCGCACATCAAGAAACACCAGTTCAAGCAGGACGCGTTGATCGAGGTGCTGCACAAGGCGCAGGAGCTGTTCGGCTACCTCGAGGATGACCTGCTGCTGTTCGTTGCCTACCGGCTCAAGCTGCCGACCAGCCGCGTGTACGGCGTCGCCACGTTCTACCACTTCTTCACGCTTAAGCCCAAGGGCAAGCATACGTGTGTCGTCTGCATGGGCACCGCCTGCTACGTCAGAGGGGCGGACAAGGTGCTGGCTGCGGTTGAGGATAAGACGGGGATCAAGGCGGGGGAGACGACGCCGGACGGAGAGATCTCGCTGCTCACAGCGCGGTGCATCGGCGCGTGCGGCATCGCCCCGGCGGCGGTGTATGACGGCACCGTCACACCGCGGCAGACGCCTGACCTGGCGCTGGAAAAACTGAAAGGATGGATGGGACATGGTAATTGATGACCTAGTCGCAATTGCGGAGAAGGAACGGGCGGCGCAGAAGAAACATGTCATCCGCTGCTGCATGGCGGCGGGCTGCATGTCGTCCGATTCCAAGGGGGTTAAAGAGGCACTGGACAAAGCGGTCAAAGAGGCCGGTTTGGAAGACCAGGTGGAAGTGCGCGGGGTCGGCTGCATGAAGTTGTGCTGCCAGGGACCGCTGGTGCAGGTGGACTCGGCTGCCGAAGGTGCGACCGTTGAGGTCAACATCCTCGGGCAGGGCCCGCTTTATCAGAAGGTGACTCCGGAGGATGCGGCTTCGCTCATCGCCACCCTCAAAGGGGGCAAGACCAATGTGCAGATGGGCGATCCAAAGGATCCGTTCTTCACCGAGCAGTTTTCCATCGTGCTGGCCAACAGCGGCATCGTGAACCCTGAGCGCATTGAGTCGTATATCGCGGCGGATGGCTACCAGGCGCTGCACGACGTGCTGCGCGAAATGACCCCCAAGGAAGTGCTCGACACGATTCTCAAGAGCGGGCTGCGCGGTCGCGGCGGTGCGGGTTACCCGACCGGTCTCAAGTGGGCGACGGTTGCCAAGACAGCCAGCCCGCAGAAATACGTGATCTGCAATGCGGACGAAGGGGATCCGGGCGCGTTCATGGACCGCAGCGTATTGGAGAGCGACCCTCATAGCGTGCTGGAAGGCATGGCCATCGCGGCTTACGCGGTGGGAGCGACCCAGGGATTCGTTTACGTGCGCGCAGAGTATCCGCTCGCGATCAGCCGGTTGCAGACGGCCATCAAACAGGCGAAGCAACACGGGCTGCTGGGCAGCGGCATCTTTGAATCGCCTTTCAACTTCAACATTGATCTGCGCATCGGCGCCGGGGCATTCGTCTGCGGCGAGGAAACAGCTCTGATGTCCTCGGTCGAAGGCAAGCGCGGCACGCCGCGTCCTCGCCCGCCGTTCCCGGCGGAAAGCGGGCTGTGGGGTTCCCCGACGCTGATCAATAACGTGGAGACGCTCGCCAACGTGGCCCCGATCATCCGCAAGGGAGCAGAGTGGTTTGCGGGCATCGGCACCGAGAAGAGCAAGGGCACGAAAGTGTTCGCGCTCGCGGGCAAGATCACCAACACCGGCCTGATCGAGGTGCCAATGGGCACTACGCTGCGGAAGATCGTCGAGACCATGGGCGGCGGCGCCCCGGACGGCGGGAAGATCAAGGCGGTCCAGACGGGTGGCCCCTCGGGCGGCTGCATCCCGGCCGAGGCGCTCGATACGCCGGTGGATTATGATTCGCTGACCAAGCTCGGCTCGATCATGGGCTCGGGCGGCATGATCGTCATGGACGAGACGACGCGGATGGTGGATGTGGCGCGATTCTTCATGGAGTTCTGCATGGATGAATCCTGCGGCAAATGCATCCCCTGTCGGGCTGGCACGGTGCAGATGCACAACCTGCTGACGAAGATTCTGGGCCGCAAGGCCACCATTCGCGACCTGAAGAAGCTCGAAGAACTCTGCGACATGGTGAAGAGCACCAGTCTGTGCGGTCTGGGCCAGACCGCGCCCAACCCGGTGCTGAGCACGTTGCGATTCTTCCGGAATGAATACACGGAGTTGCTCCAGGAAGACCTCTACGCGGGGCCCAACGGCAACGGGAATGGGACGAAAGAGGCGCTCTCCCCGATGATCTGACCCTGCGAACGAAGCTATTGTATGGCTGCAAAAACTTTAACGATTGACGGAAAGCAAGTCAGCGCCGACGAGAGCGTGACGATCCTGGACGCCGCAACGGATGCGGGCATCAAGATCCCCACGCTGTGCCACCTGGACGGCGTGTATGATGTCGGCGCGTGCCGGCTTTGCCTGGTGGAAGTGGCGGGCATCTCCAAGCTGCTGCCCGCCTGCACCACCAAGGTGAGCGAGGGCATGGACATAAAGACCGACAGCGAACGGCTGCGCAAGTACCGGCGGATGACGCTGGAGCTGCTGTTTGCCGAGCGCAACCATGTTTGCGCGGTCTGCGTGGACAACGGCCATTGCGAGCTGCAAGCGCTGGCCTACAGCCAGGGCATGGACCACGTGCGCTATGACTATTGCTTCCCGAAATGGGAAGTGGATAACACGCACACGCTGTTCGGGATGGACCACAACCGCTGTATTCTCTGCACCCGCTGCGTGCGTGTCTGCTGGCACATCGAAGGCGCCGGCACCAAGAACGTCTCCGGCCGCGGCGGCAAGGCGCGCATCATCACCGACCTGAACCAGCCCTGGGGTACGGCCGACACCTGCACCAAGTGCGGCAAGTGCGTTATGGCCTGCCCCACGGGCGCGCTCTTTAATAAAGGTTCGACGGTAGGCGAGATGGAACGCGACCGTACGAAGCTGGAATTCATCGTCACCGCACGGGAGAAGAAGCAGTGGATTGCAGACTAATTTGACCAGTCAGCGTATTAACATGGAGACCAAAGACGAAACACAAACCCAGCCTGCGCCCGGCCAGCCGGGGCTCTTGCGCCTGGCCACCGCATGGTTTGGCGGCTGTGCCGGCTGCCACATGTCGTTCCTGGACATGGATGAGTTCCTGATGGATGTGGCCGGGAAGGTGGACCTGGTTTACAGCCCGATCATTGACGTGAAGGAATATCCCGAGGACGTGGATGTGTGCCTGATCGAAGGTGCCATTTGCAACGAGGACAATCTGGAGCTGATCCACAAGATACGAGCGCGGACCAAGGTGCTCGTCTCGTTCGGCGACTGCGCCGTGACGGCCAACGTGCCGGCCATCCGCAACCAGCTTGGGCTGGGCAACGCGGAGAGCGTGCTGCAACGCGCTTATATCGAGGGGGCTCAGTCCAACCCATGTTTGCCCAGGGAACCGGGCATTGTCCCGGCGCTGCTGCCGCGGGTGATGCCCGTACACGAGGTGGTCCACGTGAATTACTTTCTGCCCGGCTGCCCGCCGCCGGCTGACCGCATCAAGAGTTTCCTGGTGCAGGTGCTCGAAGGCAAAGAGCCGCAACTGGTGGGCAAAGACCTTAAATTTGGATGAGTATGGCTCAACGCATCATCATTGATCCAGTGACCCGCATCGAAGGGCACGCGAAGATTAGCATTTTCATGGACGACGCCGGCAACGTGTCCGACGCCGAGTTCCACGTGGTGGAGTTTCGCGGGTTCGAGAAGTTCTGCGAGGGCCGTCCCTACAGCGAGATGCCCGGCATCACGCCGCGCATTTGCGGCATCTGCCCGGTCAGCCATCTGCTGGCCGCGGCCAAGGCGGGCGACGCCATCATGGCCGTCAGCATCCCGCCGGCCGCCGACAAGCTGCGCCGGCTGATGAACCTCGGCCAGCTCATCCAGAGCCATGCACTGAGCTTCTTTCACTTGAGCGCGCCGGACTTCCTGCTGGGCTGGGATACACCCCAGGCCAAGCGGAACGTATTCGGACTGATTGCCTCGAACGCCGACCTGGCTCGCGCCGGCATCCGGCTGCGACAATTCGGTCAGGAGGTCATCCAGGTGCTCGGCGGGCAGAAGATTCACCCAGCCTGGGCTGTGCCCGGTGGCGTGCGCAGCGCACTGACCGAAGAAGGGCGCGCGCGCATTCGCGCCTGGCTCCCCGAGGCCTACGCCACGACGAAGACGGCGTTTGACCTATGGAAGAAGGTGCTCGACAGCCATAAGAAGGAGGTCGAGATCTTCGGCAACTTCCCGTCCCTGTTCATGGGGTTGGTGGAGCCGGATGGCACCTGGGAACACCACGGTGGCAAGCTTCGTTTCACCGACAGCAGCGGTAGTATCATCGCTGACCAGCTCGATCCACAGAAGTATTACGAGTATATCGGCGAATCGGTGCAGACCAGCTCCTACCTCAAGTCGCCTTATTACAGCCCGCTGGGCTTTCCGGACGGCATGTATCGAGTCGGTCCGCTGGCCCGGCTGAATGTGGCCGAGCAGATGGGCACGCCCAAGGCGGACGTCGAGTTCAAGAAGTTCAAGAAGTTAGGCCGTGGGCGCAGCGCCGTGACTTCCTCATTCCTGTATCACTACGCGCGGCTGATCGAGATCCTCACCTCCATCGAGCGGGTAGAGGCTTACATGGACGACGCGGAGTTGCTTAGCGAGGATCTGCGCGCCGACGCTGGCATCAACAGCCTCCGCGGAGTCGGAGTGAGCGAGGCCCCGCGCGGCACGTTGTTCCACGATTACACCGTGGACCGGGACGGCCTGCTGCGGAAGGTGAATCTCATTGTCGCCACCGGCCAGAACAATCTGGCGATGAACCAGACGGTGGCGCAGATCGCGCGTCATTACGTGCGCGGCAACACAATTCCCGAGCCCATGCTCAACCGCGTCGAGCACGGCATCCGCTGCTACGACCCTTGCCTGAGCTGCTCAACTCACGCCATCGGGCAGATGCCCCTGCACGTTCAGCTTATCGCGCCGGACGGCACCGTCCTGCACGAAGTCGCCCGCGGCTGAGCCGCAGGACAGGAAATAAGCAGCCGGTTGGGACAGTAGGACACAGGCCGGAGGAAGCTGCTTTTTAAGCGCCGAAAACTCACCTTCGACTCCGGGCCGAGTGCAGCTCAATAGGCAAATGCTTAGCGAACTCAGCGAAGTCAGTGTCCGTGGTGAAAACCCGCATCCCGTGTCTCACGGCAACAGCGCAGATTAGCAAATCCGTGGTTGTGCCTTGGACCCCTTTGCTGCGACAAGTGTTGTAGTAGCTGGCGGCGTTTTCGTCATCCTCTTGGTCCAGCGAGAGGTTCGGATAGAACCGCAGGTATTCCTTGAGTTGCTTGAAGTGTTCTTGCGGCTGTGCGCCAGCGAGGATTTCCTGCCGGATACAGCCCAGCATCTGCACCACGTCGTTCCGAACCAGCCGCGTCACTTCAACGCAAAGCGGGTCGTTGCGTTCTCGGTTGCGCCGCAAGAAGCGGCTCCAGACGCAGGTGTCCACAATCACTATCACCGTTTGCCCCGCATCTTCTTGTAATTCCAGTCAGGCCGGAATTCGATCTTACCGCCTAATTCCAAAATACGCAGCCGGTTCCGGCGGGCCACAAATTCGGAAAGGGCTACGCTCAGCGCCTCTTGCTTCGTCTTAAAGTTGCCGAGTCTAACGGCTTCTTCTACCATCTTCTCATCTAGCTTCAGGTTCATCGCCACGGGATGACTTTACTCCGGCGCGGGGAGAAGTGTCAAACCGCCTTGATGAAGTGGGAGCCCAATGCGGAGAACTGGAGCGTCGCCCAGTTATCAACTAAACAGCGAAGGCGCGAAGACGCGAAGAAGAGAAGGCGCAAGCAGGCCGCTGCCCGCACTCTGCGCTACTTCCTTGCTGTCAGATCTTCGGCTCGGGCTTCGCAAATAACGCGGAAGCCCACGTTATAGACGCGCTGCCAGGGTTGGTAGCTCAAGCGGAAGCTCGAAGTGCTTCGCCGCGGAACGTCTCTCCAGGAACCGCCACGCACAGCTTTCCGGTTGGCATCTCCCGTGCCGGCTTGGCTTAACCCCGCTGCCCCTTCTGCCACATAATCTGAACCGGTCCACTCAGACACGTTGCCGTGCATATCGTAAAGGCCCCACGCATTCGTGCGGTATTGCCCGGGACGGACTGCCACCAGTGCCTTGTCATAGAAGCGCGTGTCCTTGGGGATCCAATCGTCAAAGCGAGTCGGATTCTTCAGCGGCACATCCACGCTGTAGGGGTCGCTGGCAAAGTCCGACAGGCGGCGATCAGCCAGGTTTGCATGGGCAGAGAAATCGGTGTCGAAATCCCCATAGTTGAATGGCGTGGCAGTGCCGGCCCGGCAGGCGTATTCCCATTGGGCTTCGCTGGGCAGTGCGAACTTCTGGCCCGTCCGGGCACTTAGCCACCGGCAGAAAGCGGAGGCTTCGTCCCACGATACGCGCACCACTGGCTGGTCTGGCTCGTTCGAGGGGTAGCCGTGCACGCCGAATTGATAGGTGTTCTTGTCCTCAACGCGGCTGTCGTGGGCAGGATCGAATAGCGCATAGGTTCGATTATCGATTTCTCTTGGTGCCATCCAAAAGCCCTCTTTGATTCGCGCGACGGCTTGCGGCCCGTCGTTCGTGCTGCCTATGACGAATTCGCCGGGCGGAATGATGACCAGATCGAGCTTGATGTCGCGGCCCAAGTCTATGCTGCGGGAAGGGGAGGGAGCAGCCTTGGACTGGCGTCGGTGCGCTTCCGCGGCATCGAAGGGCCAGCCGGCGGCCGAAAGCTGGGGCGCCCGTGAAGGATTGTTTGCAGCCGTGCCCGGCGGCTGGGGTTCACTGCGGGCGCTCTTCAGGGTCGTAAACTCCGCTTCGCGAATTGTCTCGGGATCGTCTTCCACTCCCCCGTAGAGCCGGAGCAGGTCACGCCGTCGTGCAACTTGTTTGCCCGGCTTGTCGATGGCGCCCCAGGTGCCGTGGTAAGGGCAGTTCAGGTCGATCCAGGTGATGAGCCGGTCCCACGCTTCCTCGTCCAGTCGCACGCCCTGATGCTCTGCTTTAAGCATCTGGACCAGGTCGGTGGTGTCCGCATGGAACTCCATCGGTGTGAGCATGTGGTAATCGCTTTCGATCCCCGGGCGGCGCACGTAGCGGACCACCGCATCGTATCCGACGGAGAATTTGCCGGCGTGCCCGCCGCCATTTCCGGGTGTAACGCTAGACCAGTTGGTTAGCATTACTGAGCCGCGCAGATCGCAGATGTGTGCGCCGTCCGCGCCGGGTTTTCCATTGTGGCAGCTCACGCAATACTTATCCATCACCGGCTGGACTTCGCGCGAAAAACTGAAGCCGCGGACCGGTCCCCGCCAGGGTTTGATTTTCGCGGGAGGCTGACTTAGAGCTGCGGCCTGCCGGGAAGGAGGCGCGCTGTTCTGCGTCTCATGGCAACCGACACACTGGATGGTTTCCCCGGGCATGGCGGTCATCCAGGAGCGCATGAGCTGCATGGCTTTGCCTTCCGCGTCGAGCGGCTGCAAGGAGATCGGGGTATTCGCCGGCACCAGGAACTTGGCCGAACCGTCCTCGCTCACCGGAACCGTTCCCAGCACGCGCTTGATGTCCCAGGGACCGTCCGCGCCGACCACTCCCAGCAAGCCGCCCATCTCTTGATAAGCAAAGTGGTAGGTGAAGACACGCAGTGCCTTTACCGTCCCTCGCGGAACTCCTTGCAAGCCGTCGCCGGAGTAGATGTCTTCAATGATCACCACCGCGTCCTTGCTGCGCGGATCAACTTTGTCTGGGATCACCGGCGGAACCTGGGTTGGGCGCCAGGGAATGGGTTCAAACAAGGCATAGTCAGGCAGTTGGAGCAGTGGAACGAGATTGTCGAACACATCCACAAGGTAAACCCCCCAGGGCGAATTCGGCGTTGGCTTGCAGGAGACCAGGAAGAAGCTCCCGTCCAGGGGATAGGGGTGCAGGAACTTCGGCCAACTCGCCAAGGCCAGCCCGTCCTTAATCACTCGTTCGACCTTAATGCCAAAACCGGGAATGCGCTGGACCGCCGGCTCCGCTTCGCGCCGGCCCTGCGCGGCATCGAACAGCACGAGTTCACCCATGCGCGGGTTATCGTGGTGCCCGCCAATGACCGAGATGACGCGGGAAGGGTCACCGGGGATTGGCCGGGCATAGAAGAAGGAGTTCGGCCAATAGGAATTGCTGCCCAGGAACTCGGCCTGCCCGGTGCCGTCCGGGTTCATGCGAAAGAGCAACCGTGTATTCGAGTGGGGCGTATCCGCATACTCCCATCGCGTGTAGAGCACACGGCCGTCATTCATAACGGTCGGGCACCAGTCGTGTTCCTGGTCGAAGCAAAGCTGCCGGATGTTCCTGCCGTCGGCGTCCATCCGGTAAAGGTTGGCCACGTGCGAGCTGCCATAGACGCAGGGAACACCAATGAAGCAGGCGGTGCACGTGAACAGAATGCGGCCGTCCGGCAGGTAGCAGGCATCATAGGCATCCACATCCGGCTGTTCGCCGGTAAGCTGGCGCACCTGCGCTGCCGGGCCTCCCGGAAGCTGAATCTCGAATACCTGCCATCGGCCATTGGTGCCTACCGAGGAGAAAAGCGCCTTGCTCGCGTTCCAGTGCAGGTCCACATCGCCCACAAACACGTCCTGGGCCGGCTTGAAGACCGTTTCCAACGCAGCATCCTCCTGCTTGTAATTGACCGCGCAAAGGGCGTCGTCATAGCCGTGCGCAGGCAGGGATGAGTTGCTCTGCCAATTGTAGGGCAATCCCAGATCCGGGCCCCGTGTGCTGCGCTTGATAAGCAGCAGCCGGTCGAAATCGCACAACGGATTGCTGTCAACCAGCGCCTCGCGCTGAAGCCGGGCAAAGGTGCGGCGAGCGGCTGCGTCCTTGGCCGGCAGACGTTCGATTTCCTCCAGGCGCTTCAGGAACGAGGCGGCCTTCCCGTAACGCTCGCCGAAAGCCCCTTGCAAGTGCATGATGGCGCGACGCAGTGCCGCGGTGTTCAGCTCCGGCTCATAGGGCACGAAAACCGGGCGCGGGGGACCGTCACTCAGTTTGCGTGCTTTGGGGCGCTTCACCGCCCAGCCAGTCGGGATCTCCTCCGCGGTGAACCGCAGGCTGACAACATGCGGAAAGGCGTCGGCACGTTGGAGCCGGAAAGTGCGCGGCCCGGCGGGTATGAAGAGCTGCGCGGACTTCTCCCAGGCGGCCTTGCTGGTTTCCCAGGCGCCGGTTGCCTGGCGGCAGACCTGCGCCACCGTCTTGTCATCCATCTGCAACTCTACCGGGCGCGGGTCGGCGGCGGCGTAATTGATTTCAAGCGTGTAGGTGCCTGACGCCGGAAAGTTGATGTCGTACTCGACGATGACGGGCGCTGTGCCGCCAAAGGCCACCATGGGTTTGGCATCCGCCCATTGATTCGTATAAGTCGCCGCATTGCCGCGATCGAACGCCCAGGCGGGGATTTCAAAGGAGCGCAGTTCCGCTCCAGCAGTGAGGTAAGCACAAAGCCACCAGCCGCCCACAAGTGAAATCGCCTTGAATGCCCGGGAACTGCCGCCGCGAGGCCCCGGCCGCTTCCAGGTTCGAGCAAAACTGCCGCTTAGGAGGTTCTTCATAATACGCTATTGCCGGGGTCTCACCCACATGCAGTCGGCAGGATATTGATCGTGCCTCAGCGAAGCAAGCTTCTCGGCCGGTGGCGTTCGCGGTGTAGAATCCGACTGGTAAGGTAGATTCGGGTTTGGAGATAATCACGGCTTTGGCCATAATCTGCGGGTAGCGAATGATACATGAACAACAAAAGTCGCCAGTGGGCATCCTCGTCATCGGTTACGGCAACACACTGCGCCGGGATGATGGCGTGGGGCCCGGGGTGGCGGAGGCGGTTGCAGCGCTGGCCCTGCCAGGGGTGCGCACGCTGGCCTGCCCGCTGCTGACTCCCGAGCTCGCGGAGTCGGTGTCGCAGGCGCGCATGGTCCTCTTTGTGGATGCGGCAGTGGATGCGCCGCGGGAAGTGCAACTGCGCACGCTGGCGCCGGCTGAGAGTTCTCAGATCATGGCGCACGCGGCAAGCCCGGCGACGCTGCTGGCGCTGGCGCGGGATGTCTTTGGCCACGCCCCCGAGGCCTGGTTGATCACGATTCCGGTTGAGGAACTTGGCATCGGGGAAGAGTTTTCACCACTGGCCCAGTGCGGCTTCGAGGCCGCGGTGAGGCACGTCAAGGCAAAGGCCAAAGGCTGAAGGCTGAAACGTAACTGTTTTTGGTCTCAGCCTTCAGCCGTTCACGGCAGTTGACAAAGTCGCTTTGGAGAGTGCGGCGGCAAGGTCCTCCGCGACGCCGCTTTGGCTCAGGGGGGCACATTTGCTGCCTCTGCGAACCACTGCTGTTTGGGAAAGCGGCGTTGCGGAGAACCTTGCCGCCGCACTGCATAACCGTGGCGCAGAGGCATCCGCGACTTTGTCAACCGCCCCGATTTCTGTAGAACGTTTCTTGCATTTATCTCGATCGTATAGTATCTGCTTTGTCGGCTAGCACATTAACTATGATAAAGCAAACGAGCGGGAAGTGTAATACGAGCAATAAGGCGGTGGTGACATGGGTTGACGAGATGGTCAAACTCTGCAAGCCGGACCAGGTTTATTGGTGCAACGGGACGAAGACCGAACGCAAGGCATTGCTGGCGGAGGCGGTCGAAAAGGGCATCCTGATCAAGCTCAACCAGAAGAAGCGGCCTGGCTGCTATTACCACCGCTCGAACCCGAACGACGTTGCCCGCGTTGAACAGTCCACGTTCATCTGTACCGAGAGCCAGGATGAAGCTGGCCCGACGAACAATTGGATGGCCCCGAAGGAGATGTACCAGAAGCTGCGTGGGTATGCCGATGGTTCCATGCGCGGGCGCACGATGTATGTCATTCCCTACCTCATGGGCCCGCCCGGCTCGCCGCTGGCCAAGATCGGCATCGAGCTGACCGACTCGATTTATGTGGTGTTGAGCATGGGGACGATGACCCGCATGGGGAAGATCGCCTTCGATGAACTCGGGAACGAAGATGACTTTAATCGCGGCCTTCACTGCATGTTGGATGTGAACCCGGATCGGCGATACATCGCGCATTTCCCCGCCGACAACGCGATCATCTCGGTCGGCTCGAATTACGGGGGCAATGTTTTGCTGGGTAAGAAGTGCCTCGCTCTCCGTATCGGCTCCTACCTCGGACGGCAGCAAGGGTGGCTGGCGGAGCACATGCTGGTTCTGGGCGTGGAATCGCCCGCGGGCGATAAGACCTACGTGGCCGCCGCCTTCCCCAGCGCCTGTGGCAAGACAAATTTCGCCATGATGATGCCACCGGCCCATCTTAAGGGTTGGAAGATCTGGACGATCGGCGATGACATTGCCTGGATGAAGCCGGGCTCCGATGGCCGCCTCTATGCCATCAATCCCGAGGCTGGTTATTTCGGCGTGGTGCCGGGTACCAACTCGAAGTCGAACCCGGCGGCGGTGGAAGTGATTTCGCGCGACACTATTTTCACGAACGTCGCCCTGACGCCTGATCTTGATGTCTGGTGGGAAGGCAAGGACGGTCCGCCGCCGAAGGAATGCCTCGATTGGAAGGGCAACAAATGGACGCCGGCCTCGGAGGAGAAGGCGGCGCACCCCAACAGCCGTTTCACGGCTCCCATGATCAACAACCCCCTGCTGGCGCCCGAGGTCAACGATCCCGCCGGCGTGCCCATCCGCGCCATCATCTTCGGGGGCCGGCGAAGCAACACGACGCCGTTGATTTACCAGGCCTTCAATTGGGTGCACGGCGTCTATATCGGGGCCACCATGGGTTCGGAAATGACGGCCGCCGCGGTGGGCGGCGCCGGCCAGGTGCGCCGCGACCCGATGGCCATGCTGCCGTTCTGCGGTTACCACATGGGTGACTACTTCCGGCACTGGATCAACATGCATAAGAACATCAAGCACCCGCCGCGAATCTTTCATGTGAACTGGTTCCGCAAGGACAGTCAGGGGGAATTCCTCTGGCCCGGCTTCGGCGAGAATATGCGGGTGCTCAAATGGATCATTGACCGCTGCCACGCCCGCACGGATGCGGACGAAACCGCGCTCGGCTGGGTGCCCGGCCCCGACAGCATTGACTTGATCGGCCTGACCAACTTCCCACCCGAGCGACTGGCAGAGGCCCAAGCCATCTCTGAAGAGGAGTGGCGCCGCGAAATCCTCATGCAGGACGAGCTGTTCATGAAGCTGCATGCGTGCCTGCCCAAAGAACTGATCTTCCAGCGCGAGCTGCTCCTGGCCCGGCTCTAACTTGGCTATTGCACATCCCCGAAGAGAGGGCGAGCGTCCGCGCGAGCCCAAACCTCCTTGGATTCTTTGGGAATCAGGGCTCGCGTGGACGCCAGCCCTCCCAAACGAAAAATCCCTACGCGCTCAAGGCGCGCAGGGATGTATAAACAGAAGCGGCGAGACTAGTTACTCGCGAGAGAAGTTGCTTTGGGGCTCAGCAGTGCGGATTGCTTGGCCGGTGCCTGCTTGCTACAGGCGCTCGTGGCGGCAAACGGGCAGCCTCCCTTGGCCTCGGCGGAGGTCTTGACCTTGTTGGCACAACAGCCGCCTTCAGCTTTGTCGCTGGCCTGGCCGTTGACGCAGGTCTTGACCTTATTGGGGCAGCAACCCGCCTTTTCCTTGTCCTGGCAGCTCGCGCCATCGCCGGCTTGCACCGCGATTGCGAACGCCATCACCATTACGGAGAGAATAATTCGTTTCATGACGTTTACTGTAACATGTTCTTGTTCTTAGCTCAAGCAGAGCTTTGCACCGTATCAGACCTGCCCGCTCGCGCTTTGTTCAAATCATATCTAAAACACCGCTTCCACGGTCCCTCCGAGCCGGCCATTACTGGCTGCCGGCCTTCTGTTGCTTCATCATCTTCTGCATCATCTCGCGCTGCTCAGGCGTCATATTCTTCATGGCGTCTTCCATTTGCTTTTGCGCATCGCCCATCTGCTTCTTGGCCCGGCCCGCCTGTGCGCCGCCCATGCCGCCCATCATATCCATCAGGCCGCCCTCGGACTTGGTGTAACCTTCCGGAATCTCGAACGTCGCAGCCGGAAGGGATTTCTTGTCCACCTTCACAACTTCCATTGTGATTTTCATGCCTTCCGGCGTGGTGGCGAGCGATTTGAGCGGCAAGCCGTCGGCATCCGCCTCTTTCAGCGCCTTAATCATGGCTTCCTCGCCGGCTCCCTTGCCCCGCCGCACCTGCATCTTGCTAAAGGTCTCGTAGTCCAGCAGATCCTTGGCCGTCCACACCTCCATGGTCATGCCAGTACCGCCGTCAGCGACTTGCTCTTTGACCAGCACGTGCTGGGTTTTGTAGCCAAGGAGGGTCTCCCGCCCGAGCTTCTCGACCGTGTATTTCCGGTTCGCCTGCTGCTGGCCGGCCATTTCTTTCATCTTAGCCAAATCAGTTTCCGTATAGGTCTTGTTGGCGTCATTGAGGCGGTACAGGATATTGGGGCTGTCATTCTTCTGAAGCATCACCATGTTCACAGCCATCGGCCCCATCTTCATATCCATTTCGGAGCGGAACCCGGCTTTTGCGACCGAAACATTCATCGTGCCGCCGCCTTCGCCGCCCATGCCGGACATGGTCATTTTCATTTCAAGCACGCCCTCAAACTGAGCGAATGCTGGCCCAGCCGCCAGGAGCAGTGCAAACAGGACAGGACTGATTTTCTTATGCATAGATATTCCTCAATAGTTCTTAATGTTGTCCGAAGCTTGAGTGCCAACGCACCCTTGCCGAACAATAGCCAATACCTACTTCACGAAGAGCCCCTCGCGCAAGGAGAATCCCGACTAATCGAGCTCGTGCGGAACGGTTGGCCGGCAGCGGTTGCGGGGTGCTTGAAGTCTGCCCTGGCTTATCCGAGCAAGCCCTTTGCCTTTGCCAGCGCCTCGTCCAGCTTGCCGACATCCTTGCCGCCGCCGCGGGCGTTGTCGGGGCGTCCCCCGCCTTTCCCACCGACAATGGGCGCGATGGTCTGAATGATCTTGCCCGCCTGGATCTGCTTGGTGTGCTCCGGCGAAACTGTCGCCACCAGGGCCACCGCGTTGTTCGCCGCGCCGCCGAGCACCACCACGCCCTTGAACTGGCCTTTGAGGGCATCCGCAATGGATTGCAGGAAATCGCCGTCGGCCGCCCCGAGGTTCTCCACAATCGCCAGCGTCGAGCCAATGGTTTGGGCTTTGGCAGCCAGGCCGCGCGCGATCTCGGCTGCCTGCTTCTGCTGCATCAGCTTGAGTTGCTTCTCCAACTCCTTCTGTTGCGCGAGCAGCGACTCCACCTTCTTCTCCAACTCGCCGACTGGCGAGTTCACTTTGCCGGCAACGGCCTTGATCAACTGCAACTCCTCGTTCGCCCGCTTGTAAGCCTCTAGGCCGGAGACGGCTTCAATGCGCCGGATGCCGGCCGCAATGGCTGATTCAGCGACTATTCGGAAAAGGCCGATCTCGCCGGTAGCTCGCGCGTGCGTGCCGCCGCAAAGCTCCATCGAGTAACCGTCCAGCGCGGCCGCCTTGCCGCCAATCTGCACCACGCGCACCACGTCGCCGTATTTCTCGCCGAAGAACTGCATGATGTCCTTGCGGCTTTTGATGTCGCCGTGCTTGGCCTCGGTCCAGGTGATGGGCGCATTTTCGAGAATGCGCTCGTTGACCAGGCGCTCCACATCGGCCACCTGCTGGGGCGTGAGCGGCGCGCTGCTGAAGTCGAACGTCAGCTTCTCTGGTCCGACGTAGGAACCCTTCTGCGTGGCGTCATGGTTGACGACCTCGTGCAGCGCCCAGTGCAGCAAATGCGTGACGGTGTGGTGGCGCTGGATGGCCGCGCGACGCGGGCGATCCACGGAAAGCTGAACCTCTGTTCCGGCCGCAGGTGCATCCTTGTCCGCGAGGAAATGCAGCCATGCGTCGCCAGCCTTCTGCGTGTTAACAATGGTCCAGAGCTCCCCGCCGCCGCTCATCTCTCCGGTGTCGCCCACCTGGCCACCCATTTCGGCATAAAGCGGCGAACTGTCGAGGATGACCGCGGTCTTGTCTTTCACCCCGAGGACTTCAAGGACTTTGGCGGGCGACTCCAGTTTGTCGAAGCCGACGAATTGGGTGGGCGTGGTGGTCTCAACTTGGGAGAGTTCGATGATCTGCTTCTTCTGCGCTGCGCGGGCGCGGGCCTTCTGCGCCTCCATCAACTTGTCAAACTCATCAACGGCAACCTCAATGCCGTTTTCCCGAGCCATCAACTGAGTGAGGTCGAGAGGAAATCCGTAGGTATCATAGAGCGCAAAAGCCAGCCGGCCCGGCATTCCGCTATGCGCCGCAACGCCTGCCTGAGCAAACTTCTCCCGATCACGCCGCATATCTGTCAAATACTCATTGAAGATCTCGATTCCCCTGTCCAGAGTCTTATTAAACGCTTCCTCTTCCCTTTGGATGACCTGCTCGACGTGGTCTCGGTTCGCGCGGAGTTCGGGGAATACATGCCCCATCGTGTCTGCCAGGACGGCCACCAGCTTGTAGAAGAACGGCTCGTGGAAGCCCAGCGAGCGGCCATAACGAACAGCGCGACGGAGGATGCGGCGCAGGACGTAGTTGCGGTCGGTGTTGCCGGGTGGGATGCCGTCGGCAATCGCAAAGCTCAAGGTGCGGATATGGTCGCCGATCACGCGGAAGGCGATATCTATCTTCTCCTGTTCGGTCGAAGCGGCAGTGCCAGCCGCCGGCAAGGTGGACCCGTATTTCTTTCCGCTCAGCTTCTCAATCTTGTCGAAGATCGGCCGGAAGATGTCGGTCTCATAGTTCGAGATGACCCGATTGAAGTCGGTGAAGTTCCGCGTGTTCTGCATGATGCCGGTGACGCGCTCGAAGCCCATGCCCGTATCCACATGTTTCGCGGGCAAGGGGGAGAATGTGCCGTCCGGGTTGGCGTTGAACTGGATGAACACCAGGTTCCAGATCTCAATGCACTCGGCAGTAGCCTGGTTCACCAGGCGGCCTTTGGTGTCGCCCTGGGGCGTGAGGTCCACGTGCAGCTCACTGCACGGGCCGCAGGGGCCGGTGTCGCCCATCATCCAGAAGTTGTCTTTCTTGTTGCCGTTGACGATGTGGACCTCCGGGTCAAGGCCGGCGGCGCGGAACTTCTCCGCCCATACGTCGTAAGCTTCCTGGTCGAACTCGCTGGGGTCGCCTTTGCTCTTGTCCGGCGAATAGACCGTCGCATAGATCCGGTTCTTGGGGAACTTCCAGACTTCCGTCACAAGCTCCCACGCCCAGTCGATGGCCTCCTTTTTGAAGTAATCGCCAAAGGACCAGTTGCCGAGCATCTCGAAGAAGGTGTGGTGGTAGGTGTCCAGCCCCACGTCTTCGAGGTCGTTGTGCTTGCCGCCGGCGCGGATGCACTTCTGGGTGTTGGCGGCACGAGTGTCGCTGCCAGGGATGGCGCCCGCCCACTTGGTTACGTCCGGGGCGCGCTGGCCCAGGAAGATCGGCACGAACTGATTCATGCCCGCGTTGGTGAACAGCAGGTTCGGCGAATCCGGCATCAGGCTCGCGGAGGACACGATGGTGTGCCCCTTCGATTTGAAGAAGTCCAGGAACGATTGTCGTATTTCTGCACTGGTCATTGGTTTGTCTTGTAGAATTGTCGTTAGGTTAGGCTGAAGACGGGAGAGTGGGTGGCCGCTGGCTGGCCCTCACATAGGCGCGATAGCGACTCTGGAGGGCGCGAAGGAATTCGGCTCGGCCAATTGGTGAAAGGCGCTCCAGGATTGGCGCTAGGAGTCGCTTCACCTCCGCGGCAGCGTTAGGGAACTGCGCTGGGTCTGCGTTGTCTCGCGCCTGCAGCGCCGCGAGCAGCCTCTCCAACTCCGGGTTCACTTAAAGGCCGCTTGCAGGATGCGGTCTTGTTCGGCGGAAGGCATGTCGCCATGCCAGAGCGACAACTTATCCTCCAAGTGGCGCACGCGGGCATCCACCCGCGAGGCCAGCACCTTGTCCGGAAACTCGGGCTGTTGGGTCGCCCGCTGCACCAAACGGCCCCACGATAACAGCTCGGTCACCCATTGGCGGTGTTGCTGCCCAGCCGGGCCAACGTCTTCGCTCGTCAAATGCTCCGCCTCCCAAGCTCCTAGCGCAGAACAAACTTCGTCCCAGTCCTCTACCGCGGCCTGAAAGTTGCGCAGCATCCGCGCCTCGAAGTTGCCGAGGTGGCTGACCTCGATGGGCGCTGGCTCTTGAAGGATGTTACTCACAAGCCCAAGCTACTACCATGCGTAAGGCGCATCAAGGAGTCTTTGACGCGGTTCAGGCCTTAAGCCCCTTGACGTCGTGGGTAAACTTCTCTTTGTGGCGCATCATCTCCTGCCACGTGACTACGCCATTCTTGTAGGCCGCCGTGCGCCCCAGAATCGTGGTCAGGTTGCTCCGCACACTGGGCGCGACGGTCGGGTTGCCGCACTCCCCCTTGATGATGTTGTCACGGAACGTCGCGATGTTCGTCTCCGCCCCCTCCGTGTAGAGGTTGCCCATCTTACCGTCGAGATGGAACTCCTGTGCCTTAACCGTGACATTGCCGAAGTAATGCGTGTCCGCGGTCCCTTTCAAACCATAAACCCGGCACATGATGTCGTCGTAGCCCTGCCCTGACTGATGCGAATTGAAACTCACCACCAGGTCGTTCGGGTAATAGAAGATGACCGCGAAGTGGTCCCAGCAGTCGCCCACATAGTCGCGCTTGCGGCCGCCGGTGCCATAGGCGCGCACCGGGTCGGCGTCGAGCATCCAGGAGGCGACATCGAGTGCGTGGATGTTCTGCTCCGTGATGATGTCACCCGAGAGAACGCGATCCACGCCCCAGGCACGCAGCCGCAGCTCGGGATTCTTCGGATCCTTGCGCAGTTGCTGGTCCAGGTTTTCAAAGACCAGCCCGGTTTGATAATTGGCTTCGGCTGATACAATCTTCCCGATCTCGCCGCCATGCACGGCCTTGACGGCGTCCTGATACAGCTTGTTGGCGCGCGTTTGGAAATCCACCAGGAAGCAGAGTTTCTTCGCCGTGGCCAGCTTGCCGCTCTCGGCGACGGTCTGGCAGCCGGGCACATCGACGGCAATCGGCTTGGCCAGATAGACATGCTTGCCCGCGTCGATGCCGGCCGCCGCCTGTTCGGGGTGGAAATAGGGCGGGCTCTCAATCACCACGGCATCGAGCTTCTGCTCCAGCAACCTGCGATAGCCGGAAAGCCCCGTATAGCGGCGGGCGGCCGGCACGTTGAACTTCGCCCCCGCCTCATCCGCGTGATCCTGAAAGTAATCGGCCACGGCAACGATGTTGTAGCCCCCGTTCTTTTGAAACAGGTCGGCGATCCACTTCCCCCGGCCCCCATAGCCGATCAGCCCAATATCAATCTTCGAGTTCGCCTCAGCGCCGCCCACCAGTCCCGGCTTCAGTACGGTGAACGCCAGGACCGAAGCCCCGGTCCCGGCGATGAAGCTCCGGCGCGTCATGGGTGTAGTGTCGCTTTTCCCTTGTTCGTTCTCAGATGTAATCATTTTAGTTCCTCAGGTTCAAAAAGGTTGGCCAATAGTTAACTGCATCGAACCAAGTCCGGAGGCCCCTGTCAAACTTTGATGACCCCGTGTTCCTACGCTCCAATTTCCGCCCTCCGTCTTCTCTGGCTTCCGCGACACCGAAGCTTCGCCGCCGCTCACAGTCTTAAAGGCTTAAAGGCCTAAAGGCTTGCATTCGTAGCACGCTGTGCTACAATCGTTCCATGAAGACGATGCCGCTCTCGATCCGCTTAGACAAGCAACTGCGCTCGTTGCTCGTGGAAGGCGCGCGGCGCACGCCTTTTAACCAGCGTGATCTGCTGCGGCGCACCTTGCGGCTCCACTTGCGCGAGGTCATCGAGCAGGAGGCCGCCCCCCCCGAGGCGCGGGTCACCAACATTGATCCGTGGCCGCGCGGCTCTCTGGCCAAAGCCTACCAGCGCGTGGACCGGGCCTGGGACCGCCTCGAGGCTGCTGCCACCGCCGCTCAGGGGCGACCCTCCTGGGATGATTGATGAAACCCTGGGAAGTCTGGACCTGGAAATTCCCCGACGCGGGCGAGCATCCCGCCGTCGTCCTGGGCACGGAGGAGAGGGTAAAGCTTAAACCGCGCGTCTGCGTTATCCTCTGCTCGACGCAGCGGGCCGCTCGCAAGCCCGAGGTGCATGAGGTTGTTCTGGACGAAGCTGACGGTTTGGAGTGGGAAACGCTCTGCAAATGCGACGTGGTTTATGCGGCGCCCAAGACCGAACTTGTCAAACGCCGCGGCATTGTCACGGCGGAACGCCGGCGCGCGATCGCTGAGCGGGTTATCCGCGGCCTTGGGTTCGCGGGGCTTTAGCCTTGGCTTGAATCCAAGACGCTTCACGGGTCCAGGAGCATCCGAGGGCGCGCCAGCGTCTTGGACTGCGGTGGCTGGCGGGGAACCGGGCTGACACCGCTTTCTTTCGGCTCGTTCACCAGCGGGAAACGAATCCGCCCGTGGGCAGGCAGTTCGCCCCAACCGATGTTCCTGAACGCAGCACCTGCTTGCCGAGCACTTGGGCGACCGTATCGCCCTTCGGCAGCTTGGAATACATTTTGATGACCCGTAGTGCAAACCCCACGGCGACGCCGCAGGGAGGCGGAATTACCTGCAGAAGCGCAGGGGAGATACAGATGGAGTATAAGCGGAATACAAGCGGAATACGAGCGGAATACGAGCGGAATACAAGCGGAATACAAGCGCCCCCCTCGCTACCTCCTGGCTTGCCCGGCGCCAGCACCACCGGAAGTGTCACGAACCTCGGGGCCAGTTTCACAGGAGCCGTAATTCGGCAGAGAGTAGCCCGGGCCAAACGGGCCGATGCCGTCCACCCCCTCTCATGGCGCCGCCCCCAGTGCCCAACCCGCTTCTCCGGGAGGGCGAACGTCCCCGTGAGCCCTGATTTCAGTCCTCGGTCATCCGCTTCAGCCTTCAGCCTTTAGCCTTTAGCCTTTAGCCTTTCTTCCATCACTGGCTATGGAGCCGGAAAAAGCTTCGCGCGTTAGAGACGGGCAAGGTCACGGTGTTTTGACCATTCACAGGTAGCGGCGTATTCGTAACCGTGCTCCAGCCTGACGTAAGGACAAGGTTCGTCGTGGTTTCCAGGTGGTAAGTGGTCGCAAGCGCCGTCCACGACAACAGAACCTGGTGGTTGGTAAGCGCCACACTCAACACCGGTGAAATGACCGGCCCGATCTGAATCACTTGGGACCCGGATGCCGATGCCGCGCCATCGGAATCGGCCACCGTGATGAGGCTCGTCCAGGTGCCGTTTTCCATGGCTGTAGCAGTAACGTTCATCGTGGCGCTTACATTCGTGTTCAGGTTGCCAAGTGACCAGAGAATCCAATCGTCACCAATGTCGCAAGAGCCCCGGCCATACTGCACCCACTCCACATAGACACCCGCTGGGATCGCGTTGCTCAGAACAACGCCGTTCAGGTTCAGCGATCCGATGTTCTTCACCTTAATTGTGTATGTGAACATGTCGTCAACGTTCAGGTTGGTGCTCGCGGGCGTGAGTGTCAGTTGGAGCATAGGATTTGCCACCACCGTCGTCGTGGCATCGGCGGCTCCGTGAGGCGCCTCCACATTCCCGGCGTTGTCATGTGCCCGGCTGTAAAACCCGTAAGTATGCTGAGGCTGCCCCCTGAATGATGCGCTGGTGCTTGCAGTCGCCGCCTGCCAAAGGGTCCAGGCACCGCCGTTGTCCGAGACGTAAACATCGTAGCTGGCTACGCCGGAGCCGCCGACATCATCTTGTCCAGTCCAAGCGACCGGGACCTGCAACAATTGGCTCTGCGCTGGCAAAGCCACCACATGGCTGGTCGGCGCGACCGCATCAATCGTGATGAGGCATTGCCTCGCTGGGTCAATCCCCGCCGCAGGATTAAGCGGATCAACCTGGTCCGTCGAAATCGCCGGCTGGTTGTCGAAAGAGATCAAGGCCACATTCCGCAACTGCGCCCCGGTCGTCAGGCCGGCGCGCGCGCGAATGGTGTAGCTGACATGCCCCTGGCCCCGACCCGTGCCGTCCTCTGGCGGCAGGAAGCCGATGTTCACGGAAGGCGGCAGGCTAGTGGCCGGATCAACCGAGCGGAAGTTGGCATACACCTGGCCGGAAACGAGGTTGATGCCAATCTGGATTTGCACCTGGAAATTCGTTCCGAGGTAGCTCACGGGCACGGTCCCCTCATAATGGGCGGTGCCGGCTGGGACCGCAATCAAGGTATCCCCAAATCCGATTTCGCTAACCATGAAGCTGGACCAATCGTAATTTGTACTCAATTGATCGGTGATGATCACCTGCTGCGCCGGCGCGGATGCGTTCGTCATGTTCTCGAAGTCAATCCGGTACGCCAGCGTGCTGGCGTTGGACAAGAAGCCGTTCGTGCCAAAACCGGCAGGGCCGGTCAACTGATTGGGGTCGGTTGGTCGCGTAACTCTGCTTGTTGCAGTGCTGGAGCCTGGAGGATAGTAGGGTATGCCTGCATCGATGTCATCGATAACCTTTTGCGACCCTGCGGCTTCACCCGAGTCACCACAAAGCAGCATACACTGCTTGTCCTGAACGCGTGCTTTGCGCTCACACGCATCGGACAGTCCACCATTTCTCCTCGTGCAATCAATCTCGATAGTTTCGTGAAGGATAACGCAGTCCTTTTGACATTTCGGCCAACTCTTCTTTACGTGAATTTCCCCCTTCCCCACGTCACCCCAGTCGTCGGAACCATCTGGCACATCCTCAATCACAGGATAGAGACCGCGAGGATCCACCGCTGAAACAGGGTCGTTTTTAGCGTATCGATTGAGATTCAGTTCATCTTTCGTTACCCCAGTTGGATCCTGGCTCAAGAACCTTCCAAGCTGGGCTGCGTAAAGCCTATGTCGCAACAGGACTGCGCTGGTGCTCTGATCAAGGACACCGTAATAGCCTGAGAAGCGGAATCTATTCGGCAAGTTTTCGGCCCTTTCGAGTAGCTGACCAAACGGTGTATAAGCATAGCGATTGGCGATGGATCCCCCAGCGGTGACCAATTCTTGAACGTTTCCGATGGCATCGAATGTGTAGCCGGCGATGCTTCCCCCAGCATCCGTCCGTGATAGCAAACCGCGAGCATGATCATAATGTGCGATGAGATTCCCACTGGGATCGTACTCCCCCACCACGTCGCCCAGGCCGAAGGGGTCAATCGTGTAGCGGGTCAGGACACCATTTTCGGTCTTGGCCAGGCGCCTTCCAAAGCCGTCGTATTCGTATTGCCAATTGAATTGCGGCGATGTCATGGATACCAGCCGGTTCTCGTCGCTGTAGGTGTAGGTGGTCGTGCCTTGCGGCGACACCTCACGAATCAGATTGCCATCCGCGTCAAACGTGTAGTTTGTCTGCCCGACTGAGAAATACTGATTCAGATTGTTGACGGTGTAGGCGGTTGTCACGCCGTTCTCGACGGTTTGAGTGCGATTGCCGACGGCGTCGTAAACGTAGGTCAAGTCCTGGTTGGCGATGTTTGTGGTTGTTGAGGCAAACACCGCATGCGTCAATTGGCCGATGTCGTCGTAATCGTAAGCCCAGTGACCACCAAGGGTATCCATCGAGGTCCGACGTCCGCGACTGTCGTAGGTGTAGTTGAAGCGTGAAATGACATAGCCATTGGACAGGAAGTTTGTCATGTTGAGAACCTGGCCGGCAGGATCGTGTTGATACGTGGTGAACATGCCATTGCCGAGCGTCTTTCTGGCAACTCGCCCGGCCGGGTCGAATTCGTAGAGGGCCACCAGTGCGTTCAATTCATTCGTCAGGCTGTGGAGTCTGCCCGCCGTGTCGTAGGAACAGTTCAACCGATGCCCAAGCTGGTCCACGCTGGACTGGCGGCGGCCTGCGGAATCGTAGGTAAAGGCGAGAAACTTGCCGCCAGGGTAGTCCACGCGCGTCAGCCGGTTGCCGGCGTCATAAGTCATGTTGACCGATTCCAGCGGGTTCAGAATCGTGTCATAGGTGGTTGTGTTGGTCAGATTGCCCCTGGTATCGTAGGCATACTCCGTGACCGAGCCGTCCTGGAAATACTTGCCTGTAGTCCGACCGCTGCTGTCATAGGTATAGAAAGTCTCATGCCGTCGGCGGTTGCTCCAGGTTTGTGGGTTGCCATCGTAATCGTAGCTCCAGTCCTCCACGCTGCCATCCGCGTAGGTGATTGATTCGAGGTTTCCATAGGGGGCATAGGTGTAACGGGTGAGGTTGCCCTTGGCGTCGGTGACTGAGGCGAGGCGGTTGTAGCTACTGGTGAAGCTGAATTGGCTGGTGTGGCCCAGCGGATCGGTGGTGCGAATCCTGTTGCCCTTGCTGTCGTAAGCGTAACTGTACGATCGCCCAGTCGGGTCCATGATGGAAACCAGTTTGTAGGCGTCGTCGAACGTGAGATGAACGGCGTTACCGAGGGCATCCTCGGCTTTGGCCAAGGCGCCGCGGTGGTCGTAGTAGAACTTCGTGGCGTTGCCGAGGGCGTCGGTGACGGTGACCTTGCCGATGTCGTACCCAAAGGTCAGGGCTTCGGCATTGCCGGCCAGGTAGGTCCCAACCAGCCGTCCGAGCGGGTCATAGCTGAAATAGCGCCAGTTGCAGCAAGAGCTGGCAACTCCCGTGAGCGCATGCAGTTGCCCAGCCGTCCCGGTGGTGTGGTAGGTGTAGGTGGCGGTACGGCCGTCGGAATATTGGGCGCCAACAAGGTGATCGCTCGCGCTGTCGTAGGTGAGGACGGTCTGTTGCCCCAGGTGGTCGGTAACGGTCTGGACGCGGCCCGCACCGTTGTAAGCGATTTGGATGCTCTGGCCGGAAGAATGAGTGAGGCCTGTGAGAAGACTGCCGCTGTACCCGAGGGTGATGCGGTTGCCGTTGAGGTCTTCCGTGTAGGCGAGTTTCCCGCCAGCGGCATAATAGTAGAGGAGGCCGGATTTCTCGGTGAGGGTGAACGCGCCGCCGCCCGCCGGAGCCAGGGTGGCGTAATCGCCCGCCTGAGCAAAGTAGCCGCCGCGCGTGTCGGGTTGGAACACCCGCTGGCCACCGTCTGGCCCGGTGATCGTGACCGTGCCGTCGCTCGCCTGCTGCAAGGAGTATTGCCAGTTGTGCGACCATCCACGGCCCAGCGGCCCCAAAGCGTAGCGGCTAGAGATGGGCTGGACGTAAGAGCGGCTGAAGGTCAGCGCCAGGCCCGGCGCCTGAACTGAGGCATCCACAGAGGACGCGAGGGTCCTGAGCGGACAGAGTCCATCCGCCTGCATGAGCTGGAAGCTAAGCAGCTTGCCGACGTCGAAGACCCGCAAGCCAAGGCGGCCAAGGTAATAGGCATTATCGTCAATCATCTTGACGTATTCGCCCCACGTGCTTCCCGCGCTTGTAGTGAAGGAGTTCCAGAGGGCATCCCACGCGTCGGCGCTGATGGTCGCGGGCCGCATTCCGTCTTTCATCGAAGCCAAGTCAGCCGGGGTGGTGTCATCAGCCTTAATCACGCCCAGAACCCAAGTAATGGGTGAATAAGAAAAGTCCCACGGTTGCTGCCAGCCAGCGTAATAGATGGGCACGGTGTCGCCCATGCCGTAGTTCTCGCCCGGTTGCAGCACTCCCGGCACCCTGGTAGAGGGTAGGAGTAGAACATTATGGTAGAAACCGGATGGTTCAGCCGACGTCCAAAGGCCCTGCGCCATGGCGGAAGCATCCATGGTCAGGAACGCGCCTTCCCTCCCGTTCTGATACACTCTGACCACGAGCAGCGGCGCAGGCGTTTGGGCATCGCCGTTGTTTTCGCATCGAACAAATACGGTTGCGGGCATGTGGTAGCCGACTGAATCCGGCACGGCCATCGCCGCAGCGAGGTTCGCTATGCCGCCCGTGGAGACCGCGAATGCGTTCGTCAAGGTCGCCGAAGCCCCATTACCCAGCGATACGCGGATTGAATAAGTCCCGGGCGCCAAAGTGCTCGCCGCTTCCGTGGCGGTGATTTGCGTGAACGAATCCACAGCCGTCGTGGTTGCAGGATAGACATTGTTCCCGCCATCAATGAACTGGACCGAACTGGACGAATCGAATCCAGCCCCGGTCAAGGTGATCGTGATCGGCGCATTTCGGCCAGACCGTTCCGGCGTGACCGAGAACAGCAGCACGGAAGCGGAAGAAGCGGTGATCGTGTAGCCGCCCGGCGTCGGGATATTATCGGCATAAACCAGCACATACCACGTTCCACCCGTGGCCATCGGAATCAACAACTGCTGGTTGGGGACACCAGCGACCGCAGCCCGATAATCGTAAGTGGAGCGTGTTGGTGGCGCGCCGAGCCGGGCATAGATCTCGCAATGGTTGTCGCCCATCAGGTTATTCAGCGCCACCTGCATAGGCGCGCCGGCCGGCAAATTGAACTGGAACAACTGGCCCTGGCCGCTGGTAACAAACTGGCCCTGATACGGTGTCCCCAGGGCGAGGTTGGTAATGGCGATGCCGAGCAACTGGAAGGCGTAAATGGCTCCGTATTGCCCGTTCAGGCTGTGGGCCACCACGGAATAGCTGCCTGGAGCCGGCAGCGTTACGAAATCTGAGTCTGCCGCGATATTCGTGAAGCCGAGCCACCCGTTCGGTCCGCGCAAATCAAAGCCCACACCCGTGCCCGACAGGCTGACCAGATGAAAGCGCACCTGCTCGTTTAGGTTCGCCCCGAAAGTCCACTGGTCCACGCTGTACGGCGTCTGGATGCTCCCGCTCACAATCTGGTTCAGCGTTAATGCAGTCACATTCGGGGTGGTCTGCCAAACCGTGACCATATAATGCCCGATGCTAGACGGCGACGCGGGGGAAGCGTGAACCTGCACGCGGTAAGTCCCGTCGTTGGTTATGGCAACACTGGACAAAAAGACCACCGCGCCGCTGGCTGCATTCGTGTTCGACGCCAGCACCAGGCCGTTAGTGTCCGCGACCTTCGCTTCGACGTAATTCAGATAAGGAGGCACTCCGCTCCCGCTGCCCGGATCGACTAGTATCGTATAAAACTGCCCGGCGCGGGCGAAGAAGGTCCATTCATCCATTGTGCCCGCGGTGGCGATGTTGCCGAGCGTCGGGTTGCCAAACCCGATTGGGCCGCTGTTCGGAATCTGCGTCACCGTCCCATGCAGAATTGTCCCGCCAATCTGCGTAGCCCGCGCATACACATGCAGGCCGTTCAGATCCAGCGTGTGCCCCGCCGGCACGATGAGAGAGTTGACATAGAGGGCCTCGTTGCCGGTTCCGCTGGCGTTATCGTACTGGTCAATCAGTCGCACATACGTGTTGTTCGCCAACGTCAGCGTGCCGTAGTTAAAGTTGTGGATGAAACCAAGCTGCGATGTTCCAAAGTCCTGCCCCATGACCTCCAGAACTTGCGGCGAACCTTGGGTTCCAGAGCCGTTGAAGACCGTTGTGCCCAGTGGGCTAAACTGACCGAGGTTCCTGGTGCTGCCGAGCAAGCCCGCGGCCAATCGGACGGTGCCTCCTGGTTGACTGCTCAGCAAATTAAGGCCATTGAAATAGACCGAGTTTTGCAGGTTGATGGTCCCCCCGGCCAAGGCGACGACATTCCCTGCTGTGGCCGGCATCTGTGGAACATTCAATACGCCACCGCTCGATGCTTGAAGAGTTCCGCTGTTTTGGAAACCGCTCGTTGGCAAGGCGACTGTCCCACCAGCGGCCCAGATCAGCCCGCTGTTTTGGAACGTCGAGCCCTGCACAGTAATGCTGTAACCGGCATCCGCCACAATCGTCCCCTGGTTGACCAGCGGCAGCGACGCGGTGCCCACATAGCCCCGCTGCCCGTGAATGGTGATGCCCGGTCCAATGGTCAGCGTCCCGCTGGCCGCCTGCATATACAAAGCCTCCCCGCCGCAGTTTGGCTGGTAGTTCGGATCGGCAAACACCACCTGCCCAGTCCCGCCTAGCGTTTGGCTGCCCGCAAAACTCAAATAGACCGCGTCCCGGTAGTTGGCCGGTCGTTGCAGCGTCAGCGTCCCGTTGAGCGTCAGCCCATTGGCCACTGTCAGCACCACACTCGAACAATTCTGCGCCGTCGCCTGCACCAGCGCGTTGGCATTCATCACCACCCCATCCAACGTCGAGTTGCCCAGCACCACCAACTGCCCACCGCTGATCGTGCCACCCCGAACCGTTGCCCCGTTGAGTTGCCAGGAACCCGCCAACACCAACGTCGCGTTGGTGTTGAGCAACGTCCCGTTCAGATTGATCGTGCTGTTGCTCTGGTTGATCCCGCCCAACTGCGCCGTGGCAACTGTGCCGCCCAAGTTCAGCGTTGCGTTGGTTAGGCCGATGGCCGTGGCGTTGGCCCAAGTCCCCGACAAACTTAGCGTCCCGCCGCTTGCCGTCAGCACACCGTTGTTGACCCAGCTCCCGCCCAAGCTGACCGCCGAGTTGCTCACGGCCAGAATGGTCCCCAAGTTGGTCAGACTGTTGCCTTGCACCGTGATGGTGTAGCCGGCGTCGGAGAGGATGGTTCCCTGATTGACCAGCGGCAACAACGCGGTGCCCACGTAGCCTTGCTGCCCGCGAATGGTGATGCCCGGCCCAATCGTCAGCGT
>CAIWJG010000168.1 GCA_903912925.1 uncultured Verrucomicrobia subdivision 3 bacterium | reverse complement strand
GTCTTCCTGCTACTTCACTGGGCGGGTTTCGGATTCGGGAACCGGGCTTAACGCCGAGACGCAGAGGAGCGCGGAGAAACGCAGAGACAGACTACTCTTTGCGAACCTCTGCGAATCTCTGCAGTGCCTCTGAGTTAAAGGGTGAACTGGCGGAATCGGCCTTCGGATCTCGGATTTCCTTCGGGTTTCGGATTTCGGATTTCGGGTTTCGGATTTGGGCTGACCTGGCCATAATGAGAATTGCTGCCTGCTGGACAGCTCCCGTCACTTCATCACCAAAGCCACCATCCTTGACCTGCTCGACGCTCTGGCCATGTTGAAGATCAACGTCTTCCAATGGCACCTGGTGGACGACCAGGTCTGGCGCCTCGCCATCTCGAAATATCCGCGCCTGGTCGAGCCGTTGGGCCTCAAGGGCGGCGGCTCGACGCAGGCGATGGGCTAATACTCCGCGAGCGACGTGCGCGAGATCGTGGAGCGGGCCAAGAACGTCCAGATCGACGGGAGCAAGATTAAGGATTGGGACTTGTTCCACGACCTCTTCGCAGAGGTGTTTGGCTTTCCCGGTTTCTACGGCCGGAACATGAACGCCTGTGACGGGGTCAGAACAGCTTAGCTTAACTGGTGGGCCTGCCGAATGCGGGACGAAGTGAACATAAGTTGTTCTGCCCCCGATTTGACCCCGATTAGATCGGAAACCAAAGGGCGACTCCTCGCCGCCCGGGGAAAGACCCTGGTGGCGCTTTTGGTAAACCAATAAGAGCAGCGGGATTTAGTTGCTATGGCCCGCTTTGGGATGGTAGTTTCTGCTGAGGCCGACGATCCTGCGAACCGGATCATTCAGGTTTCACTTTTACTCGGATGAGCGACAGGAACCAGCGCACATTCACGTTCGGACTTCCGATGGTGAGTGCAAGTTTTGGCTGGTGCCGGCCATTGGCTTGGCCGGCAACCGGGGAGTGCGACCTCACGACCTGCGACGGATTGAGCAACTGGTTTTTGAACATCATGACTTTTTGAGAAGGGCATTCGATGAGTACCTTAACCGATGAGCCACAGCTCGCCGTGGAATCCGCCGCCGTGCGGGCATGGGCGGAAGGGCGAACGATTTACGTTGAGCTTCATGACGGACGGACGGTGGGCTTTCCTGCCGACCGGTTCCGTATTCTGGCGGCGGCCACGGAACAACAACTGGCACGGGTGCAGGTTGAAGTCAGTGGCTACGCCTTGCGCTGGGAGGAGTTGGACGAGGACCTTACGGTTCCTGGGATCGTAGCGGGCCGGTTCCAATTGCCACCGCAATAGGCGCCCAACCCGGCGGGTGCAGTGGACGGCGGGATTCCGCTTCTGCCCGCCATTCGGGCGCCCTCGGCCTGCCGCCACTGACCCGCATCGTTAAGCCGTGGCACATGCGTACACAAAGTCTCACATCGGGGTGTCTTTCTCAGTAGCCATGAAAAGATTAGAGCGCAAAATCCTCGGCCCCGTTGTGTCGTTTGCCGTGGCAGCACTGGTGGCAGGTGCCGCAATGGGCAGCCGCTCTGGGGCTCCATCAGCCAATCCGGCGTCGAACACCCGCCCGGCGAATCCAATGTCTCGGTATCTTGAGGCTCAGCAGGAAGCCCTCGTATCCGGCACTGCAGCCACTAACCTGAGCGAGGTCGAACGCAGCCGTTTAATGAATGAGTCCATCGGGACCAATTTGGCAGCTCAGTTGTGGTTTCGGTCGGCGATGGTGGGTAACGCGTCTGGGACGGGCGCAAGAACCGGGAGATTAGAGCCATTGAGAGCCTGAGGGGCGATTATTGTCTTCGAAGCCTCAACCGGGCGCATCAGCCGCGCTGGACGAGCCTTTCGGCGTCACCGCCACGGCCGCCGACGAGGCCGGAACCAAGGTGAAGTCTCAGCAAGGCTTCCACCGGCTTAATGCCCCGGAATCCCAGATCCTTCGTGGATTGGCGCTGGCATAGCCCAGCATCGAGCTCCAGGCCGAAGGCACTGCTGAAAGTGGCAGGGACAGCTTGTCCCTGGAATTTCAAGCCCGTAGTGCCGAGGACAAACTGTCCCCGCCCCGGGAAACGGAGCTTGATGCAGCCCTGAGCATAGCCCATTTTATTTGAAATAGATTGTTGACAAGTGCAAACCGCTCCGCTAAAACTGTCGCAACATGCTGGGAATATTGGCAAGCATGGAGCATAAATAGGCATAAATAATTATTTTTTAAAGTAATTTGTTGACAAGTGCAAACCGCTTCTCTATATAGAGCCCGTCCCAAAGGAGCGGTTTTCGGCATGAGCATTAGTATTGCGCATTGAGAACATGCATACGCATAAGATATGCAGGTGTTATTCCTCGCGCTACTCCCTTTTGGGATGGAATC
>CAIWJG010000167.1 GCA_903912925.1 uncultured Verrucomicrobia subdivision 3 bacterium | reverse complement strand
GGGAACGACTTCCCACTCCACTGTGACCAGGTTGTAGGTGAGCGCGACCTGCTGATTCGCGGTTGCTCCCGCGCGAACCCAGAGACGCCCATTCGAGCTGTTGTGCTTGTCCGCGGTGACTTGGAATTTGTATTGGCCGGCGGGCAGACCGATGAAATAGGCTTCCCCGTTGGTGTCCGCCACGAGGTTGGTCTGGATGGTGCTGATCAACTCGTTTTCGAGGCGAATGCGCGCCCCAGCAACGCCATCCAGGAAGTTCGTGCCGTCGCTACGGGTGAACATATCCACGACCTTGAACAACGCGTCGCCCCGCCCCGAGGTTGCCACGGCCACATGGACGCCAAGGTCAATCGCCGGGTAATTCTGCGCCCGGGTGCCCAGGACAAACTGGTAGTCACCCTCTGGGGTCCCCGCGGGCGGCTGGAAGGCTAGTCCCACATCGAATCTGCCCCCCACTGCTAATTCGGCCAGGTTCGGAGGCGTAGTCAGAGAGGCCCAGGCAGGAGCCTGAGTGCCATCGGCGTTCAGCAACGAGAAGCGCAAACCGGTGGCGGAAGCCAGCCCGATATTCTGGAAGCTCACCGTTTCGGTCACGCTGTTGCTAGGGGCAACCCCAGTATCCACAAAGCCGGGCGACCAGCGTAGGGAGGGTTGTGCTTCGGAAAAACCAAAGGCCACGTTGATCTTCTGCCAGCCTGGGGTGCCGGCGCCATCGCTGGTCACGAAGAGCGCCAAACTGCCGTTCTGAGGCGCTCCCACCTCACCCGTGAAACTCAAATTGATGGCGGCCTGCTGCCCCGGACCCAGCAGCGGGACTAAATCGCCTAACCCAACGGAGATGCCCGCCGGCAGGGTGCCGCCAGCCTGGTCCTGGGCCCGATATTCGATATGCAGGTTGGTTACCGTGGTGCCTGGCCCGGTGGAGACACTGAGCGGCACCGCCTGGGCCACGGAATACGGAGCGCGCACCGTGAAGCTGGCCGGAGTAACCAGCACGCGCCGGATGACGAACGTCTGTTGCACGATGCCATCGCTCAAGTCCGGATGCACCGCCCAGACGGAATAGACCCCGCCGGCCTCGCCGGTCAGGGGCTGGAAGGTCGTGCTGAAATTGCCATTGGCGTCCGTGAGCACTTGCTCAGCGCGCGTGAAGCCTCCGTTGGCGATCTTCACCACCATGGGAACGTTCGGCGCGGGCAGGCCGGCGCGCCGGAACTGCGCCAGACCGGAAATCAGAATCGGCTGGTCCCCATTCGATTCCGCCGGGGAAACTGCGGTCACTTCCCCGGTATAGCTGGTTTCCACCACGGCAAACTCCTGACGGGTTTGAACGCCGTCCATCTCCACCACGTCCTCGCGGTCGCTGTGGTAATACACCTTGTCAATGTCCACGCGCACAAAGACGCGATCAGGCGCGGTCAGCGGAATCGGCAGCAAGGTCTGGCCGGAGATGGCCTGCTCGCCGCCAGCCAGGCGCAGCACGGCATTGCCGTCTGGCAGGTTGATAATGCCCGGACCGCTGCTGGC
>CAIWJG010000166.1 GCA_903912925.1 uncultured Verrucomicrobia subdivision 3 bacterium | reverse complement strand
TGCCAAGTACCAACCGGGGTTGATTTCCCTGTCGCCATTTGCATCCTCGACCCAGCTCAGGTGCATCTTCTGGCCCAATATATTCTGCAACAGACCCATATTTCTACCGGCGGCGTGGCCGCTCAAGAAGTTGCTAACGCCAGGTAAGTTCCGGTTGGAACAGGCTCGTGTCAATAGCCTGGCCATCGTACTTTCGCTCCGCGCTTTCCCTTCGCTTGAGTTTCCCTGCCGTTTCTGCATAACCTTCAGGTTCACATGTTGACTCTTGCCGGCATCAGCAAAGCCTACGGCGAACGGGTATTGTTCGCGGACGTCACCTTACAGGTGAACCGCCAGGACCGCATCGGGCTGGTCGGCCCGAACGGGGCGGGCAAGACTACCCTGTTCTCGATCATATTGGGCGAGGAACCTTCTGACACGGGCAGTATGTCCTCGGAACGTGGCGTCTCCATCGGCTATCTGCCGCAGGAGAACGCGCCAGTCGCGGACGAGACGGTGATTGAACTAGCGACGGCTATCACCCCCGAATACACAAAACTCCGCCGCATCCTGAAGGCGTGGGAGGCGGACCATCCCACCGAAGCTCTGCACGCGGAGGAGATCCATGATGACGTGCATGACCGGTTCAACGAGTTGGGCGGCTATCGCCTGGAAGCCAAGGCCAGCCAGATCCTCGCCGGCCTGAGCTTCCGCAACCAGGATTTCGACCGGCCCGCTCGCGAGATGAGCGGGGGCTGGGTGATGCGGGCGCACCTGGCTCGTTTGCTGACGCAAGAGCCGGACCTGCTGTTGCTGGACGAGCCGACCAACCATCTGGACCTGGAAGCGCTGCTGTGGTTCCAGGGGTATCTAAAGGGCTACCCTGGGGCGATTCTCTTGATTTCGCACGATCGCGAGTTCCTGAATCAGCTTGTGGGGAGCATTGTTGAGATTCGCCAGAGCAAGCTGATCCGTTACCGCGGCGGCTATGACGAGTATTTGCTGCAACGCGAAGCCTACGAACATCAGCAGTTGGCGCTCTACAAGCACCAGGAGCGCGAAATCGGTCGACTGATGGAATTCGTCAACCGCTTCCGCGCCAAGAACACCAAGGCTGCGCAGGCCCAGAGCAAGCTGAAGCAGATTGATCGCATGGACAAGGTCGAGGCGCCCGAGGGGGATGATCGCAAGCTGGATTTCCGGTTCCCCCAGCCGCAGCGCAGCGGGATCAAGGTGATCAAGCTGGAGAATATCCACCATGCCTACGGCGAAACGGTGGTGTATCGCGGGATGGGCTTCCAAGCGGAGCGCGGCCAGCGCGTCGTGCTGGTGGGGCCGAACGGGGCGGGCAAGTCCACGTTGCTGAAGATTCTTGCAGACGTGCTGACGCCGCAGACGGGCGAGCGCACGCTCGGCCACAACGTCAAAGCCGGCTACTACTCGCAGTATCGCGTGGACATGCTGAACCCGGATCGCACCGTGCTCGAAGAGGCGTTCGACACGCCGCAGCGACTGACGGAGCAATCCGTTCGCACGCTGCTCGGTTGTTTCCTCTTCAGCGGTGACGATGTGTTCAAGAAGGTGGAGGTGCTCAGCGGAGGCGAGAAGAGCCGGCTGGCACTGGTGAAACTGTTGCTGGACCCGCCCAACCTGCTGCTCATGGACGAGCCGACCACACATCTGGACCTGTCGAGCGTCGATGCGCTGGCCTATGCGCTCGACCAGTTCGAAGGCACACTCATCTTCATCAGCCACGACGTCTATTTCATTCGCGCGCTGGCCAACCATGTCATCCACGTCAACGCCGGCCGGCTGACGCATTACCCCGGCGGTTACCAGTACTACCTGGACAAGACCAAGGCGGAGTCCGAGCGGGCGGGGCTGACGGCGACCGGCAAGGACGCGTTCCACCGTGGCTCAAATCAGAACAAGAAAGACAGGGATGCCGTCGAGAGCCTGCCTGCCGCGTCGAAGAAGGACCAAAAGCGACTGGAGGCCGAGCATCGCCAGGCGCGTTCACGGGGGCGCAAGGCCCAGCAACAGATCGTGCACCGGCTGGAGAAGGAGATTCAGGAACTCGAAGCCCGTCAGACGGAAATGGTCGCCGAACTGGAGAAGGCCGAGACCTACGAGAAGCCCGGCCGGGCACAGGAGCTCAACCGGGAACTGGTGAACGTTCAGCACCGCCTGGCGGAACTGAATCCCGAGTGGGAACAGGAAGCCACCCGGCTGGCGGCAGGGCTGCTCTAATGTTCGATTGTTCGCAGCGAACAGCCCTGAAATCCGAAAACCGAAGGCCGAAGGAGGCCCGAAATCAGAAGGGCGGGCGGGCGGCGGGACCTTTTCGGATTTCGGGTTTCGGGCCTCGGATTTAGGAAGATGCTAACCGACTTTAGCGCGCCCCGCCCCTGGGCTGGCGGCGTGCGCATCTCAGATCTTTCTGAGGCGGTAGCGGAGGTTAATTATTTCTCAGTGCGCGGGGTGCGGGATGGTTAGTGGGAGTTGCTCGATCGAGTTATCAATTGAGAGCGACATTGGCTTTAGCATGGGGATAGAGTTC
>CAIWJG010000165.1 GCA_903912925.1 uncultured Verrucomicrobia subdivision 3 bacterium | reverse complement strand
ACTCTTTCGAGTGCAGCAGGGACAACTGCGCTTCCCGCCAGGCTTTTGCGCGCGGCACGCCGGAGCGCCAGCGCCGGATGAATTCCGTCATCAACTGGCTGGTGGCCTTGTCGCTCACTTTCCAATGACTCGCTAGCACGGTCTGCGCGCCGGCGATGCGGAAGGCCCGCCGCAACGACATCACCCCCTCACCAATCTGCCAGCAGTTCTCATTTTGGCTGGTCTGGGAGGTGCGGTGTCCACCCTTTAGGGTGTTCCAGGCCGCGTATGATCATCCGCCATTTGTCCCATTCGTCCCATAGTGAGAATTGCTGCCAATCTGCACCTCGCCCGTCCCGCTGTCGCAGGCACTCAGGATGACCAACTCCGTCCCCTGCAAATTCAACAGCGACGCCTCCAAGCCGGTCAGCACCCCGTCCTCCGCCACCGCATTCGTGATTTGGCCCGCGTGATTTGCTCCCGCCAGCGCTAGCCCGCATCGCACCAGCGGGTTCTCCCATTGATCGCCCGCACTAGCCCTCCCCCGCCCTACCGGCCACCCTCTCCCATCGGATGGGAGAGGGCCGGGGTGAGGGCGAAACTCCTGGTCCGAGAGGAAGAAACCGTGCGTAGCCAGATGCAAAACACGCGGGGACACTGCCGCCTTCAGATCCGCCTCGCGCGCCTCCGGCCCAAGCCGGAGAACGCAATCACCGCCAAGCAACTTCGCCACTTCGGCTTCCGCGCCCGGCAGCGGCGAAATAGCGGCGAAATAGTTCTTGCGGGAATTCGCGGTTTGTGATGCAATGGCGGACGTTAGGAAAGAAACAATGTAAACCAAAACAACCACAGATTTGCGGCTTCAGCTGCTGTCCACATCGAAACTAGCACTTTCACTCACAGGACACGGTTCGAGGCACGCCCACATCGGGCGTGCCCGAAAATGTTCCTGTGAGGGCATGCTAGTGCCTGATGTGGGGCGTGAGTAGGTCACGCCTCTTCCGCTTCTGGGGCCGAAATGGGACAAAAATTATGAAAATGGCTCGTATCCAGTTGATTCTGTTCGCAACCTCTGCAGCCCTGTGCTTGAGCATGAACGGAGTTCGTGCCCAGGGCACTGCATTCACATACCAGGGGCGGCTTAACGTCAGCGGTGCGCCGGCCAGCGGCACGTACGATTTCCGATACCGCCTGGCGCTTGACCCGTATGGCAACAACTACTTCGGGTCAAGCGTTCTGGCCAGCGGCCAGGTCATCTCAAACGGCCTGTTTACCGCCTCGCTGGACTTTGGCGCGAGCGCGTTCAATGGAGGGAGTTACTGGCTGGAAGTTGACGTGCGCACGAATGGGGCGGGCGGTTACACCGCGCTGAGTCCGTTGCAACCGGTGACGCCTGCGCCATACGCGATGTTCTCCGGCAACTCCAGCAATGCGGTTAATGCCGCTACCGCTGCGACGGCCGCGACCGCGACTTATGCGACGACGGCTGGTACGGTTGGGGCGAACGGCGTCAACAACGTGGCGATCCTGAATAACGCGGTGACCTCGGGAAAGATCGGCGGGGGACAAGTAGTAAAGAGCCTGACGGTCGGGGCGAACACGCTGTATGACAATGTAACTCTAGCGCAAGGCAACAATGTGACACTTACGCCGAACGGCCAAACGGTGACCATTGCGGCGGCTGGGGGGCAGGCGGTGACAAGCCTGAATGGGCTCCAGGGCGCCGTGACGTTGGCTGGTAATTCGGACGTCACTGTTTCCGCCAGTGCTAACACGTTGACGTTGGGCACCACTGCTGTCAGTGCTAATACGGCAAGCACGATTGTCAAGCGCGACGCCAATGGAGGATTCAGCGCGGGGACCGTCACACTTGGCGGAAATTTGAACCTGCCGAGTTCGGGGATTATCTATTTGGGTAGTAGCCCCTTTCTCCACGCCTCTGGATCGTGGAACTTCTTCGGTGGCTTTGGCGCGGGAAGTCTCACTGCACCAGGGAACGATAACGTAGGGATTGGCGGGTCGGCGCTTTCGCAGAGCACTGGCAACGCGAATACAGCTATCGGTTATCTGGCAATGTCCGGAAACAATACGGGCAATGCGAACATCGCGCTAGGAGTGAGTGCCGGCAGTCAACTTACGACAGGCAATCGCAACATTTGCATTGGGAATCCAGGCGTCGCAGGTGACACCGGCACCATCAGGATCGGTGATCAAAACACGTATAGTGCCGTTATCGCCGGCATCTATGGCAATAATATCGCGAACGCGATTCCTGTTTACATAAGCCCTGCGGGATCCCTCGGCACATCAGCTTCGTCGGCCAAGTTCAAGGAGGATATTGAGAGCATGAGCAATGCCAGCGAAGTCCTATATGGTCTGAAGCCGGTTACGTTCCGTTACAAGCCGTCGATTGACCCACAAGGGATGCGACAGTTTGGCCTGGTTGCAGAGGATGTGGACAAGGTGGACCCTCAATTGGTCGTTCGCGATAAGGAACATGGAATTTACACGGTGCGCTACCAAGCCGTCGACGCGATGCTCCTGAACGAGTTCATCAAGGAGCACCGGAAGGGGCTGGTCCAGGATGCGGAGATTCAGGCGCTGAAGGCCAAGACTGCGGAGTTGGATGAAGTGAAGGAGCGCCTGTCGGCGCTCGAGGGAATTCTCAAAGCAAAGAACTCTTCAAACCCATGAAAAGGAGACTGATCATTGTAATCGGGCTTGCTGCCGTGGTCTCTCTGGGCGGGGGCGTATATGCTCAGGGCACCGGATTCACGTATCAAGGCCGGCTAAATAGCAGCGGCAGTCCGACTAGCGGTAATTACGACTTCCGGCTCAAGCTGTTTGTTGACGCGTTCGGGAACACCCAGGCAGGGAGCACGGTGCTCACCAATGGCGTCTCGGTGACCAATGGCCTTTTCAGCGTCGCGATTGATTTCGGCGCGGGCATGTTCACCGGGACCAGCTACTGGCTTGAGATCGGTGTGCGCACGAACGGGGCCGGCAGTTACACCAGTCTGGCACCCCTTCAGGCGCTGACGCCTTCGCCTTATGCGATTTTCGCCAACAGTGCCGGCAGTGCCACGACGGCGACTACAGCCGCCAGTGCAACCGCGGCGACGACCGCAACGACGGCGAGTGCAGTCGGAGCCAATGGGGTCAACAACGTGGCGATTCAGAACAACGCCGTGACGGCGGGCAAGATCGCGAGCGGGCAGTTGGTAAAGAGCCTGACAGCCGGGGCGAACACGCTGTATGACAATGTCACGCTGGCGGCGGGCAACAATGTGACACTTACGCCGAGCGGGCAAACGGTGACCATCGCGGCCACCGGGGGCCAGAGCTGGTCCCTTTCGGGTAATAGTGGGACGACGCCCGGCACTCAATTCGTCGGCACCACGGACAACCAGCCGCTTGAGTTTCACGTCAACGGCCAACGAGCCCTGCGGCTGGAGCCGAATGGAACGGGCCCCAACGTAGTTGGTGGCTTCAGTGGTAACAATGTTTCGGCAGGAGCGTCGGGCGCGACGATCTCCGGAGGAGGCCAACCGGGAGCCCCAAACCAAGTCTCGGGCAGCATCTCAACCATCGGCGGTGGTGCATTCAACAGCGCTCAAACCGACTTCTCGACAATTGCTGGCGGCTATAACAATGTCATTTCTGCTAGCGCCTTCGGATCAAGCATCGGCGGTGGTGGGCATAACATCATCACAACCGGGAATTCAAGCGGGCTCTATGGCACTATTCCCGGGGGGCTTCGCAATACAGTTAAGGGTTCATACAGTTTTGCAGCTGGCATAGATGCGACGGCAGCGGGTTTTTGTAGCTTTGTTTGGGGCGATAGCGCTGGCCCGACCTCTTGCAATGTTGACAATCAATTCATGGTGCGTTGCAGTGGTGGAGCTGTTTTCTACAGTGCGAGCGGTACGAGCACCGGCGTGCAACTCGCGGCGGGCGGTGGGGCTTGGTCATCACTGAGTGATCGGGATGCGAAGGAGAATTTCGCGGATGTGGACCCCAAGGACGTGCTGGAGAGGGTGGCTGAGATGCCGGTGAGCACATGGAACTACAAGGCGCAGGGCAGGGGGACTCGGCACATCGGACCGATGGCGCAGGATTTCTTCGCTGCTTTTGGGGTTGGCGAGGATGACAGGCATATCACTACGGTGGATGAGGGCGGCGTTGCCCTGGCGGCGATCCAGGGCTTAAACATGAAGCTGCAAGAGAAGGACGCGGAAATTCAGGCCCTGAAGGGGCGGTTGGATAAGCTGGAAAGGGCGCTGTCTTCCTCCGTTGCAAACCACTAACTACATAGATGACATGAAAACGATCTTTATTCTCCGTTTGGCGGTTGGCCTGCTGGTGGCCACGAGCGGTCTGAGCGCGGTTCGGGCGCAGAGTTACTCCATTGACTGGTCCACGATTGACGGGGGCGGTGGTGTGAGCACTGGAGGCGTGTATCAAGTCAACGGCACTATCGGGCAGGCGGACGCCGGGGCGCCCATGACGGGCGGGAATTATTCGGTGAGTGGCGGCTTCTGGAGCCTGATTGCGGCCGTGCAGACGCCGGGCGCGCCGTTGCTGACCATCTCGTTGACGCACACCAACACGGCGGTTGTTTCCTGGCCTTCGCCGTCCACGGGGTTCGGCTTGCAGCAGAATTCGAGTGCGGGGACAACGAATTGGACGGATGTGGGCCTGAGCCCGAGCGACAACGGCACGACGAAGATCGTAGTGGTGCCGTCATTGCCAGGGAGCAAGTTCTATCGACTGAGACGTTGAGCGGGTGGCGGTGGTAGTCTGGCTTGGGAGCCCTGACGGCATATGAGATCAGCGAATTCACGGTGGCGGCTTTGGGGAGTGGTATTGGCACTTGCCAGTTTGGCATTGTGTCTGCATGTGCGCGGGCAGGATGCGGCCAGTGGCTCTGCCGGGCTCACCAACTGGCCTGGGTTTGTGGAGGCCCGGAAGGCGTTCAAGGGGTTCCGGGTCGAGTCTGCCGCTGAGTTCAATAGAATCAGGGATTACCAGCAGCAGCAGCTTGTTGGGGGCAGGATAACCCACCGCTTCACGACAGCGAGCGGGCAGTTGATCCACTGCGTGGAAATCGCGAGCCAGCCGGCGGTTAAGCGAGCGGGCTTGGCGCCCGATGACGTTAGGGTTGCGCCAGACAATCCGCCTGTGGAAGCCAGGAATTTAGGCGCTGGGAGGTCTGTCAGCCCGGCGGAGTTCGGGATGGATGGAAGCGTGGACGGGGAAGGGAATGTGCGGAGTTGCCCCGCGGGGTCAGTGCCGATTGTGATTCCATCCCTGGAAGGCTTGTGCAGGTTTAGGAGGCTGGAGGACCTCTTTCGGAAATACCCGGTAAACACGAGTGTCTCCGCGAGCAGTGGGATTGTCCGAAAGGAAAGCCATGTCGCGCCGCCGGGGTCCGGTGATTTTGAGCCGCCAAGTGGGCACGAATACGCTCATGCGTATGCCTTTATTGACAATCAGGGTGAGCAGGCTGACTTCAATATTTGGCAGCCGGCGGTCCAGCAAACGGATGAATTCTCGCTCTCGCAGTTGTGGGTCGTGCGAGGCACGGGGTCGAGCCTACAAACCGTGGAGACCGGGTGGCAGGTCTATGACGACATGTACGGAAATTGGCAGCCTCACCTTTTCATCTACTTCACCACGCATAACTACGACGCTGGTTACCCCGGCGGATATAATCTTAGCGGCGGGTATTTCGTTCAGACCGATTCAAGCGTTGTGATAGGGGGCGTGTTTGCCTCAGTGAGCGTACTCGGCGGGGCACAGCATGATGTGACGCTGGCGTACTTCAGGGACCAGGGGGGGAGTCATAACTGGTGGCTTAAGGTCGGGGACAAGTGGGTTGGGTACTACCCGAATAGCTTATTTAGCAGTGCTGGAATCGCTGACAAGGGTGGCAGGGTTGACTACGGGGGTGAGATTGTAAACGACAGCGTTGGCGGGGTGCATACGACTACAGACATGGGTAGCGGCCGTTTCCCGGATGAGGGGTGGCAATACGCCGCGTTTGTGAAGCGCGCAAAGTACGTTGATGGGAGTGGCACTTTGCAGGATGCCACTGGCTTGATTAGGACGGTGAGCGATGCGACGTATTATGATTTAGCCCTTTCATCGAGCGATGATGTCAACTGGGGCCGTTATTTCTATTTTGGCGGGCCGGGGCGAGCGGTGATACAGAATGATCTGTGCAGCGGAGCGACGGCGCTGGCTGACAACGTGTACTACTCAGAGAGCACGGTGGAGGCGACGCACGACTCGATGCCGTGCCTGGGCACCGCGTATAAGGGTGTCTGGTTTACCTTTACGCCCTCAGTGACGGGGACGGCGACCGTTGACACTTGTGGGAGCGATTTTGACACAGAAATTGAGGTGTTAAGCGGAAGCTGCGGTGCATTGACTTCGATTGGCTGCAACGATGATGGGTCTTGCAGCCCACAATCGAGTTTCAGTTTTCCGTGCGCGGCGGGTACTGCTTACCGAATCTGTGCCGGAGGTTTTCTCGGCGCATCGGGGAACCTAAAAATACGCGGGCACGCGGTGGCGGGTGATTCGACGGCGCCCACGATCAGCGCGTTCAGTGTGAGTCCCTCGACGGTCACCGTGGGCCAAGGTTTTACGATCGGCTATACTGTTTCTGACAGCGGTGGGTCGGGACTGAAACAGATCGCGTTGTGGCGCGCCAACATTGATGGGTCTGCTTCCGACTCCAGTTGGGCACAGGTTGGCAGTGCCGTCGCCTTGTCCGGAAATGGGCCTTACAGCAGCACTTTCTTCAATACCCCAACGCCGGCGGGCAGCTACTGGTATGGCGTTCATGTCCTCGATAATGCAAACCACTACATGGACGAACGAATTGCGGGGTTGGGGCCCATAGGAGTTACGGCCACGGTGGTACAATACACGATCAGTGCGTCGGCTGGGAGCGGTGGCAGCATTAGTCCAAACGGCAGCATCACCAAGAATGCCGGCGAGGACCTGGCGTTCACGGCGTATCCAAACGCCAATTACGTGGTGAACCAGTGGCTGGTGGACGATGGGGTGGTCCAGACGGGTGGCACGGGCTACACGCTTCCCAACATCCAGATTGGTCATAGAGTGCAGGTCACGTTCACCTATTCGCCAGCCCAATACACGATCTATGCTTCGGCTGGAAGCGGTGGCGGCATTGACCCAAGCGGCAGCATCACCAAGAATGCCGGCGAGGACCTGGCGTTCACGGCGTATCCAAACGCCAATTACGTGGTGAACCAGTGGCTGGTGGACGATGGGGTGGTCCAGACGGGTGGCACGGGCTACACGCTTCCCAACATCCAGACTAGTCATAGCGTGCAAGTCACGTTCACCTACGCGCCAACACAATACACGATCAGTGCGACGGCGGGCAGCGGCGGCACTATCAGTCCGAGCGGCGATTTCGCGAAGAGTGCCGGCAGCGATCAAACCTTCACGGCGTATCCGAACGCCAGTTACATGGTGAACCAGTGGCTGGTTGATAGCGGGGTGGTGCAGACGGGCGGCGCGAGCTACACCCTTCCCAACATCCAGGCAGGCCATAGCGTGCAAGTAGCCTTCACATTGGGCGTCTCAGTTACGGTGCTGGGCAGTCCGTCGGGCGTTTCCTTTACGGTGGACGGAACGACCTACACAACGGGACAACCGTTCACCTGGGTGTCCGGTTCCAGCCACCCGATTTCGACAACGTCTCCGCAGAGTGGGGGCACGGGCGTCCAGTATCTCTGGAGCAACTGGAGCGATGGGGGTGCGATGTCCCACACGGTCGCGCCCAGCGGCGGCACAACGTACACTGCGAACTTCACAACACAGTATCGGTTGGACACGGGCGTGTCGCCGGCGGGGGGCGGCACGGTGGTTCTGAGCCCGGCTGGAACATGGTTCGCGCCTGGGCAGGCGGTGCAGTTGACCGCCTCGGCTTCGAGTGGGTACGCCTTTTCCTCATGGGCCGGTGTTGTCAGCTCATCGGGTGGTACCGCGAGCGTGACCATGAACGGTTACCAGAACGTGACCGCCAACTTCACCGCCATCTCGCCAGGCTACACGTTCATTACATTGGCGGGTTCGGCAAGTTCCGGCAGTCAGGACGGAGTTGGGAGTGCGGCGGGATTCAATTTCGAGACGGGGGCAGCTTCGGACAAGGCCGGGAATGTGTATGTTGCGGACACCTACAACAGCACGATTCGGAAGATTTCCCCGGATGGTGTGGTGACAACGGTTGCGGGATCGGCGGGGACTCCAGGGAGTGCGAACGGCGTCGGCAGCGCAGCGCGCTTCCTGTGGCCAAATGGTGTGGCGGTGGAAGAGGGCGGGACTGTCTATGTTGCTGACACCTACAACAACACCATCCGGAAGATTACTCCGGCGCGGAGTGTGAGCACGTTGGCTGGGGCTGCCGGGATTGCGGGGTTCGCGGACGGGGCGGGCGGAGCAGCAAGATTCAGCCAACCTGGTGCGGTCGCCGTGGACAGCAATGGCGTCCTTTATGTGGCGGACGGTGGAAATAACTCGATCCGCAGGATTATGCCGGGCGGCGTGGTTGGCACGCTGGCGGGGTGGACTAACGCAGGGTATGCGGATGGCGTAGGAACGAACGCGCTGCTGAACGGGCCTGCGGGGGTTGCGGTGGACGGGATGGGGAATGTTTTTGTCGCGGACACTGGCAACAACACGATTCGGAAGATAGCGACGAGCGGTGTGGTGAGCACTTTGGCTGGGCTGGCGGGGACTGCGGGTCATGCCGATGGTGTTGGCACTAACGCACGTTTCAACGGTCCTGCTGGGATAGCTGTAGATGCTGCGGGCAATGTGTTTGTGGCGGACACGTACAACTATACCATTCGGCGTGTTGCATCCGACGGGACCGTGACGACCATTGCCGGAGCGCCTGGCCAGTACGGGTACCGCGACGGGGCCAGCACGAATGCACTTTTTGATCTTTCGTCAGGGATTGCGGTGGATGGGTGGGGCAACGTTTATGTGGCCGACACGGACAACAATGTCGTTCGGAAGGGGTGGTGGTCCGGCACCCCGCCGGAAATCGTGTTGCATTCGCCGATGGCCAGTGGGGGGCAGGTGCAGTTGGATTTCACTCTTAGGACTGGACCCGGCGGCGGATTCACGTTGCAGGGTGCCGACCAGGCGGGCGGGCCGTGGGTTCCCGACGCGACAGCCGTGATCACGACCAACGTGGCCGGGGTATCTTACAGCTTCACGACTTGGCCCGGAGCGCTTGCCCAATTTTACCGCATTCAGTCTCACTGACACAGTTGCCTGTGCAGGCTGCGGTCCAGGTGCCGACAGAGCCAGTTGAGCGTTGCTTCGGGCAACAGCTGGAGGTCTGCCGACAGGGGCATGTCCTCGACCGCCCGTCTCACATCGGCGGACAAGTCGTTTCGTGCAATACCGAGCTGCTCCTCGACTTGCGGCCAAATAACCCGTTGCATGATTTCGCGGTCAACATCATTGCCGCCATTGCGACGGTATTGCGAGATGGCGAGGTGCTCAGCCTGCAGACCGGTGTTGGAATCCGGACTGAAAGAGCATTTGACGGCGCAAAGGTCCAGGGTGCCGCCGCCGTAGTCAAAGACCAGAATGTTTCTTGGTTCACCCATGGAAAGGATGGCGGTGGCGCGTTGGTCGTTGACCAGATGCAGGAGGGCGGCGATTGGCTCGTCTATCAGCTCCACCAGGTCTGCGTTCAGTCCCGCTTCGACTGCCGCGTCCCGAGTTTCCTGGCGGGCGTCCGCGTTCAGAGAAGCCGGGACTGTGATGACCGTCCTGACTCGGGCGCATTCCAGCCCGGGAAGTCTTTCCCTGGCCTCGTGGAGAAGCCCGCGAAATATGGCGCGGGCGACCTTCCGGGGCGTTTGGCACTCGGGCGAGGAGGCATGGGCGTAAATCCGGGAGGACCCCAAGTCAGACTTGACCGATTCAAACAGCTCGTGGCCCCTGCGCAACAAGGGCGCTTTCTTGCGGCGCCCGAAAATACGGAGGACCTCCCACCCGCCGGCCAGCCCTGTGGCACGACCGTCGTCAAAGCGGGTGGAGATCAGGCTGGGCATCCGTTCGGCCATGAGGTTGTTCTCGGCGTCCATGGTAATCCGAACGGGTTCGACAGGCACATACCGCGCGCTGAGGTGCCGGGGGTCGGCGTAGATGTAGGCGACGCTGGAATTCGTGGTGCCGAAGTCAATGCCAAGATAGAGGGGCGAGGTTTTCACGATTGGTGGTAGCACTGAGACTCAGAACGTTCTTGAGAGGGGTTCGGCGGAACGCAGGGCCTGGCAAAGGCGCTCGCCGCCACCGGGGCGGCGAGGGCGAGTTTGGTCAGAGCGTTCATGGCTTGAGGCGAGTGGCGTTTCAGCCGGGCTGGCATTCGTCAGTAGCGGTAAGAGGATTTGGGCACGCGGACGGTGCCGTAGCCGCGGTAGCTGAGGTTGTCGGTCACGGTCGCGTTGGGGGCGGTGCGGACGTGAGGCGCCACGTAGGTGCCGTTGCTGCGGTAGTACCCGTTCACATGCACCGAGGGGTAGGCGGCGTTCCGAGTTCACCTTGTAGCCGACGGCGATGATGGCGGAGAGGTTGTAGTGCTGGGTGTCGTAGGATTTGCCGTCGGCGGCAGTTATTCGAAAATTTCGAATAACTGAACCGGCCGACAACTCGCCGTCGTCGAAGACTTTCTTGAGGTGGTAGTTCACCGTGTGGGTTTCCACATCATAGAGCAGCCCCATCATCTTCTGGGTGAGCCAGACATTTTCATCGGCGTAAACGGCTTCGACGCCGCCCTGCCCGCTGGCAGCCACAAAGGTCAGGTATTCCGCCGCCGAAGAGCGAACCAAGGAGACCTCGGCTTTCTTTTTGGCGCGACCGCCGGGTGTTGGCTTTCTTGTGCTCATGGGTTCATCGTCCTCCGGGATAGAAATTGAGCTATCCGGAATTCCCGGATAGTTGTCCGCGCCTCCTCGGGAATGGCCGGGTTCAGCCGCCGGAGGGTCTCGCGCATCTCCTCTCCCCGTGGGAGAGGCCGGGTGAGGGTTCGAGTGTAGCGAGATTGCACCACCTCGCCCAACGACTCCCGCTCCGCCGCCGCTTCACCGGGCGCGAGCTGCGGCCCGTGCCCGACCGCATAGCCCAGCTCACCGAACCGTTCGAGGGCGGCGTCTTCGACGATGGATTCGTTCAGGCTCATGCACGGTTAGGTGGCGGGAACCAAAGCCAGGAAATCCTGCGAGAAGCGTTCGGCTTCGGTGCATTTGGCTCTTATCTCAGGCCACGCATTCCTGATGCCTTCTTCGTTGGCTCGATACTCGTCGATGAGTTTCTGGCTCCCCTTGATGAGACCATACTTGCGCAGTTGCACGTCGAGACCCCAACGACATTCGATGTTCTCTTTCACCGCTTGCTCGTTCTCGGGAAACAAACCGACCAGCACCCAAGTTTCGATATTCTTGGATGGCGTGCAAAGCACAGCATGGGGCAGCACCGCTGTTTCGTTCAGCCATCCGAGCATCACTGCCCGCAGCGCATCCGTCGTAGCACTAGGCGGCGGACAAGGCTGCCCGCATGGCAAGTCGTCATTCGGGGCGTCCTTGATCTCATAATCCGCATAGCTTCTCCGGGCAATGTCCGCATCCACCTGGATGACCACCAATGCATCGTCGGAGGCGAAGAGCAGATTGCCACTCGCTGGGCCACCGGTTTGCTCCACCGTTTGCCGACACCAGAAGTAAACGCCGCCCCAGCCGCTCGCGCTCTTGGTTCGCAGACTCTCATCGAGTTCTGGTTTGAGCGGAACCGGCTCGAAATCTGCCCCGCCCAGCAGCGCCCGAACGGCGGCTCTGAGCACGACATAGTCCGTCGGACCTTCCGCGACGAATGAGACCCGAAGAGGATTAGACATTCGGCATTCCTCCGAGATGGCCCATGACCCATAGACGCGAAAGCGTCCAACCCTTTTCGGCCATCGCGAGGAGCTTCTCATTCACCTCCACGCGGCGAATCACCGAGCGACCAGCATCGGTTCGCGCAACGGTGAAGAGACGCACACGCTCATCTTGTAGCGGCAGACCGTCGAGCACTTGAGGACTGTGTGTTGTGAGCAATATCTGTCTCGGCTCCGATGCGCTTAGAATCCAGGCGCACAGATGCTTGAACAAAGCCTGCGCCAGGCGTGGATTCAGTCCATGGTCCGCGTTGTCCACGGCGCAGAACTGCGGGCTGCCCTCATGAGCGCCAAGGACCGCGAGAAAGAGCACATACAAAGCCCCTTCGCTTGCATCATAACCAGAAAGAACATTCCTGCCCTCCCTCATATAGCGGTCCACGAAACGGATGACTCGCGGCGAAGACCCCGCAGCCGCCGACAGCGGCACCTTATCCGCTGACTCGCAGCGGAAGTCCTTGGCCCAATCGATCAGCCGCAGTGCATCTTCGCAGACCTTGGCGGCGCGCTTATTCTTCTTCGCGAGGGTTAGCAACTCCCCCACAGCATCCGGCAGACGCCCGCCGTGAATGCCAACAGGTTGCCGAGGTTGGGACTCGGGTGCCGTTCCGCGCAGCACCGGCGTCGTCGGAGAGAACACGACGAAGTTCCGCAACTGATTCAGCAGGTTCAGTCCCGGACTGCCGGGCTTCATCTCAATGGCCCGAGCATAGGCCAGCCCTACTTCTGTATTCGGATTGTCTGCCATTGCCGGAGAACGACTCGCCAGATTCTTTGTGCCCTGTATCCACGACTCCGTCTTGTAACGCCACGGTTTCGTGTCGTTCATCGGATTATGCAGAGCCACCTCGTAACTGGAGTTGTCGTTCTGCGCTCCGAAGAAAATGTGCGGCGGCAGACGCTCGGTAAAGGCAGACTTGTAAAGCTGTTGCAAGCCGGGCCGCACGCCGCGTTGCAGCAGCACTTGGTCATTCACCTTGCCGTCCGCTGCGGCTGATAACACGCCCACCGCTTCCAGCAGGTTGCTCTTGCCGCTGCCGTTCGCGCCGACGAACACGTTCACGAGACCCAGTTCGATCTCGACCCTCTCCAGCGTCTTGAAGAACTCCACTGTGAGTTTGGTTATCATGGTTTGATTATAGATTTCTTTGGGCGCACACCCAAGCGCATTTCAGATTGTCTGTGCTTCCGTCACCCTCAACTCCCCGCTCAGCAGCTTCGGCAGCAGCGTGTCGCGGAGGGTGGCGAGGTAGCTTGGAAGTCCGAAGGCCGAAATCCGAGGGCCGAAAGAAGGCCGAGTTCCGAAACCCGAAGTCCGAAACCGGAAGCCCAGTTCGTTTGCCCCAACGGGGCTGCGGCATCCAGCCCAGGATTGCGAGGCACGAGCTACCCTGGGTGAACCGGGACAAAGAAACCCAACGGGGTTGAATCCGCAGGCGCGCACAGTGATGCATTATCGTTGGGGTTGAGGAAAACAATCAACCCGGTGACCCAGGGTAGCCTCGCCGACTCGGCAACCCTGGGTTGAGTGACGCAATCCCGTTGGGATTGGAGGACGGGGCTTCATCGCGCGGCCTCCGGTTTGGAGTCGAGGGGTGCCACGCTCAATTCTCCGCTCCGCCGCCGGTTCACCGGGCGCGAGATACGGCCCGTGCCCGACCGCATAGCCCAGCTCTCCGAACCAGGCAAGGGCGGCGTCTTCGACGGTGGACTCGTTAAGGCTCATGCCGTGCGGCTAAGTGTTATCCTGCCAAAATGGCGTGATATTTGGCGGGATTCCTGTCGGGATTCCAGGTCTTGGCCCGTTGTGGACTGCGAATCCCGACACTTTGTCGGGATTATTGTCGGGATACGGCTTCATGATTGGATTACGTCGTAACGGGTTGCCGGGCCACGACCGACACGCCGAAGCAAGCCGGCTTCCTGAAGCTTTTTCAGAACACGCTGAGCCTTGCGCTCATCGAATCCCATCTGCTCCATCAATTCAGGGCTGCTTACCGACTGCCGGCCGGAGAAAAAAGCCCCTGATGCTTTCTCGTCGTCATTCAGGCTCGCACGCACCTCTGGCCGCAATCTCGCAACCACTCCCGCCTTGTTCCGGAAAATCGTCAGTACGAGAGAATCGCCTTCCATCGAGAAGCTCGGGAGCGGGAGCCTGAGTTTCTCCGCGTGCTTCTTCAGGCTGATCAGACCGTAACCTTGTTCCTCGGCCATGCCCATTCGAGCGAAGACATAATGCGGGACGGGATTGCGGCTTTTCATCGGGGCCGTGAAAGAGCGCATCTGCTCCAGGGTGATAGGCGAAAGGCTCAGATACGGAGCCATGTCCATTGACGCCTTCATTCCGGACAACTGGTCAATGAACTCGACGCCCTGCGACCAGTAGCGAAGGAAGCCACCGCACAACTTCTCCGGGTCGCGGCTTCGCCAATAACTGAGATGCGGCGAATAGACGAACGGCGGAAGCCGGTCGGTCACAAATGAAGTGCGCCCGGTGCTGTTCCCTTTCGTCGTGATGATGGTGTCGCCAACCTTCGACATCTTCGAGCGCACTTTGACCGCAAGGTGATCGTGGAAGTGCTCAACGCCGGTGAAGTCGATGTGACTGTCGGTGACATGACCGGCGCGAAGGAAAATTGGGCCGGTGCCGCCAAGTTCGTTGTTCTGAGCACGGTAGCCGTCGCCGATTTCCAGCAATCCTTCGTCGAGGAGTTGTTGGAATGTCGCCGTTTGCCTCTCACCCGCCATAACCCAGCCCTCCTTCCGCAGCCCCAAAGGGGCGAGATATACCAGCCCAGGGCAACGCCCTGGGTTCAATGGACAAAAACATCCCAAGCCCTGAAGGGGCGAGACACCGGTTGAGCCGCCCCTTCAGGGCTTGACGCAATGATGACGCATACCCAGGGCGTTGCCCTGGGCTGGTATGTGCCGCACCGTTGGTGCTTAAACTACCCACCATAACCCAGCCTCCTCAGGTTTGCTTTGATGGCCTGCTCCTGTTTCGCGGACTCGGCGGATTGGACGCAGGCGAAGAGTGAAGAGTGAAATAGGGAGAGT
>CAIWJG010000164.1 GCA_903912925.1 uncultured Verrucomicrobia subdivision 3 bacterium | reverse complement strand
TGGGGTTGACCAAAGGTCGGGGTAAGTTGGAAAAAACGGGGCAACCAGCGCTCCCCGTAAAATGGGTTTTTGTTTATCCCCTGTGCGCGGATTTTATTGCCCGGCTCAACGGCTAGCAAACGTGTTCACCGAATATTTACGCGTTTTTGGCGCTACGTGCCTCAGACTGCAACGGTTGGCTTTGTCGTCGGGCTTCGGGACAACGGTGCGATTGGGACCCAGGAAGAACCTGCGGTATTCCGGCGTAAGCTGCACGGCCTGTGACAAAGTGGATGGTAAGGCTCCAATCTGAAGCTGTAGGAGACGACGTAAGGAGTCTCTAATCAGCGGGTTCCGAGCAAGCGCAGGTTTGGGCCGCAGGTCAAGAGATCAGAGACTCCTGACGTCGTCTCCTACAATGACTTAAGAAGACTTTGTCACTGGCCCTGGCGTAAGCTGCGTAGGCGCCTCCTTTGTGGTTGATGGCTGGTGTATGGTTATGGCACGTTAGGGCGTGGCCCGTTACGCCGACAGGCGGCCAGATGGGTCAGAGGGATTTGTGCTATGAGAATACGCTCAGTGATACACGCCGGCAGCAACATCAGAAGTTCATGCGGGCATTGGCGCTGGCTGCCGGCGGTAGCTGTGGCGGCGGTCTTGATCGGCTGCGCCAGCCCCGACACCGCCAGCAAAGAGCCCACGCCGCGGGATGACTTCCAGGAGTATCGCCAGCTCGTCGTGGAGGCCACAGGACTGGTGGATACGACGATGCGGGCAGTGGACGAGATGTCCGCGCAGGCAAATCGGGACCCGCGCTCCGCTTACCAGGCGTTCGCGAAGGCGGTACACCGGCTTGAGGTGGACTCGATCAAAGTCCGCGCTCGCACGCATGCCATGCGCGCTCGGGGCGATGCCTATTTCGAGCACTGGGAGAAATACCTGGCGGGCGTGAACAATGAGCAGGTCCGCCAGCTCGCCGAGCAGCATCGCCCGGAGTTGAAGCAGAGCTTTGAGCAAGCGCAGCAGGCGTCCCATCAAGTGCGCGAAGGGTTCCGGCCCTTCCTTTCCGACATGCAGAAGCTGCGGGCCGTGTTGGAAACCGATCCCTCCCTTGTGCACATTGCTGCCGCGAAGAGCCTCATCCTGGCTGCCCAGGACAAGGGACGGCAGGTGCACCAGGGTCTCAACCGCGTCCTGGCCGAGATGAACTCCATGACGGCCATGCTGAGGCCGCCCGGGACCACCCTCAAACTGTGAACCATCCCCCCGCGCCTAATGCATAATGCTCTACTTTGTGCGACTGTGGTTTAACACGAAGCCGCCTGAACCAAACAACTGAATATTGCTCCTATGAATACGTTCACTAAGAAACTCGCCCTCCCTGCCGTGCTGGGGCTGTTGGTCAGCCTCGCCGTTTTGTATGCGAACCTGGTATCTGCCCAGGCTCCCTGGCCCTTCGCGGCGCCGACTACCCCGATGGCCCAACGCAACTCGATGAACCTGGTGGTCAACCAGGTGAACTGGTTTCAAAACTCCACCCGGACCGCATCATCCTTCGCCGGCGGCGGCGGCTATGGTCTGCTCATGCAGCAGTTTCAGGCGGTGCGGGACCAATACTCTGGGTTCAAGAGCACGTTGAATCCGCAGCAGTTGAACTCCGGCGCCAACCAGGTGGCTGAACTTGATTCCGGCCTGGACATCATCCAGGAGGCCTTTGCCGATTACCAGAACGCGGTGGCGAACGGCCAATCCGACTCCTCTGCTTTTGCCAACATGAAGCAGGTGTTGAATGAGGCGATGGGCGTCTGGGTGCAGGAGTTCAAGCAGGACTGCCGTCAAATGCGGGTCGGGTGGTGAGTTCCGCGCGTCCTCTGCTCGGTGCTGAGTGGCGAAGGTGAATCCCTACCGTCTTCGAGGGCACCCCAAAAAACAGGAAGGCCGGGCTTTTGACCCGGCCTTACTGACACATTCTACACTGAGAACAACCTTAAATTCTTAACCGATGCCACACACTAGCATCGTGAACACGCCCACAAGATACCTGAACCCCTGTTCCCTGCCAGTCACCAGTTCTGGGGACAAGCCGTTCCCGGCGGTTTACGGGTGAAGAGCGGGTGCCCTTGCTCAGGGTCTTGCTGGTAATAGCGGGGATGTCCGAAGCACCGTCAGTCAATAATAGGCCTCCGCTGCGCCGGGCGATTGACCTGAACGACCGTGTGCGGGGGGCCTTGCCTCCGGGCCGAACATAAGCTACAGATATAATGAGCTTTACTATGTCACATATTAACCCGGTCTTGTTGGCCGAGGACAATCCGAATGACGTTCTGCTGGTGCGCCGGGCGCTCCAGGAATGCAAAGCGCTTAATCCCGTCCACGCCGTGGGCAACGGGGAAGAAGCGATTAATTACCTCGCCGGCGAAGGGCAGTACGCCGACCGCGCCGCCTACCCTTTCCCGGCGCTCTTTCTGCTGGATCTGAAGATGCCGGTCAAAGACGGCTTGGAAGTTCTCCGGTGGCTGCATGAGCATCCGGAGATCCCGGGCAAATTGCCGGTGGTGGTGCTGAGTTCCACGGAACTCCCCAGCGAAACTCAGTTGGCCTACGCCTTGGATATTCAGGCCTGCATCGTCAAGCCACTGAGCTATGAGGAACTGCGGGAGAAGATGCGGATTTTGAAGGAGTATTGGCTGGACTACGAGGCGGAACAGGCGCCGGAAGCCTGACGGAGGTGAGAAGAAAGCAGAAATCTGGAAAGCAGAAAGTAGAAATAAGAAAAAGCGGAATGGAAAGCGCGGGCCTTTGGATTTCTGCTTTCTGCTATCCCAATTTCTGCTTTCATTCTTAAAAGACCTCCGTCGTCAACCCGGTGGTCTGCCGCACGGTATGGGCAATGCGGGAGAGCACCTTGAGCGGCAGGTGCCCGCTTTCGGAATTCGGCGACGGGCGCGTGGCAGAGTAGATCTGCACGAGCGAGATCTGGGCGCCGGCCTTTTTGAGTTCCCGCAGCCGATGGGCGTATTGCTCAATCTCCTCGACCGGCGGCTCTTCCCCGTTGATCGCCGGAAAGAGGCTCTGGATTACCACTGGACGCTGCCGGCCAAGCAGCAGGATGTTCGAGAGGATCTTTTCGAGCGGGACCGACGCGCGGTTAACCTTGTTGACATAAGCCTGGGTGCCGCCGTCCAGCTTGGCCCAGACTTCGTCGCTGCGCGTGAAATGTTTGAGCCCGTGCTGGACGTGGGGCTGATCGAGGCCGGTCGCATTCGTCAGCAGCACCAGCTTGAAGAAGGGGAACCCGCTCAAGGCGCGGACATGCACGACCGCCTGGAGTGCCTCGGCGAACTGGGGCGAGAGGGTCGGCTCACCGTCGCCGCTCAAGGCCACATGGCGCAGTTGGAGCAACTCATCCGGCAGCGTCCGATACCAGGGCCGCTCGCGCAACCGGCCGCCGCGCACATAAGCCAGCGTCTTCTTCAACTCCGCCGCCACCGCTTCCACGTCCAAGGGTTCCGCGGGCACTGCTCCGTTGCGCTGCACTTCGCAATACACGCACTGGAAATTGCAGTGCTTGCCGGGGCACATATTGACGCCGACAGACAAACCGCGGGCGCGCGCTGAAACCACGGCATAAACGAAACGGTTATCCAGAAAATCGCGGGGGGAGCCGAAGGCGGTTTCCTGCGAACCGTTGGCGCGAACCGGGAACTTCTTTTTCCTGTCCACCGGTGCGACTAAGGCTGTGGTCTTTTCAGTAAGCTGTTCCACGATTTCTAATGCAGCCTAGCCCCACGGATGACCGGCCACTACACTACGCTTGCCAATAAATGAACATTTTTTGCAGAGCCTCATAAGGAAAGTTACATTTGGCAGAAGAGTTTGCTCTTGGCTAAGGAGCGGCTCAAATGCTTCCATCCCCGCATGGCAAACACACTCGCAGAACTGAAGCAGGCCGCGATCGTCAACACGCTCCGCGGCTGCCAGCTATTTGCCGGCCTCGGGGCGGAGGATTTGAATGCCATCGCAGCCATCACCGTCGTCAAGCCGCTCGACAAAGGCGATTACCTCTTTCGCGAAGGGGCTCCTGCACAGGGTTTTTACCTCACGCAGAAAGGCGCCATCAATGTTCATCGCGTCAATGCCGCGGGGAAGGAGCAGGTCATCCACGTCTTTCGCGCCGGCGAGTCGTTTGCCGAAGTGGCCCTGGCGACGGCGTCCGGCTACCCGGCGGACGCGCGGGCGCAGGAATCCTCGCAGGTGTTGTTGGTGGAGAAGGCGGGGTTCCTGGCCCTGCTCCGGCGCCAGCCCGAACTGGCGCTGCGCATGCTCGGCTCAATGAGTGTGCATCTGCGCACGCTCATCGCGCAGCTCGAAGACCTGACGTTAAAGGACGTCGAGACGCGCCTGGCGAACTGGCTGATCAAGCGCTGCCCCAATCCGGAATCCTCTCAACCGGTCGTTATCGAACTCAAGACCACCAAGCGCGTGCTGGCGGCTGAACTGGGCACGGTCAGTGAAACGTTCTCGCGTACCCTGGCTACCTTCCGGCAACAGAAGCTGGTCTCGGTGAAGGGCAAAACCCTCACCATTCGCTGTCCGCTGAAACTCAAGGAGTTGCTCCACCGCAATCTTGGGGAATAGCCAGGATGCAGAGGTTGCGAGGCACCTCTCGCAGGCATACCCCGCCACTTTGGACGAGCCAGGTCGCTGGCGACCTCAAGTCCTCGAGGTTACCAGCACGATGCCTTGCCCGGGACGCAGCGCGTAGTGGAAAGGCTCGTGGATGTATTCGAGGGGGTATTCGGGCGAATAATCGCGCAGCGGGGCGCCCGCCTGGACGAAGTGCCGGAAGTGGTCGGTAGAAAATTCCTGATGCTGGTGCAGGTCTTTGTTTAGGATCACCAGCGCCTCGTCCTTGTGTTTCGATGAGGCCTTCCACATCAGCAGGATGTTCGGGTTCTGGCAGGGGAAAATACTCGTGGGGCTTTCCTCTTGAAATACCGCGTGGCTTTTCTTGACGGCGTTCACCTGGGCGATGTAGGAGCTTAGGTCAACGTCCGTCTTTTCCCAATCCGCCGGGGTGGTGTGAACCACGTGTAACTGTTTCCGGAAGCCGAATTCGAACCCCATCGGCATCATGACGCCCGCGGAAAAGAGGGCCGCGAAGAGATACCGCTGCTTCAACGCGGCGAGGTTGCCGTTCAGCTCTTGATAGAGTCGGGGCGTGTCATGGCTTTCGGGGAAGCTGATGGAGCGCGTGGTCTCGCGCACGAGATTGTATTGCTCGATCAACCACCAATCCTGGAAGTTCCACCACTTCGAGCTGTTGAAGACGTAATCGAAGCCGGCGCACGCGGTGTCTCGCGTCTGGTCGGCGGAGCAGCCCAGCGTCTCGGCGACGAAACACGTGTGGGGGTGGTGTCCCTTGATGTCCTGGATCAGCCGGTGCCAGAAACTGCGCGGAACCTGGTAGGCAGCGTCGCAGCGGAAACCTTCGAACCCGAGCGCCAGGAGATGCTCCACCACGCTCAGGCAATAGCGGTAGAGACCTTCCGGGTCGCGGGTGTGCTGGTGGTCGAACTGGGCCAGGTCGTGCCAGACGACCCGCTCGCCGTTGTGCTGACAGAACGCGTTCGCGACCCGGCCATCCGGCTCGCGCAGAAACCATTCCGGGTGCTCGCTCGTCAGCCGCGAGTCGATGGCGGAGTGGTTAATGACGAGGTCGATCATCGTCTTCAACCCGCTGGCCCGGGCCTGCGCGACCATTTGCCGCACCTGTTCTTCGGGCGGCGCGGCGCTCTGCGGATCGAGCAGGGCAGTGTTGATGCGAAAGTAGTCCGCGATGGAATAAAGGCTGCGCGAGGCGCCCGGTTGCTGAATGGGATTGACGAACACCCAGTCAAAACCCATCGCTGCTGCCCGCGTGAAGTGCCCACCCCAACGGGAAAAGGGGCCGGCAAGGAGGGGAAATAGGTTATAGAGGTTCACGGTGTGCGTTCAAGTAAGCAGGTGGCCAGCAGCACCATTGCTGCGCCGGAATGGCCCCGCCCCGTGCAGGGCCCGGAAGCGGGCGGCGGTCAGTTGTTTTCATGATCCATAGAGAAATGATAATACGACATCGCTCCGCAGCCACAAGAATCGTTGCGCCGGAGGCGATGGGGGAGGCGTCTCTTCCGTGAACCCCCAGCATCGCGGCCTGCCGGAACCGGACTGCGCGACGGAACGCCGGATTTATCCGGCAGCCCTGGTGCGGCTCGCCGGTCTGCCGGATAAATCCGGTGTTCCGGTTGACATGGCCGCCTGCCTTGGTGGTGGTGGTCAGGACAAGATGCGCCCATCTTGCGTCGCGCACAGCTTTTGGACTTTGAATCCGAGTGGACGGACATGATCGGCAACCCGGCCTCGGGCGCAGCGTGGTCTGAAAGTAATGGCGCCTTGGAACTTTCGCACGTGATAGGCGGGTCGGAGCCTGCTGCGCCCGAGGACAAGCGCACTCCGGTGGTACCGCAAAGATGCGCCAGATCGCAACTCCGCCTGGCGGGTAGCCCGGCGAAGGACGGGAATCTACAGGGCAACGGGACCCGGCGGGGGTGGCAGTTTCAGGCTGGGTTCGGCGGCTGCGAGTTGTGCGAGCGCCTCGTCGTGTCCGGAGGCAAGGGCAGCGTCGATTCGCTTCTGTGCGGTGGTGAAGGGGCCGACGGGCAATGGTCGGAACGGCCGAAACACCTGAAGCCGGATGCCCGGCGGCGGCTGCTTCATGAGGTCGAGAGCGGCGTTGTAAACCAGATATTGCCGGGTGGTCCAGGCCAGCGCTACCTTGGGAAATTCCGGGAAGGCAAAATGCCCCAGCCACCGCGGCATCGCCTTGAGACGGAAGTTGCGATTGTGCGTGAGCACCACAGTAATGTCGGTCGCACCGTCCTGGATCGCGCGCTGGATGGGAATCGGGTCAGCCACCCCGCCGTCGGCGTAGGGATGGCCATCGACGTAATCAAACCCGCGGGTGGCCAGGGGCATCGAGGCGGTGGCGCGGAGGGCGGCAAAGACGCGCTCATCGCGGGCGTGGAAATAGACGGGTTCACCCGTGTGGCAATCGGTCAGCACAATGTAGAAACGCGTCGGCGCCTGTTGCAGGGCTTCGACAGAAAAAGGAACGTGTTTCCTGCAGACATGGTCCACCAGGTAGGCCAGATCAATGATGGGCTTGCGGCGGAGGAAATTGGTCTTGCGCACGACTTTGCAGGCCTGCTCGTGCCAGATGGCCAGGCCCGGCTGCCACATTCCCGCGACAAAGTAGGCCGCCGAGAGAGCGCCGGAAGAGGCGGCATAGACGAGGTCGAATTGGCATCGGCCCCGCTCATGGAGAAAGCCCAGCACGCCGGCCGCCCAAGCGCCACGCATCGCGCCGCCTTCCACGATCAGCGCGGTTGTGCGGCGGACGCTAGCGTCGGCATTGGCAGTCAACGGCGGCGAATCCGGCGCCGGGGATGGCACCAGAGCAAGGGGAGAATGAAGGTCTCCGGTGTTCTTAGTTGGCATACGCATTCAACCGCCTGCCGTACTTGCGTCCGCACAACGGAGGCCGTCGGCTTGAATAAGACAATCTACCCCGGTTCACCGATTGGGCAAGGAACGTATCACTTTATGTGACAAATGCGGCAAGCGGCACGTTAACCTGTCCGGGGGCTACGCCTTGACCTCCAGTGGCGCCGTGGCCACCTGCTTCCATGTCGTGAACCCCGGCCCGGGAATACGCGAGGCCTGCCTGGTGGCGGTGGACGATCAGGAGGCCGTTCTGCCTGTCACGGAGGTGCTGGCAGCCAACCGTGACTGCGATGCCTGCATTATCCGGGTCCGTGGCGGGCACTATAGACATCTGCCGCTTAATACCCATGTCTATCCCGGCGACACCGCCTACTGCTACAGCGACCCTGCCCAGCATCGGGATTACTTCAGTGCCGGTATCGTGAACCGGTTTTACCAATGCTCGGTAACCCGCCCAGCCGGCAGCCGCTCCTCCTCGGGGGTTACACTTACGCGGATCAACGTCAGCGCCGATTGGGCTCCGGGCTCCAGCGGCTCGGCGGTCCTTGATGATTGCGGCAATGGCATCGGCCATGTCGTCAGCATCTCAACTATGCGCGACGAGCCAGACCCGAAGGCTCAGGATTCGCACGTTGAGGGGCGCGCGGCGATTGTGTTTCATGAGGCCGTCAGCGCGCGGGATTTGCTCCTATTGATTCGGCAGCGAAAATAGTGAGCGACTGCGTCGGACCTCGAACTGCGGAGACCGTATCTCCGAGGTCTTGCCGCCTTCCTTTACTTTCTAGCCCCTATCCACGATTCTGAAGGCTGAGACACGTATGCCAACAGCAACTGACAAGCCCGTCGCCCACCCGGATTGGACGCCCACGTCGTGGCAGGCCAAACCCGCCGCCCAGCAACCGGTCTATCCTGATCCCGAAGTGCTCCAACGTACGCTGGGCCAGTTGGCCCGGCTGCCGCCGCTGGTCACCAGTTGGGAAATCGAGAACCTCAAGCACCAATTGGCAGAGGCAACGCGCGGTGAACGCTTCCTGCTCCAAGGAGGCGATTGCTCGGAAAGCTTTGCCGACTGCGAATCCTCCGCCATCGCCAGCAAGCTGAAGATCCTGCTGCAGATGAGCCTGGTGCTGGTGCAGGGTGGCAAGAAACGTGTGACCCGCATCGGCCGTTTCGCCGGCCAGTACGCCAAACCGCGCTCGACCGACACCGAGACCCAGAAGGGGGTAACGCTGCCCAGTTACCGCGGGGACATGATCAACTGCGCCGGGTTCAGTCGGGAGGATCGAACCCCGAACCCCGAGCTGCTGCTCCGGGCTTTTGAGCGGTCCGGCCTGACGATTAACTTCGTTCGATCCCTGATCGAGGGCGGCTTCGCGGACTTGCACCATCCGGAATACTGGGAATTGGGCTTCGTGGCCAATTCTCAGCACGCGGTGGAGTACACGCGCATGGTTGAAACCATCGGCGACTCGCTGCGGTTTATGGAGACGTTGACCGGGAGCGTACTGGCAGACATTAACCGGGTAGATTTCTTCACGAGCCACGAGGGGCTGCTGCTCTACTACGAACAGGCTCAGACCCGGCAGGTGCCGCGCCACTCGGGCTGGTATAACCTCTCGACCCACTTCCCTTGGATCGGCGACCGGACCCGCGCGCTCGACGGGGCGCACCTCGAATACTTTCGCGGCATCGCCAACCCCATTGGTATCAAGATCGGCCCCTCCGTCACCCCCGATGAGGCACTGGCACTGACCCAGATGCTCAATCCGAAAAACGAACCGGGCCGGCTCACGTTCATTCACCGCTTCGGGGCCGACCGCGTGGAAAAGTGCCTGCCGCCGCTGGTGGAAGCAATCCGCCGCCGGGGCCAACAGGTGCTCTGGTGTTGCGACCCCATGCACGGCAACACCGAGACGACGAAAAGCGGCATCAAGACCCGCCGGTTTGAGAAGATCACCGGGGAACTGGAGTTGTCCTATCGCATCCTCAAAGCCTGCGGCGCGCACCTCGGCGGCGTGCATTTCGAACTGACCGGTGACAACGTGACGGAATGCATCGGCGGCGCGAGCGGAGTGACGGAGGCTGACTTGACGCGCGACTACCGGAGCACCCTGGACCCGCGGCTCAATTACGAGCAGGCGATGGAAATGGCGCTGCTGCTGGCGCGGCTGCTGGCGCAAAGCAGCCGATAATGCCCTAGCTTTATAGTCTTAACTATCCACTCCTTAGCATTGACTTCTCTCACTTGCCTCGGGTAGCGTCCGAACAGCTTATAGCTGCTCTCGATGAAACCGCTTGGATTATGAAAAGGACGACTTGCTTCGCCATGTTGGTTTTGTTCGCTGCCGCAGCCAATGCTGCCCCATTCACCGCCGGGAATTTGGCCGTGCTTCAGGTGGGCGACGGCTCCGCCGTGCTGGGCAACGGTTCCACCGCGCTATTCATCGATGAGTTCAGCACGTTGGGCTCGTTGGTGCAGACGATTAATATCCCAACGACTGGCGGGGCTGAAATCACTTGCAGCGGCTCGGCGGCTTCGGAGGGCGCTCTGACGTTGGCTTCGGATGGCAGCGTGCTCACATTTGCCGGCTACGCCGCTTCGCCAGGCATTGCCGGCATCGCCAGCACTGCCGCCGCGACTTACAGCCGTGCGGTGGGGGTCATAAGTGCCAATGGCACGTATTCGCGCGTCGCCACGGGCTCCAGCGCGTCTGACGGGAACAATGTTCGGTCCGCGGTGTCGGATGGCCATAATTTCTGGCTGGCCGGAACCGCCTCTACCACCGCCAATAGTGGGATTTGGTACTCCGCCGGCGGCGGAGTGCCCGTGCAGGTCAGCTCCGGCAATTACCGCAACCTGAACATCGCCAGCGGCAATCTGTACGTCTCGACCAGTTCGGGCACCCCAGGCATCTCTGGTTTTTCCGGCCTGCCAACGGGTACAGCCACGAGCAGCCTGTTGCTCGCCGTCACCGGCGGCACGCCTTCGCCTTATGACTTTGCTTTGAGCCCGGACGGCACGTTTGCTTACGTGGCGGATGAGCGCTCGGGCAAAACTTACGGGGGCATCGAGCGCTGGAACCTCAGCGGCGGCGTGTGGACGATGGCCTATAACCTGGCCCCCGGTACCACCAGCAATGACGGGATGCGCCAGTTCACCGTTGACTTCAGCGGAGCTCACCCGGTCATCTACGCCACGACCGCAGAAAGCAGCGCCAATCGGCTGGTTGAAGTGACCGATGCCGGGGCCGGGTCTCCTTTTACCGTGCTCGCCACCGCCGGAGCCAACACGGTTTTTCGTGGCGTGGACTTCACGCCGGTCCAGGTCCCCGAGCCCTCCGCTGTCCTGCTGCTGGGGTTGGGCTTGCTCCTGTTCGTGGGCCGCCGCTCCTCAGCCAGGCGTCATTGATCGGGCAGAGTTGAGAACCCATTCCGCCGCAGCTCCCGCGGCGAAGCATCAACCGGGTCCGCCTGCCGGGCTGCGCGCCATCAGTTACGCGTGACTTTGAGCCGGTAGAAATAGCCAGCGGGCGCCTGTGGATCGGACACGGTCACCGGCCCGTTGGCGGTCGGGATGACGTTGGTGAAGGTGACCCAGGCATTTGTGGGCCGGAGGAGGTCCAACCGTTCGACGGTGTAGGTACGGCCAGTGTGGGTGTTGAATGGCAGCAGGCAGATTTGGTTGCTGATGGAAACGCCGACGAACCGCAGGACATCCTGGCTGTTAAGCGGGTCGGTACCGGCGAGGTACTCCTGCCAGTTGGTCATACCGTCGCCGTCGGGATCACCCAGAGCGCCATTGATGCTGGTAGCGTCGAGGGGATCCAGGCCGTTGGCGAGTTCCCACTCGTCGGGCAAGCCGTCGTGGTCAGTATCGGCAGTAAGAGCGCCCTGGTTTAACTGGCCGGCCGTGGGGGCGGCGGCTTGCCAGTTGGCGGGGTCGGCGGCGAACGCAGCGCTGGCGATGCGCTGGATGGAGTTGCCGGTGCTATCGGCGCCGACCGGCCAAGGCGGCAGCGGCGAGTAATTGATTTCTTCGACGAGCACCTGCGGCACCAAGCCGGCGTCCGCTGCTGGCGGCAATTCCGGCTTGTCGGGCATATACAGGGCGACGCGCTCGCCGGAGTTATCAAGATGCCCCACCCAGGGGCCGAAGATGGGGGTGCTGGCGGCCACGCCATAACGGCTGCGGAACCAGTCCAGCATGACGGGGTCATGGGCCGGATCGAAGCCGACGACGAGCAGGAATGACCCTGGCGCCATAGTAATGCCGAGTGGGAAAGTGAATTGGACGGCGCCTTGAAGCTGCCAGGTGTTAGTAGGGTAAAGTGGGGCAAAGAGCGGCGCGGGCTGGCCGGAGATGTTCCGTAGCTCGATGTATTCGTCCAGGGTGTCCGCGTCCAGGCCGAAGGGCGGCGGGGCATACATGATTTCATTTATGACGACCGGACCGACCTTGGGGCCGGCATTGGCGGCGCCGAGGGTGTTGGCCTTCTGGGTGACGAAATGCTCGATGCCATCGCTGGTGACATAGCGGCCAAAGGAGACGCCGTTGACCTGCGCCCCGAACTCGAAGCCGTGGCGGTAGCCCGTGATATTGGTGCCGTCGCCGGAGAACAGATAAACCTCCTCGCCCAGGGAACTCAGTGCGAAAGCATTCGACCCGACGTTGAACTGGCTTTCGTTAAAAGTGACATAACCACCCGACGGGATGATGGTGTTGGCCGGGATGCAGTACTTAGTGGGCTTGTCGTGGTTGTCAGTGAGGAACCAGCCGCCGATGGCCGCTGGGCTGGCCGTGGGATTGTAAAGCTCGATGGTGTCGCTCTGCGGCGGGTCGGTATGGGTGAGGGCCTCGTTGATGACCACGGCTGAAATGACGGGCGGCACGGTGTCCGCACGTCCGGGCGAGCCATTGAGGGAGGTGCTGGGCCGCCAACTGGCGGGGTTGGTCCAGGTGTTGAACGAGGCGTATTCGTTGCGGATGACGAGCGAGAAGCCCTCACCGTCGGTGGTAGGATACCAGGAGTCGTTATAGGTGAAGTCGAGGATGGGTTCCTTGAGGGCGCCTTCGAGGTAGAGTCGCTCACCGGAGTTGTCGAGTCTGCCGGTGTATTGGCCAGCGACGTTCGTGACTGTCGGATAACGGGAGAGGAAGGCAGCGGAGTTGGCCACGAGCACCACGTACTGGCCAGGGCCGAGGTTGGTGATGGCGTTGGTTGCGGTGAAGGTGAAGCTGATGCCGTTGGTGAAGCTAATCCCTATCAGGTTGAGCTGCTGCGCGCCGACGTTCTTCAGCTCGATGAACTCGAAGTCCTCGGCGTCGTTAGTGCCGGAAGCGACGGGATGATACATGATTTCTGTGATGGCCAGTGTCGGGGTGGCGACGACGAACGTGCCGATGGTCGAGCCGGACCAATGGCTTGAGATGGGGGGATTGCCGCCGACGGTGCCGCCGGTCATGTTGTTGTGGGCCACATTGTAATTGCGGGCGAACACGCGGGCGTTGTTCGTCAGCATCAAGTTGATCGTGCCGCGGTTGGAAATGGCGGCGGGGTTGATGGCGCCGCCGGGCAGGCGCGGGTCGGTGCCGTTCAACGTGTAATAGGTGGTGGTATTGGATTCGATGGTCGGCGCGGTGACGGTAAGCGTGAACCCGGAGGTGATGGCGCCGCCGTTGCTGCTAAAGACCGGGGCGCGGAGGAAATTGGTGTCAATGAAGTCGGTGCGGTCCGCCATCCATTTTTTGAGGAAGGTCAGTTCGCCCGCGTAGGTGCCGGGGAACGTGTACGTGTAGCCATTCGCGCTGACTGTGCCCGACCTCGGGCTGACGCCATCCTGGGAACCCCAGCGGCTAGACTCGCGAGGCTGGCCCTTGGTTAATTGGCTGCTGAGGTTCGTGATGACCGAGTAGATGTGGTTGGTGGCAAGGGTAGTGCGACGCAGGTCGGTCCAGCGATCGATCCATCTTTGCCAGAAGTCGGGGTCGGTAAAGAGGCGCTGCCACCAGCGGACGCCCTCCAGGGCAGGATTGCCGAAGTAGTCGGTGCCCTGGTCGCCGCTGGCTTGGATGTACCAGAGGCGGGGATTGAAGCAGCGGACGTCACCGCCATAGGACGTGCCCTGGCTGCGGTCGAAGTCCCAAAGCGGTCCCATGCAGATCTTTTGGCCGAGGTCTTTGTAGAAATAACCGCTGAGGCGCAGGGCATCGACGTTCCAGGCGAGGGCGTTAAAGATGTGATGGTCGAGCCAGGAATCAATATCGATATAGGCGGCGTAGCCGGTCAGGGGGTTGGTGTAGTTGGACCCCCAGAGCGCGGCACCGAACTGGGAAAAATAGCCCGCAATGTAGCTGGCCTGCGCCTGCCGCGACGCATCCACCATCTCGAGACCCGGTGGGTCCACATAGACAATATTGCCTTGGAGGTAAGCATCGTAGAAGGTCCGCTCGTTGGAGTCGGCGCGGTCGATCTTCAGAATGTAACCGCCGGTGATGGCCGGGGTATTGGTGACCGGCGGCTCCAGTTTTTCGACGTCCACGCGATCCTTGCCGCGCTTGATTTTCTCCTCGACGGTGTAGAGGCCGAAGTAGTTGCCCCCGACGGGGGAACCATAGGTGATTGTCCCGCCACCGATGTTTAGAAACATTTCAGCAAACCGGGTGCGGGCGGAGTAGCGGCCGCTGTCCTGGCAAAGCTGATGGACGAGCGGGTTGTGCAGGTAGGAAGGGTCGAAGCCGTCCTGAGCGTAAAGCACCCAATCAGACTCGGCAGGCATGCCGAGGAATTCAACCTTATTGTCCTGATTGTATTCGTCCCAGATTTCCAAAGCGAGATTGTATTGCGGCAGCCCAGCCGTGCTGCTGCCCCGGATATTGAAGCCCGCCCGCGTGACGAGCGTGGGCGGGTTGGTCAGCGAGGTGCGGCCATTGACTGGCTCGAAAAGCATGACGATCACGCTCTGATTCTGCGAGGAAGCCGATGCCGACAGGGGCCCGCCCGCCAGGTTGTGGAACAGCATGACAGGCAAGTCGGAAGTGAACGTGGCAGCGGCCGGGCTGAGGCTGATATAACTCTCGGTGTGTGGTTGGCCCGGCCAGAACCCGGCTTGCCTGGGAAACGCGCGGGCACGCACCTGAGTGGTGCTGGTAATCTGGATCGGGGCCGTATAAAGCGGGGAGGCGGCGGTAGGAATGTTTGTGACGGCGGGGGTCCCGTAGGCGAGGTTGGTGGCCACCGCTACGTAGCGGATGTCACTATTGGTGTCGGCTGTGGTCAACGTGAGCGCAAAGCCATTGCGAAAGGTGCCGCCAGCTCGCGAGAATAGGACATCCGGCCCAAAGCCAGAGCCCGTGGTCGAATTGGCCGCCCCAGGGGTGGAATTGGTGAAATAGCCAAGGAGCGTCGGGTCCAGGCGGTCACGGCCGTAGGAGATGTCGGGGTATTGCTGCGAGTAGGTCGGGCTGAAAGCCGAGATGATGTTGCTGGCGGGATCGAATAGCCCGAGGTAACCGGGCGAGGAGGAGAGCTTGAAGCTGGTGTGGAGTTGGCCGTTGACATTGGTGTTGCGGCCCGAGGCAAAAACCACCAAGTAGCCGCGGGCGGACAGCATGGTGGCCGGGAACACCCACTTGGCGGGTTTCGTCGCATCGTCGGTCAGCGACCAACCGGTCAAGCTGACGGGTGTGCTTCCGCTGTTGTAGAGTTCAATCCAGTCGGGGCTGTTGCCGAGCTCGTCATGCAGTGAATTGGTTTGGTTGCCACCGTTCGCAGCCATGAATTCGGAGATCATGACTCCCTGCGGCGGCGCATTCATGTCAAGCGTGTAGGACCAGCCGCCGCCGGCAAAAGCATTCGCGGCGCTGCTCAAGTCATGAATGCCGTGACCCGGCGCCCAGGCGACCTGCACCGTGCCGGTCGCGGGCTGGGCAAAACTGAAAACAAATTGCGAGGGCGTGACCGGGGTAAGGTCCGTCGCGGGCTGGCCGTCGATCAATAGATCGGATGCGTCCACGCCGGCGACCGGCTCGCTGAAAGCCACTTCGATCGAGGTCAACTGGCGAACAACGGAATTGGTTGCGGGATAAATCAGCGTGAGGATAGGACCGGTAAGATCGGGGATGTAATAAAGGGCCGGGTTGATGATGAAGTCAGAGCTGCTGCCGATGGAGGAATTGAAGGCCTGAACCGCAAGGACATTTACCCCCGGCACCAGGAAGGATTGGATATCGGAAACGGTATTGGTCCACCAGGGGATCGGCTCGGGCAAAGCCGGGCTGGCGGTGCCGTCGTAGGGCACGTCACCTGCGGGCAGGTTGAAACGCCCCACCTCCTGACCGTTAATCCACGCAATAAAGCCATCGTCGCTGAGGGCGGCGATCTGCAAGGCCGCCACGTCATAAACGTTGCTCACCACAAATGCCTGGCGCAGGAAAATGCAGGTGTAATTGCCAAACATGTCGGTCAGGACCGTATTTCCGGTGTAGGCCGAGGGGCTACCGGGAGCATTTTCGTAATAGAAAGCCGCCTGGCTGGTTGCCCAGGCCGAATCGTTAAAACCTAATTGACGCCAAGCGGTGGTATCTGGAGTGGAAGCCTCAGAGTAGCCCTTAATAAAACGCCAGGTGCTGTCCGGAGAGACCAGCCCATCGGCAACGCAGGGAAGGACACTGAGGAAAGCGAACCACAACAGGATGCCCCGCAACATAGTCCGGGCATCCTACGGGGTCATTCCACTCTCGTCAGCTCCAATCTCCAGCAGAATTGAACACGGAAAAGAGTGAACCTCGAACGTTGATTCCGTCTTACTGATGAGTCCACAACATACACTACACCCAAAGCTGCCGAGGCTGCTCCCTCTCCCCTTCCGAAGGGGAGAGGGCTGATCTACTCGTTTCGCAGCGCTGCCAACAGGTTGCCGCGCAGTGCGTAACCCGTCGCGAGCCAGGTCCAGAGCAGGCCATTCAGGAGAACGGCGAGGAGGGTCAGCACGAGGGAGCCGTAGGGCAGTTGCGATCCGGGAGAGAGGATGGCTGGCAGCACGGCCACCGCCGCCGCGGCGATACCCAGGCCGAGGCCCGCGCCGAGCAGGACGCCGTGCTCGCTCAATACGAGGCGATGCAGCAATCGCCGCCGGAAACCCACCGCCACTAGCAAGCCCAGTTCGGCGCGGCGTTCGAGGACGTTGCGCAGGACGACCACGCCGAGGCCGGCGCTGCCGAGCAGCAAGCCCAGGCCGCCTAGAATCTGGAACGTGCCCAGGTAAGTGTTTTGCACTGCGTTAAACTGGTTTAATCGCTGCGCCGTGGGCGTGAGCTCCAGGCCGGCATCCTGCAAAGCGCGCGACAACGTGGCGGAGACCTGCGCGACCGAATTCGACGGCGCGTCTATGAGCAGCATCCGATACCCGCTCTCGCTCGGGAACCGCTTGGTGAACTCGGCTTCGTCAATGAGCAGGCTTCCTTGCAGGATCGAGTTCGCTACCGCGCCGACCAGGCGCAGCTTGAATGCGCGGCCCTGCTCATCCGTGTAATCAATGGTATCCCCGATCGCCTTGCCCATTGCCCATTGGATGGAGTTGGCGTCGCCGATGGCGGGAATCTCGTTTGTTCCCGTAGCAGCCGATGTCAGGAGACTCTGTTCGATTGGCGATTGGCCAGTTAGAGCCTCCTCACGTCGGCTGCTACCACTCTGAAGGAGTCGCCAGCCCATGTGGCGGTCGAGGCCCTTGGCCACACTCGCGAAGGTGAAGCGGTCGGCGAGCAGCTCGGGCTTCACGCCGAGCAGGCGGGGCTTTTGCGCGCGGTTCAAATTCAGGCAACTGGCCATGTCGCCATCGCGCAGGCGCAGGGGGACTACGTTTACGCCCGCCAGTTGCTCGGCGCTCAGGCCATAGAACTCGCGTCCGGCCTTGGTATTCAAGTCCTGCACCACAGGCATCGTGGCTTCCCCGATAAAGGCAAAACCGCCCGTGCCGGAATCGCGCCGGGTGGCGTCGCGATTCGAATCGAGCCGGAAGACGCCAATGGCCACGATCACAAAAGTTCCGCAGGCCAGTAGCGCGATGGTCGCCAGGCTGCGCTTCCGCCGTCGCGCGCATCCGCGCACGCCCAACCCGCGGAGCGTGAGGTGCGCCGCGCCGGGTGAGGGCACCCGGCCTACACAGCCCCACCGCCCCACCGCCCCACCGAAACACCGCCCCACCGAAACACCGGCGGGTGCCCTCACCCGGCGGGCCTCCTGCGCTAACCGGGTAAGCCAGGCAGACGATGAGGCAAGACCCGCCACGAGCAACAATGCGCCCGCGCTAAAGAACGCCTCGGCGTCCGCATTGTGCCCGCTCGCAAGTGCCCAGCCGACGATCGCGATTGCGGTTAATCCCGAACCTAGCGCTATCCACGCGGCATGACCGCGGACTACGGCCCTCTGACTACTGACTTCACCAGCCAGCAACTCGCGCGCAGGCTGGCGGGCCTGTTTGCGCAAGGTCAGCCAGATCGTCAGCGTGGCCACGACGGTGCTGGCGCAGATGCCGATGAACAGGCTGGCGGTGGTCAGATGGAATTGAAGCTCCGCGCCCCCGATGGCGTTGCGCCAGACTGTGGTCAAGGCCCACAACATCACTTTGGCATAGACAATCCCGCCCACCGCGCCGATCAGGCCGCCTGCCAGGGCGAGTGCGATGCCTTCGACGAGCAACAGGCGCCTCACTTGCTTTGGCGTGAAGCCAAGTGCCAGCAAGATCCCGACCTCGGAGGTCCGCTGTTCGAGGCCGAGTTGAAATAGCAGCGCCATCAGCAGCAATGCGGCCACGACGAGGAACAGACTGAAGCCGAGGAATAGCTGGCCGAAGTCTTGGGATTGCGCGGCCGACTGGAGCGCCTGCTCGCGCACGGGTTCGAAGTGGAGGCCGACGTCCTCGGGCTTGAGGTTGGCCAGCAGGTTGCGATACACGGCCTCGCGGATGGTGCTGGCAAAGGTGTTGGTGGGCACCTCATACCTGATAGCCGTGAGTGACCCGAACCGGTTGGCCCACATAGCCTGACCAGCCGCCAGGGTCACGAATGCCTTCGGCGTCCCGCGGTAGGTCTTCCAGTAGGCCTCGTCTTTGGGGCGAATCGGATGGACGAGCGGGAAGCCTGCGTCCCAGTCGTGCGTAGTCTCGGCTTTGGCCAGGCCCGGAAACTGGGGCATCAGGGTGCGGTCGGCGTAGATCCCTGTGAGCGGCACGATCCCGCGCACGCGAAAAGAGTTGGTGCGTTCGAGCAAGCCACTGCCGGAATCCACGACGTAGTAGCTCAGCGCAATGGAGTCGCCCGGCTTGACCTGCAAGTCGTCCGCGAGCCACTGGTTTACGAGAATTTCGTCGTCCCGCATGTCGGCCGGCACGTAGGGCGCGTTGGCGGCGGTGACCATCGAATAGGGCACGGCATGGTCCTCGGCGCGAAGTTGGTTGGCGAGGTAGGTGAGGACGCGGACGCCGTTGGTGACAAGGTGGCGGAAGTCGAAATCGCTCGGATGATGCGCCGTGGACGCATAGCGGCTGGCATACTGCTGGAGTCCGGGTTTGAGTGCAGCCGCCACTACTGGGGAGTCGAGGAATATGCGTGAGCTGGTCACCTCGACGAGAGGGGCAACGCCCTCTCCGCCGGTCGCGCTGGCCGGCTGCTCGACAGTGCTGACTGATAACTCGGCGTCTCCTAAGGCCCACGCAACTGCCAGTCCGGCGTTGAGCCCAAACAGTTCGAGCTCGTCGGGCGTGGGGCGTGAGGGCGTGCCAAGAGCGCCTTCAACCAGCAGATTGGCGCGGTTGGCAATATCGAGCTTCGTGGCCAGACAATCCTGGCGCAGAAAGAGATTTGCGGGCGGGCTGGGCTGTGCCCGGAGGCTGAAATCGCCCAGTCGGTCCGAAGGCACAATCGCGGCGATCTTGAGCCGGAAAGCCACCGTCTGCTCGCTGCGGGGGCTGATGGCGGCGTCCAATCCAAGAGCGGTGGGCTTGCGCACGCGTAGAACAATGTCATCTCCTTCCCGGGCACCGAGTTGTCTGGCCAAGGCTTCGTTGATGTAAGCAGCTTCACCAGCCTCCCAGGCAGCGCTTACTTCCAGTTCACGCTTGGTGCGGTTCGCCAATACTTTGGCAGCACCGCTTTGCTGGGAGGGCCCCCAATTGGCGAGGATCGGCCATGTCATCTTGTCCACCCCAAGCACCGTGACACTGTTGGCACGCGCTGACCCATCCTGTTTGGCAACAACTCCAGGCAGAAGCAGGACCGATGACTGTAGAGGGCAAGACGGTGACTGGGCACCAGCAGGGGGCTTAGAGTCCGCAGGGATATTGCCGCCGGGGAAGGTCTTCTGCAGGCGCGTGCCCAGGCTTGCCTCGAAGAGACGATCCTGGCTGCTCAGGGCGAAGTGTATTTGGCCCAACCGGCGCAAGGCCATGTTGGTGAGGCTCTCGCGGACTGAATCACCCACCACCAGGGCGCCGATCAAGGCCGCGCTGCCAATCGCCGCGCCGAGCACCACGCCGAGATGCGCGCGCGCGTGAAAGCTGAGGTTGCGACGGATGAGTTTCCAGAAGGTCATGCAAACAAGGTTACATAGTTGAATCGTTACAAGGGTTACATGAGCGGCGCGCGCTGTGGTTGTAACCTTGTAACCGTGTAACTCATGTAACCCTTTTAACCTGACTGCACCAGGCGCCCTTCCTTGAGCTCCAGCACGCGGGTCATGCGCTGGGCCAGTTCGCGCGCGTGCGTCACGACGATGAGCGACACACCTTCCTCGTGGTTTAGCTCCAGCAGCAATTGGCCGAGATCACGGGCTGAGGTTTGGTCGAGCGAGCCTGTTGGTTCGTCGGCGAGCAGGAGCGGGGGTTGATTGATGAGCGCGCGGACAACGGCCACGCGCTGTCGTTCACCGCCAGAGAGTTCACCGGGCCGGTGAGACATGCGCTCGCCCAGGCCGACACGTTTCAGGAGGCGCTCCGCTCGTTCGCTCGCGCCGTTGCGCGCCGACGCCTCATCGGTGGCAAGGGTGGGCACAAGGACGTTTTCCAGGACCGTGCATTGCGGCAGCAGGTAATGCGACTGGAACACGAAGCCAATCTGACGGTTCCGGACATCGGCGAGTTGCTGATCGTCGAGGACGCTCAGGTCCTGTCCGTTGAGGGAGACCGAGCCGCTGGTGGGCTGGTCGAGCGTGCCGATGATTTGCAGCAAGGTGCTTTTGCCCGAACCGGAAGGGCCGACGATGGCGAGGGATTCGCCGCGCGTGAGGTCAAGCGAGATGTCGTTGAGCACCACTAAAGCACCAGCTCGGGCTGGCGCGTCGTAGCGCTTGGTGACACGGGTCAGTCTTAAAAGCAGCCCTGGCGATTCCATGCCTTAATGTGGCCCTAACTGATCGCCCGCGCCAGGGCGGCGACGCGTTTGGGATCAATGGGGTTGGATAGCTTGCCGCCCAGTTTAAGCGAGCTGCCGACGATGAAGCCGTCCGCGGCGGGCAGGAAAGCGCGCACGTTCGCGAGCGTTGTGCCGCTGCCGAGGAGAATCCTGGTGGTGGGAGCGGTGCGTCGCACACGCTCGACATCGGCGAGATCCGCCTGCAAGCCGGTGCCGGCGCCGGATACGATCAGCGCGTCGGCCAGGCCGCGCTCCACAGTATCGCGGGCGGCGTCCTCGATGGACCAGTTGCCCAGCGGGACGGCGTGTTTGACGTGGACATCAGCAAAGATCTGCGCTCCGGGGCAGACGCGCTGCCGGTAGCGCAACGTCTCGTAGGCGTTGCCTTCGATCAGTCCCTGATCCGTGAGCATTGCGCCGGTGTGAATATTTACGCGGATGAATGCGCCGTCGCAGACCGCGCACAAGGCCAGCGCGGCGCGGGCGTCGTTGCGCAGGACGTTGAAGCCGATCGGGAGGTCCACGGCCTGGCGGATGGCGCGGCCGGCGGCGGCCATGGCGGCGAGCGTCTCGGGGGCGATGCTACCCTTCGTAAAGGGCACATCGCCGAAGTTCTCGATGAAGACGGCGTGCGCGCCGCCACGCTCATAGGCGCGGGCGTCATTCACGGCGAACTCGATCACGGATTCCATATTGCCGCGCCAGCGGGGCGCGCCCGGCAAGGGTTGGAGGTGGACGACCCCGATGAGAAGCTTGTGATGCTTGGCAAACAGTGTCTTCATGTGCTGACCTCCTTGTTCTCCCGCAGCTTTGCCAGCGCGGCTGAGGCGGCTTCGCTCTGTGCGGCCTTCTTGCTCCTACCCTGGCCGCGCGCCAGCTCCACGCCGCCGTGATGCACGGTGCATTCGAAAACCCGGTCGTGGTCTGGACCGATGGCGGAAACGGACTGATAATGCGGAGCTTCGGCAGAGCCGGATTGGAGCAGCTCCTGCAATTCGCCCTTGGGGTTTTCGAGTATGGGAATCCCGGAGAGTCCGCCAAACGCGGCTTGGAATTGGCCGAGGATGAACTCGCGGGCTGCGTCGAAACCGCCATCGAGTAGAATCGCGCCGAGCAACGCCTCGTAAGTGTCGGCGAGCGTGGAAAGCCGCTCCCGGCCGTTGTGAAGATCTTCCCCGCGGCTGAGGATTAAGTATTGCCCGATGTCCAGGTGCCGGGCGCGCTCGGCCAGCGTATGACGGTTGACCAGCTTGGCGCGGGCCTTGGTCAGCGGGCCCTCACTGAAGGCGGGGAACTTCTCATATAGCTCGCGGGTGAGCACGAGCTGCAGGACGGCATCCCCGAGGAATTCGAGCCGCTGATTGGTCTGCATAGACGATTCGCGCTCATGCACGACCGAGGGGTGTGTCAGGGCGAGCCGCAGGAAGGCGAGATCGCGGAAGATGTAGCCCAGCCGGGCTTGCAGGTCCTCGTATCTGGTCGTGTCGGGCACGGGGCTTATCGTCGGGGGGAACGATTTGCTTTCAGGATAGCTGGGGCGCTTCGGGCTCACTCTGCGGGTCGGATTCTGTCGTGGCGGGGGCGGCTTCGGCGGACGAGGCGGCGGGGGCCACTTCAGGGGTTATCGGCTGGGACTCGGGCGTCGGGGAGTTCAGGCCATGTTCGAGCAGATCGGCGACGTCGCGCTGAACCTGCTCAAGCTGGTTGAGCTGTAAGGCGGGGTCAATGATGGTGAACACGTCGCCGGTGGCGGGTTGTTCGTAGATGAACATGCGCTGGCCGTCGCGGACCAGTTGCTGCTTAACTTTGAGCAGGCGCTTACGCTCCAGCATGACGGCCAGGATATATCCGGCCGGAATGTAACGCGGGTCCTTGAGCTCGATGAGCTTGCGCAGGAGCGACTCGGCAGTTTCCTTCTTGATCGCTTCCACCTGAACCGGGGGCGCGACATAGACGCCGTGCCAGTAGGAGACGAATCCTTTGCGGTCGCGCCCGCCCTCGCTGTATTGCTTCTGCCAGCAGGCCTGACAGATATCAGAGCGCTGGAGGTCGGCTTTCTCATCGAACAGCAGGGTATGATAGGCCTCCTGATCGGCAAAGTGCTTGCCGCAGGCGGCGCAGGCGTGGGCGCGGGATTGGATGTTCCACTCGGTCATGTTGCCTTACTGCCATAGTGTCCTGTTGCAAGGTGCCAGCGTCAAGGTGATTAGCCAGGGTTAGCATCGCCTTTCGTGGGGCGGGCGGCTATCCTGCTGGCGATGCATCTCGGGTCGCTGACATTGGAATTCAACCTGTTTCTCTCGCCGTTGGCGGGCTACACCAACCTGCCCTTCCGCCGCACGGTGCGCGAGCTGGGCGGGATCGGCCTGGCTACGACCGACCTGGTCAACGCGCGTTCGCTCTTGGAGAAGAAGGCCAAGGCGCTCAAGCTGGTCGAGACTTCACCCGCCGACCGCCCGCTGGCCGTGCAACTCTTCGGTTCTGTGCCTGAAGAGATGCGCGACGCGGCGGTGTATGTTGAGTCATTGGGCATTGCTTCGGTGGACATCAACATGGGTTGCCCTGTGCGCAAGGTCTGCCGCGTGGGCGGCGGTTCGGCGATGATGACTGAGCTGGCGAGGACAGCCAGGCTGGTCAGGGGCATGGTGGAGGCGGTGAAGATCCCGGTCACGGCGAAGATGCGGCTGGGTTGGGACGAGGCAAACATCATTGCGCCGGACCTGGCGCGGGCTCTGGAGGACGTGGGTGTGGCGGCGGTGTTCGTGCATGGCCGGACGCGCGAGCAGGGGTTCTCGGGCGCGGTGAACCTGGCGGGCATCCGGGCGGTGGTGCAGGCGCTAAAGACCACGCCGGTCATCGGCAACGGGGATGTCACCACGCCGTCGTCCGCGAGAGTAATGATCGAGCAAACGGGTTGTGCCGGTGTGAGCATCGGCCGCGGTGCCTTCTACAATCCCTGGATCTTCCAGCAAACGCAGCACTTCCTAAAGACAGGCGAACTGCTGCCGGATCCTTCCTTCGAAGAGCGGGTGCGCGTGATGTGCCGCCATCTTGATTTGATGATCGAGGTGTTCGGCGAAGTCCACGGCTGCCGGATGTTTCGCAAGGTCGCCCCCTGGTATGCCAAGCGGTTCGGTCCAGCCAACGAGTTCAACAAGCGAGTGGTGCTCATCTCCAGCCGCGCCGAGTTTCTCGAAATACTCGGCTACTATCGTCGGTGGCGGGAGCAGTTCCTGGATGGGGCGGGTGAATTGAAACCCCGATTCCGTCCCGCGCCACTGGTTGCCTCGTTCATGGCCGAGCCCGGTGCCGGCCACCCCGGGCACATCTCTGTGCCGAAAGGTCCGGTCGAAGTGTGGTAAGCGAGGACGGAGCGGAATGGCGCTTGGATAAGGCTCAATAAAACCGGGTTCTTCCGCAAAGTCGGGGTCAAAGTTGGGCCCTCCGGCGACCCCTGCTTGGGTCTGGCGCTGGGC
>CAIWJG010000163.1 GCA_903912925.1 uncultured Verrucomicrobia subdivision 3 bacterium | reverse complement strand
TCCTGCTAGGGAGATACGTTTACGACACGAAACGAGCGAAGTATGCCGCTTTGAACGCTACGGGCCTTGCCCAGTACCCTTATCAGAGCCCTCCGGTTTACAACCCTGGCGTTACAGGTTCAACCACTGCCGCGTGGTGGGACGTAGAGGAGTACAATGTAGTTGCGGCCGATGGGAGTGATTGGTTCAACTACACGAAGAACTGGGGCACAGCGAAGAGCTATAATGTTTACCTCCGCAACGCCTGCTCTAAGTCGCAGCATCTGTACCTTTACAACGGCGCGACCACAAACCGAGCCAGCCAGCTCGGCACGTTTACCTGCACCAATGCGATGATGTGGAATTGGCGCTACACACCGTTGCTCGACGCCTCCGGCAATCTGGCTGTTGTAAACCCCAGTGGCCTAACGACACTACGATTGGAGGTCAATCCGGAAGAGCCGAAATGGACATCAATCGCGCGCGGGCTGGCCCTGAATTACCTGGCGTTCGTCCCCACGGGACGGGCGCAACTGGTGACGAATGTCGTTTACAGCACGACGAATGTCATTACGTCCGTCGCTAAGGGTGTCACCGCCGGCACCTTCATTCTGAATGCGCGGGGCACGCCTGGAGCGCAGTACTATGCGGTCACCAGCGGAAGTATCAAAACGCCCATGACGAGCTGGACACCGGTGGCGGGCAGCACCAACATCGCGTCCGTTGGCGGCACCTGGTTCTGCACGGTGAGCAATTCCGGCCCGGCCTACTACCGGGCAGTGGCAGTTAATCCGCAGCCGTAACTTACGAATAAACCTCTGCCTGTTGGCAGCGACGGCTGACCGCAAACCGCGGTCAGCCGTTTTAGCGTACATTAGCGCAAATAGATGGGGTTCGAGTAGATCCAAGGCCGGTCTTCGCCGTCCACCTTGAGCCAGCCTTCCACGCGATAGATGCCCGGAGCGCCAACCGCGTATTCCAAGTGGTCGCTCTCCTGGTCAGCAATAGCTTTGCCGTCCTGAATCAGCCGGATATGGCAAGCCACGGGAAACTGCGCTAGCAGCTTCTGCCCGGCAGTAAACTTAGCTTCATCGCCCATGATGGCTTTGTCGGGTGCGGACAGCACGAAGGAGAAGCCAGTGGCGTCGCACATCCAGTCGTGGCTGATGAAGGCGTGACCCTGCTGGAGCGCGGCGCGAACGGTGTTCTCGGTCAACTCCGGCGCCAGGATGTGCGTCGTCACGCCCCGGAAGGTGCGATAGTAGGGATCCAGATCGACGCGGATCAGTGTGTCGCCGGGTTTGTGGCCTTTGGTCAGCTCGCGGATGGCAGGGCGGGAGGCGGCGGTCACCTTGCGCAGGCCGCTGTCTTTGTCCACGCTCGTGCCGATCAGGATGGTTTCCTCATCCTGCATCTTAACGACGAAGACTGAGTTGTGATGGCAGTCATTGGCCGCGATGCCGGTCAGGCGGCGTTTCTGGGTGTCCTTGTCCCATTTGCCAATATAATCCTGCGGGTAGGTCACCTGCGATGCCAGCAGCTCATCCGGATACAGCCGCAGGTTCTCTTGCAGTTCGGCGAGTTGCGGGGGATCGATCAGCTTAAAAGCGAGGACGATCATACTGGCCATATCTTTCTTCGCATCCCAGTGGCGGTTATAAATCTCCATTCCGTTCAACCCATCCATCGGATGATCCAGGCGCTCTTCACAATGGGAGAGGAAGATCAGCCCGTTGCTCTCGGTGACCGAGGCGATGAGCTGCGCCCGCGCCTGGTGAATGCGGTCCATCATCGAGTTCGCGGGAAAGACCAAAAACCCCAACGCCTCGGAGCCGGGAATGAACAGCACCCCGTCGTGCATGCCCCGCCAGCCCTCCATGAAATCCCGCGGCGGCCGCAGGTGATCGGTGAGCATGATGACATGCACGCCCGCCTTTTTGGCGTCGGCGAGCATCTCCGGCCGGGTGCCACCGGTGTGATCGGAGTCATCGGCGTGGGCGTGGATGATTGCCTTATAGTCATGCAGGCCCGGCAGGGGGGGCAGGCTACGCCGGGCTGCTTGCAGGCGCTCCGCGTCTTCGTGGGCCGCTCTGAGGTGGACGGTTTTCATCCGTTCCAGGGACGAGTATTTCTTAACCGGGGGATTGGTTTGAGCGAGCAGGGAACTGCTCAACAAGGTGAGGGAGGCGGTAATCGCTAAGCCCTTCCAGGGCACGGGAGTCAGATATAATTGCATCTCGGAGGCTAGCGACCGCCTCAGCCGCCGTCAAATCCTGCGACCTCGGTGGGCCCCTGCGGGTGCATCTCGCCGGCACCCCCATTATCACCGGAGCCAATTCCCTCTCCCCACGACGCAGGAGTTGGGGAGAGGGTGATAGGCATTCCTACCACGTGTTTCCAACCCCCCGCCCGAAACATCGAACATCCAACATCGAACGCCCAACATCCAATAATGGAGCAGACCCG
>CAIWJG010000162.1 GCA_903912925.1 uncultured Verrucomicrobia subdivision 3 bacterium | reverse complement strand
TGCTGGTTGCACGCCCGCGCGGGTTGCACGCCAGCAATTCTCATTATGGCCCTGTCACTCCTCACCCGGCGTCCCCATCTGGTTGCACGCAGTTCAAAGCTGAGCATCCGGACGCTACCACCATAGGGGTGGGGACGGCCTCGTCCGCAGTATCATTTCCAAAGCACCTTACGGGGACGAGGCCGTCCCCACCCCTTTTTGGCTTCAGGCAGCCGGCCGCAAAGCGCTCTCGACACCCGCCGTCTTGGGGTGCATCCTCCGCTCATGAATGCGACTTCCTCGTTCATGGCCTCACGCAACCTTAACCGCCGACACTTCGTTTATCTGACTGCCTCCGCGCTGGGGGCCGGGGGGCTGGGCCTGCGCTCCCTCTTCGGCGCCGCCTCCGAGACGGAGGGCTGGAACCCCGATAAACCCTTCTACACGCCGGGGCAGAAGCTGAGAGTCCAACCGCTATTCATGTACCGCCTGCCGGCGCCCAAGGAGGCCGCCTCGTGGAAATCCTGGGGCGGCGTGCAAACCGCCGCGGCGGTGGCTGAGGAAACCGCCCGCATCCAGACGGAGCTGGAGCGAATGGCCGGCCAGGCTGAGTTTGGCCTCGAGATTCTGCCCCTGGCCAAGGTTGATTCGGTGGAGGCCGCCAAGAAGCTGGCCGACCAGAAATGGGACGTGACGCTCGTCTATGCCTGCACTGGCGGCGGGGATATGCTGCGCGCCTGCCTGGCCCTGAAACCGGATACGCTCGTGTTTGTCCGGCATCGCTCCGGGCCGGTGTATTACTGGTATGAAGGGTTGAGCGCGCAGTTTCTGCAAAGCGACACTCCGGCCCTGGCCACCACTCCGACACCCTCCCCGGCGCGCCCGCATGTGGACGATGTCGTCGTGGATGATTACGCCGACCTGCTGTGGCGGCTGCGAGCCTTGCAAGGGGTGAAGAACTTCCTCGGCACGCGGATTGTGGCCCTGGGTGGCACGTGGGGCAAATACGCGCCCGACGCGCCCCAGAAGAGCCAGGACCGCTATGGGCTGAAGATCGTTGACATCGGCTACGAGGCCTTCGAGCCCCGCATTCGCAGCGCCCTGGCCGATCGCAAGCTGATGGACCAAGCCGACCAGTGGGTCAAAAAGTACCTGGCCCTGCCCAATACCGCCTTGCGCACGGACCGCAAGTTTGTGGTCAACGCCTTCGTGCTGTACCAGCTTTTCAAGGACCTGATGCGCGAGCACTCCGCCCCGGCGTTTACCATCAAGTCCTGCATGGGAACCATTTTGCCTATGGCCCAAACCACCGCCTGCCTGTCGCTGGAGCTGATCAACGACGAGGGCCTCATCGCGTTCTGCGAGTCTGATTTCGTGATTATTCCCGCCGGCTTGCTGCTGCGGCACATTGCCGGGAAACCGGTCTTCCTCCACAACTCCACCTTCCCGCACAAGGGAATCGTCACCTGCGCCCATTGCACCTGCCCGCGCCGGCTCGATACCAAGGTCTATGAACCGGCGCAAATCGTCACCCACTACGAGTCGGACTATGGCGCGGCACCGAAGGTGGATATGCCGCTGGGCCAGGAAGTGACCATCATTGACCCGGAATACAGCACCACCCGATGGGTCGGGTTCAAGGGCAAGGTGAAGGACAACCCGGCCTACGACATCTGCCGTTCGCAGCAGGACGTCGAAGTCCAGGGTGCCTGGAAGAAGCTCATGCCGGAGGCGCGCGATTCCCACTGGGTGATGGTCTATGGCGATTACCTTCAGGAACTCAGCTATGCTGCGCGCAAAATCGGCGTGCGGTGGGAAGACCTTAGCCAGCCACTGACCTGAGCATGACCAATTGTGATGCTGCGACATTCGCAGCGACGGACACCCTCTCCTTTGGGGAGAGGGTAGGGTGAGGGGGAACGGGTGCCGCGAGCTGGAAATGGGCTCAGTCAAATTCCACGCCGCCCCAAATCCAAGCAGCGGGTCA
>CAIWJG010000161.1 GCA_903912925.1 uncultured Verrucomicrobia subdivision 3 bacterium | reverse complement strand
GGGGAGTGTTATCGCTACGATAGCTCACAACTTCCGCCTTTGTGCTGGGTTAACTGCACCAAAGATGCCGCATATGAAGGAGCAAAGGGATGGAGTATAGCCAGTCGTGTGATTAGCGGCAATACCGTCACCTTGACGCTGACGCCCGCTGCCGACGTCAGCGTGTATGCGGTGGAGGAGGGTGTTCCGCCCGGGTTTGTGGTTTCCGGAATTACTCCTGTTGGCGGGGTGTTTGATGTGGGAGGCCGGAAAGTGAAATGGGGACCGTTCTTCGACAATGCCGCACGGGTGTTCATCTACACCATCACTCCGGAGCCGGGCGCGAGCAAGAACGTCACACTGGTTGGGACCGGCAGCTTTGACGGGGTGGACGTTGCGACCACCGGGCAACGACAAGTCGGTGAGAACCTGCCCGCGTTGCTGTCGCTAGATCTCTATGCGGGGGTGATGGTCACGGGCACGGTGGGGCAGACATACCAGGTCGAGTGGAGCCCGGTGACCGACGGAGCAATATGGACTCCGCTTGCCACGATGTTGCTCACCAACACGGCACAATTGTGGGTGGACACCAGCGTCCCGGTTCGCAGCAACAGTAATCGCTTCTTCCGCGCAGTCCGCTCGCGGTAAAAGCTATTCGAAAAGGCCGGAGAATATGATCAACACCTTCAATGTCCGAAGAGCACTCCTGACCGCCCGGCAAACGCTGTACGTCGCAGGCCTGCTCTGGAGCGGCCTCCTGGTCGGCCTGGCCCAAGAGACCAACACCGTGCTGCGGCAATATCCCCTTATGCACTTCACGGCCGAGCAGCGGCGTCAGATGATGCTCGATCATCTTCGGTCGCCACAGGTTTCCATTGACAAGTCGTTTCCAAAGGACTTTGCCAGTTCGTTGAGTCTGCTTTCCCGGTTGCCATACGTTCCAGCCGAGCGTGATCAGGTGAATTGTGGTGACTGCTGGCAATGGGCGGGAACTGGGGTAATGGAGATAGCCCACGACGTGCAGAACGGTGTGCATGACCGCCTCTCCGTCCAGTTCATCAATTCCTGCAACACGGCGATAAACTGCTGCCAGGGAGGCTGGCTGGAATCTCTGGCTGCGTTCTATTCCTCCAAGAGCTTTGCGATTCCTTGGTCTAACGACAACGCGCAGTTCCGCAGCGGCAGCGGCTCTTGCAGCAGTGCGGCGTGCGGTAGCATTGCCACTACGCCACGGTATGCCATCACCGGAATTTCGTCAGTTTCAATTACTACCCATGGTGTCGGGCAGGCCCAGGCCATCAATAACATCAAGAATGTCCTTAACCAAAACAAAGCGGTTTCATTTGAATTCTACATGAACACCGACGCAGATTGGGTTCAGTTTGGCACCTTCTGGAACAATCAGTCCGAAGGCGTTCTTTGGTCAGATTTCTTCTGCGGCCAGATATATGATGATGGGAGCGGGGGCGGTCATGCAGTGCTTTGTGTGGGCTACAACGACGATAATCCCGCAAATCGTTATTGGATCATGGTGAACTCGTGGGGAACTACGGCTGGGCGGCCCAACGGCATTTTTCATGTTTCAATGGACCTGAATTACGACTGTGCAGACAACTTGGGTCCCAACCTTTACTGGAAGACCCTGGATGTTCAGTTTGTCGCGGCATCGACTGCTAACGACCAGTGTGCCGGAGCCATCACCATTGGCTCCTCCAGCTACACCCATGCTCAGTCCACAACCAGCGCAACATCCACAGGTGATCCGCTTCCAAGCTGCGTCTCAGCATTTGGTAACGGTGTCTGGTACGAATACACACCTTCGTCCAACGGACAGATCGTCGTGGATACGATTGGCAGCGATTTTGACACGGGGTTGGCTTTCTTCACAGGAACCTGCGGCTCGTTGACGCAAGTGGCCTGCGACGACAATGCTGGTAGCAGCAGCACATCGGGACTCACCAATTCAGTCGCAGCGGGCACGACGTACTACATTCTGGCGGGGGGACGTAACGGACTTGCCGGAAATTTGGTTCTTCATCTAGCCTTTGCTCCCTCTCCCGCGGGGGTGGACCATTTTCTCTGGAACACGATCGCCTCGCCACAGCAGGTGGAAAATCAGTTCGCAGTGACCGTCACCGCTCAAGACGCCGCCAATGTGACCGTAAACACTTTTCCCGGGACGGTGGCTTTGAGCGGTTCTGCCGGGGGTGCATCCGCGAATATCTCTCTCAGTCCGACGGTTTCCGGCAGTTTTGTGAACGGCGTGTGGGCTGGGGTCATGACGGTGCTGGAACCCGCTGCCAACGTGGTTCTCAAGGCGGCTGACGGAGCCGGTCACGTTGGTCTAAGCAATCCATTTACGGTGGCTGGGGCACCGCCGTCGTTGCCCGCCATCACTGCGGAGCCTCAGAGCCAGACAGTGAAGGTGGGAGCCGACGTGACATTTAGCGTGAGCGCCACCGGGACGGCGCCCTTGAGCTATTTCTGGCTTCGCAACGGCACGGCGATGGCGGGAGCCAGCGAGATCAGCTACACCCTGATCAACGTGCAGCTTTCAGACAGTGGCAGCCAATTCAGTTGCGTCGTTAGCAACGCGGCGGGCACGGCCAACAGCCTGGCGGCCACGCTGACCGTGACATCGCCGGTTGCCGGCTTTGTGACGCGGCAATTGCCGGCTGGTTACATGGGTGGGGTTTCCCTGACGGTTTCGTTGGTGTGTGTGCCCCCGGTTGGCGCCAGCTTCTATGCGGTGGAAGACCGTCCGCCTGCCGGCTGGATTCCCGGGCTGATCAGCGACGGGGGCGCATTCGATATGGTTTCGGGCAAGGTGAAGTTCGGTCCGTTTTTTGATAACACGGCGCGCACCCTGACCTGCCAGATCACTCCACCGACGGGCACCACCAATCGGGCGTGTTTTGTGGGGGCGGGATCAGTGGACGGGGTGGATTTCGCCATC
>CAIWJG010000160.1 GCA_903912925.1 uncultured Verrucomicrobia subdivision 3 bacterium | reverse complement strand
AGATCGCCAAGCCATTCGAATGGAGGTTCACACGCGTCGAACTACGGGAACTGATGGCAAAACTCAAGGCCTCGCCTAATTATACCCTGGCGGACTGCCCCCCATAATACGTCACCGCACTTATGACCCAGAGTACTAAGCACCATTCAGCCCCTGCCCCCAATCTGCCCAGGCGTGTTAACCTGACCCACCCGGGAACTGAAACCCATTGGTTTCAAGAATGGCTCGGCCACGGAGAAAAGATGGGGTAACCTATTTAAGATAAATATGCCATTTCGCGCCACCATCTTTGATCTCGACGGTACGTTACTCGATACCCTCGATGATATCGCCAATGCCGCTAATCGGGTTCTGGCGGTCCGGGGTTTTCCGACCCACCCCAATCCGAACTATCGGACATTCATCGGCGAAGGGGTCGTCAAGCTGATGTTACAAGCACTTCCCCAGACTCATCAGGATGAGGCTACCGTGCAAGCATGCGTCGGTGCCTATGTGGAGGAATACGAGCGAACCTGGAATGCCCAAACCAAGCCGTACGCTGGCGTGCCTGAAATGCTCGACGCCCTGGTCGTTCGCGGACTGAAGCTGGCGGTGCTATCAAACAAACCGGACCACTTTACGCAGCGGTGCGTGGGCGAATTGCTGGCGGAGTGGGCATTTGATATGGTCCTGGGGGCAAGCGATAAGTTTCCGCGCAAACCCAACCCTGCCAGTGCCACAGAAACCGCCAAGCGACTGGGAGTTCCACCGGCTGAATGCCTCTACGTGGGGGATTCGGGGGTTGACATGCAAACCGCCCGCGCCGCCGATATGTGCGCGGTTGGAGCGCTCTGGGGATTTCGGGGCAAAGAGGAGCTGCTGACAAATGGAGCGCAGCATCTGATTACCAAGCCCAGCGAGGTTTTGGAATTACTCAACCGTGATATTCCCTACACTTAAGATCGAGGCTGGTCACGCCGCTCGGGCAACGCGCGACGCCCCCAGTTCAGTTCCTATTTGAGAGGTCAGCGTTCAGATGGACGGGGTGGCCCGGCTTGATTTTCGCAGTGCCCGCTCCGCGCGCCATCCAGACCATGAACCCAATCAGGCAGGTAAACACGATCCATTCCCAAAGGGGCGTGGAATGAAGCCCATCGCCCGGCCACGCCGAGAGCGTCGGATCCCGCCGGCACATTCGCTCCCAAGTCGTCAACTCCGCCATGCCTACGAGCACGATCAGGCCGTACAGGTGAAACGGCCACAACGCGCGGACGCGCACCCCGGACCGCCAAAGCGCCAGGCCATCCAGCAGGATACCGCACCCCATGAAGGGGATGGCGAGGATCGCCACGGGCGTGTGTACGTCGCCGGCACGGATGCCAAACCAATGTCGCTCCTGCGAATCAGGAATCCACGTCACCAGCAGAATCAGCAGGAGGGAAACCGAAATTGCGGCGCTGCTCAAAAGCGCTACTTTGCCCATTTGCCCACCCAACCTCTCATGCCGCTCGGCCGCCAGGCTGAAAAGTAGCAGTATTAGCGCCGTCATGCCTACCTGGTAGAACCGCCAACCGTGCGGATTCCGGTTGGCATCCGGGGAGCCGAGAAACGAAATCGTGCAGCGCAGGATGGAGTAGCGGTTCTCCGCCGGGTAGCGCCACCAAGCCACTACCAGGCCAAGCACGGCGATGGCCACGAGGCAGGCGCGAAGCCGCTGCCGTGGCAGACCACCGACTACCGACCACAGACTACCTGTCACAGACCACAGACTACCGACTCCGGACCGTTGGCAAAAGCAGAAAGCCAAACGTGATGCGTGAAACGTGAAACGTGAAGGGAATCCGAAATCGCAGCAAGCAACCCGCATCACGTTTCACGTTTCACGTCTCACGTTTCACGTTTCACAACTGCGGGCGGTGGTGCGTGGTGCCGCGAGCCTGTCCGCTACGCCAGCGGCGTTGCGACATTGTCTCCCGGTTGGGCGGGGAAAACGGCACCGCCTTGCCGTGGAGAACATCGCCAAAGCGACGGCGACCGTGTAGCGTCTGATTCCGTGAACCACGAACGCCCGGCAATGTGCGCGCCCAGAATGAACTGCAAATTGGCTTTGACACTCCTGGTCAGTCAAGCCGTCCTCTGCGGTTGCACGCACCATTATCTCATGAAACTAAGCAACGGCGACCAGACCATCTCGCTCAGCAAGCCCAAGCTCCAAGGGAACGATTACCATTTCACGGGTGGCAACGGCGTGGAGTATGTGATTGCCAAGGACCGGGTGGCAAAGATCAAGACCATATCAGCTATAGAGGAGAAGAAGCAGCCGGTGCCCGCAGCGAAACCGAAGCAGCCCAAACACTGGTATTTTCTGTGGCTGGCCTGAGTTTTGTCGGCTACGCGAGCATGGCAGCAGGAGTGTGCCGGCGTCGTATTTCCAGCCCGGTTATTTCACACCCTTGAACGCCGCGTGAGGGCACGCGGCCTACAGCCGGGGT
>CAIWJG010000159.1 GCA_903912925.1 uncultured Verrucomicrobia subdivision 3 bacterium | reverse complement strand
TCGAGGCATTGCTTGATCTGAATGTCGTGCGGCGGGCAATCCAGCAGCTTCGCATTGGGCACCAGCGCCGCTGGTTGCGCCAGCCACGTCGGATACCAGAAGCTGGTGACTTCCCGCCGCCCCAAACCTCTAAGCCGACAGATCTTCCGGCATGGATCCAAGCCGGTATCGGTCCTGAATGGCGCTTAGATGAGGCTCAATAAGACCGGGTTCTTCCGCAAAGTCGGGCCATCCGGCGCCCCTTGCTCCGGTCGGCGCTTGGCACCCGGCTTTGCCAATGCGCCCAAACCATGAATCCGAAAACAGCAGTTGAAACCACGAAATACAGGTATAGCCTCGGCAATCCACTGCTGCTCCAAATGCTCCTCGTCCAGGCTCGCGAGCAACTGCTCCGCCAGGTAAGTCCGAGCTTTCGTCGGCAGCAGCACCACCGTTGCCGCCAGCGCTTTTACCTTCGTTGTCATCGTCGCTGATAGGGTAGGCTGGAAGCGCCTGCAACACTATCAAAACAAGAACAATCATGGCGGGACCCCTCACCCCTACCCTCTCCCCTTCTGAAGGGGCGAGGGGGAAGCCTCGGCAGCTTGGGTGTCGTGCATGCTGCGGACTTCTCAGTAATGGCTTCAGGGCAGGGTCAGCGTGCGGTAGAAGCGGGGGCCATATCCGCCTGAGAAGGCATCGCCAAACACCATGACGGGGTTGGTGGCGGGCAGGGTGGTGAGGTTTTGCCAGGAGAGAACATCCGTGGAGGTTTGGACCTGGTACCAGCGATCGAACTCGCCGTGCAGGGTGAAGCGGAAGGTGTTGGCCAGAAAGGGGAGGTTGGGGGTCAGCGATGCCGCTTGCGGCGTTCCCAGCGGCACAAATTGGAAGCTGGTGATGATTACTTCCACTTCCTGATTGCCCACCGGGGCGGTGCCGCCAGGCAGCCAGAGGTTGAGGCGGATGTTTTCATCACCGGTTGGCGGCACGGCCAGCGTGTAGGTCCAATTGCTGATGACGTTTGCCGGGCTGGGGTTGGGCGAGAAGCTGCCGCGCTGGCTTTGGAAGGTCACGCGGTTGGTCTCCCAAGTGAACAGCAGCGTCGAGTTGGTCTGGCCGGCCGGCACCGTGATGCGCGCAAGGTGGCCGCTGGTGTCGTAGGGCTGGACGACATACTGTGCGTTCCTGGGGTCGGCCGCGTTGCCCCATCGGGAGCATTCAATGTCAATTTCGCGGTAGGCATAAGCCGGGTCGTCGCTCCATGTGAACAAGCCAAGCACTGCGTTGGCATTGAGGTTGTCTGCGGGGGATGCGATCTGAAAACGATAGCTGCCATAGCCAAAGGTCCGCGCGGAGATCATCTCGGCGCATTGCCAGTGGTTGGAACGATTGGTGATGCGGAGATGCAGTTGGCCTTGCGCATCCAGCCAGACATTATTGGTGCTGTCCGAGAAGTAATTCGGCCCCGGCCCGACCAGCCCGGCACTGGTTTTGACCCACCAGTCGTAGCCCGAGAAGTTGAGCCAGCGCGGGCCGGGGTAGGGCCGGGTGACAATCGCGCTGGCGAGGGCGGCGGCATATACGTTGGTCGGCAGAGCCGGCAGGCCCTCCACGCAAGGCAGATTGTAATTGGGGCTCACCAGCAAAGCGGCAATTCGCGTGGCAAGCTGATCCGAGCCGCCGGTGGTGATGTCAGCATTCCAACTGCCGTTGGAGTTGATAAGGGTCAATGGTTGGCCGCAGGTGGGCTTGGTTACCCAGCCGTAGCCCGGCACGTAAATAAAGACCGCAACCCGGCAGGCCGCCGGAGAGGCGTTGACGATGATGCCTCCGAGATTGTTGGTTGTTCCGTAGGCCGGAAGGTTTGTGATAACAACCGTAGGCACCGCCGCACTGGCGCAGACGCAAGCGGCAATAAGAACCACCCCAAACGCCTGGGCGACGAGCTTCGGTGCGCATCTTAGATTTTTCTGGAGCGCGGACATTCTTGTCCAATGCCGCTA
>CAIWJG010000158.1 GCA_903912925.1 uncultured Verrucomicrobia subdivision 3 bacterium | reverse complement strand
GTTATCTGCGGCGAGGCTACGGTGAGGCTACGGCGAGGGTCCGGGGCAGTGCCGGGGCGCGTGAGGTGTGCCAGCGTCGTGGGGATAGCATGTTGCGAGTCTGGGGTGCCGAAAGGGGCGGAGCGGTTCCAAACTGGGCCTGAGGCGCTGGGCCGGGGAAGGCGGCCCCAGGGCTGAAACTCGATGCTTATCTGCAAGTAACTACCGCTGAGCGTTTTACGCCTTAGCTAAGCGCCAATCGGTTCAGACACCCAAACCCGCCAGAAGATTCAATCGCAGGGCAAACATTCGCCCCCCCTCACCCACACCAAACCCAATGCCAACGCACCTGAAACATGTGTGTACCCGGCCACTAATTACCTCAAGAAGGGCTTCGGCAGCATCCTGGGCTTTGGCATCAAGGGCGGCCTCGAGGCCGGCCGGAAGTTCATCAACTCCGTGAAGTTGGTCTCGCACTTGGCCAAGGTCGGCGATGCCAGGAGCCTCGTGATTCACCTGGCATCGGCCATGCATCAGCAATTGAGCCAAGAGGAGCAAGCCGCCACCGGCGGGACGCCGGACTACGTGCGGCTATCGATCGGCATCGAAGATGTGGCAGACCTCAAGGCCGACATTGAACCGGCCCTTAGGCTTCCCAGCGCTAGCGGAACGTGCTGAATGGCTGCTGACCGGAGGCGGTCAACGTTCAAACCACTTTCGCCGCGACGGGGGCGGCCACCGCCTCCAACCGGGCCAGTCTTTCTGAGACCTTGGCCAACGCATCCGATTCGACCAGCAATTCCTGCTGGCGCCGGCTGAAGGCAGGGTTTCCTACCCACCAATCCACGCCGATTTCTTTGGCTTTATCCACAGAACATATCAGCAGGCGAATCTGAATGGTCAGCAACTCGATGTCCACGATCTTCACCTTGATGTCGCCGGCAATAACAATGCCTTTATCCAATATCCGTTCGAGCAGGTCGGCCAGGGTGGCGCCACTGGTGGAATGTTCGATGTGTCGTTTTGTTGTCATAGCGGTCAGAGCAGTTTGCCCAGCGGGCCAAGGTCGAGGTTCAGGTCTTCTTCCGGCAGGCCGAAATCCTTCCGCAGCCGCTCCAGCTCCTCGGCCTGTTGCATGAGCGTCACGCCGAGCCGCTCAATCTGGGCCGGGGTGAGGGAACCGCCTTCGATGCGTCGGATGGCTTGCCGTTTCAGAAGTTCGTGCAGGACTTTGATCAAGGTCAAAACCAATTGTCCCAGCCCGTTCTTCTTCCGGCTGGAGTCGGCGATGGCGCTGGCAATGAGTTCGGTCTTTTCGGCGAGGGTGTCGGAGGGAAGCGGGCTGGCTTGGTCCGCCAACGGCAGCGGCAAAGCGGCGATGGGCGGTCGGCGGGCGGGCATTTCCTCTCCGGGCAGGAGTCGCTGGCTGCCGCGCGGGTCCTGGTCAAGTTGCGACGGGGAGGTCATCGGAGCAATTTCCCGACCGCCTTCGACGGAAGTGACCACCAGTTGCAGCCCCAGGTAAATCAGGTCCACGTCGGCCACCGACAGCGTCACTTCACCGAGCGCGACGACGCCGGTGTTCAGAACGCTGTCCAGGGCTTCGCACAAGGAAACATGCCGGGTTCGCTGGGGGCCGAATTCAGTCATGGTTTACGCCTTTTGACGCTGAGGTGACATAAAGCGCCCGGCCGAGTTCGCCCAGGAGCGCCAGTCCGCGAGGCTCCCCGCGCCGACAAACCACGACTTGCGCGGTGGTGGGGAACGCCTGCCGTAATTTCTGTTCGATTACGGACTCGCGACCCCGCAAGGCGGAGCATAGGAGGCAATCGCTGGGCGGCGTGGCCAGGTTGAGGAAGAGCACCGGCGCGTTGACCTGCATCCGCTGACAGGCCGCGAGCAGGTCTTTCGTTTCTTCAAAGGCCATGTCCGTAAGGATGGTCACGCCGTAGAGAGCACACTGGTCCGGATCGGCCAGCATCGCGCGCAGGCGTTTGAGGGCTTTGGACATTTCCACCAGCCGTTGCGACACCTTGGGCAGGCGAAAAATCTGTTTGTATTTGAGGAACAGGCCGAAAAAGACTTTCAACCAGCGATCAACCAGCTCGGGCATTTCCAGGAGCCGGATCAGATGCCCAGTCGGGGCAGAGTCCAACACCAACGCGTGGTAATGGTCTTGATCCAAGAGGTCCATCACCCGGGTAAGGGCCATGACTTCGTCCAGCCCTGGCGGCGAAAGGTCTACGATTCGTTCCATCGCCTCCCGGTCAAAAACCAGGTCCACATTGGGCAAAAGGGAGTGGAGGAAAGACCGCAGTTCCCCACTGTAGAGTTGCTTCAGGGCGCGGAATTCGGCGGACGCATCAATCTCCAGCGCGGTTAAGCCCGCACAAATCCGTTTTGGCTCAGGGCCAACCGGCACTCCCAGGCAGTCGGCAAGCGAGTGAGCCGGGTCGGTGGACAAGAGTAGGATCTCGCGGGCAGGCGAGTCTTGTGCCAAACGCACACTGGTGGCGCAGGCTAGCGTGGTCTTGCCCACGCCACCTTTGCCAGCGAAGAGCAATAACGATTTTTCGCCGGGCGCGCGGACGGTCGTTTCGACCCAAGGACCGATCGGGGGAATCGGCGTTTCAATGGCCACCGGCTCCTTGGTCAAGCGCGTCAGTCCTTGCCAGAACGTATTGAGGCCATCGGCGCCTTGAACTTCTTTGGGATACAGGGGCACGCCCCACCACGTGTAGGGAGCTAAATCGCGGCTGCGGAGAATCTCACCGACGATGCGGCTTTGCTGGACGAGCCCGTCCGCGCAGACCGGGCATTCATTGCTTGGAAACAGCCGGTTGACCACAATGTCGTCCACCGGCACCTGCGCGCGTTTGATCTCTGCCAGCAGGAAGCGGGTTTCGCTGAGGCTCATCTCTTCGGCGAGCATCACGGGTACAAACTGGCTGCGCCGGGAATCCTGGAGCAAAGTTTCCATCTGTTTGACGGAGCCGGCCAGTTCCTCCAGGAAAACATCAATCTCGTCACGATTAGCAGCGTTGCTCAACAACAGCCTCATGTACCGGTGTTTGGCCAGCAACGCATCCAAAGCTCCGAGCCAATTGCGGAGCAACGCGGGCATCGCCAGCAACCGGAGCGTGTGGCCGGTGGGGGCGGTATCCACTACGATGGTTCGGTAATTGCCGGAGGCAGCCCAGCCGGTGATTTCCAACGAGGCCATTAGCTCATCCAATCCCGGCAGGGAAAGGTCCAGGAAACGATTGATGTCGTAGTCATCGAGAAAGGTCCCGCGCGAGGCAATCGCATAAAGCTTGGAGCCATGCTGGCGATTGAAGGCGGCCAAACATGCCTGGGCGTCTAATTCAGTGACCTGCAAATTTGGAGGCCGCGCCAATCCGGCCAGGCTGTCCGCCAGCGAATGGGCCGGATCGGTGGAAACCAAAAGAAACGACGATTGGGGGGCTGTTTGGGCCAGTTTGAGCGCCGTGGCGACCGCGCAGGAGGTCTTGCCTACCCCGCCTTTACCGCCGAAGAGCAGGAGACTATGCTTGCCCGCCAGAAATGATGCGGTCGGCGTGTCCATGTTAGGAGATCGATGGCGGCTGACAGCCCGCTTCCCCTCAGCGAGTTTGCGTGCCACTGAAGGTGTGCCTTGCATTGGTTGGCCCCTTGTCTTCTATTCTGAGGCGCTCTTCTGCTCCTGAATGAGGTCCAACCGGTCGAGCAAATCCTTCTCGCGGGCAGCAAACTCAGTCTCCGTGATCTGGCCGGTTTCCAGCATCATGTAGAGCTCGCTCAAGTCGGCGGTAATTTTCTCCGGTTCCGCCGCGCGTTCTTGTTGAATGGCGTTATCCACCTGCCGGGCTGCCCAGATGGTGGCGTAGATGGGAGACAGCAGGAGTTTGTCAATGAGCAGCATGCGGCATCCGCTTCATTTTCGGCCGCCGAGCTTGAGGTCGATATCCACAAAATTGTGCGGTGCCCACGGCCCGTTCAGATCAAAAGCGTAGTTGTTGTCAAACAGGTTGGCCGCCTGGAAAACCGCATCTTCCAGTTGCTTTTGGTCGTTGCGTCCAACTAGGCAATTGAGGTTGGCCACCTCGTTGACATTGCGGGGCGGCGAGCGCTTGATTTCCGCGCAGCACGGTGCGAGCGCCTCCTCCAGCCTTTCAAAATGCGCTTCGCGGTCATCGTTGAGGATGCGGTCGAACAACTGCCCCAGCTCGATCTTGTCCTCCTGACGCGTTTCGCGCTGGTTGCCCAGCAAACGGTCCCGCGAGGCGCGTAATTCCGGGTGAATATCAATGAAATACTCAAAGATATTAGGCACGTCCCACCTAACGCGCAAACCCATCTCGACTTTGCCGGCGACGCGCTCGAGTTGGTCCAGAAACGCCGCCTGATTGAGCGAAAGCAACCGCCGAACTGCTTTCAAATCGTCGGCAATGGTTCCAAAAGCCATCGGCAGGACGGTGCTGTCCAGCATCAGCCGCTTGAGGACTTCTCGATGGGCCGCCAAGTGGGCGCGTTCCGGACGGAGTTTTTGGTGGGCACAATCACTTACGATTGCCGCCACGTGGCCATTGCTAACACTATACACGGCGCTGCCGTCAATGCCCGCAACATTGTAGGCGCGGTCCTCAGAGAGGGCGGCGATGGCATACAGGCATTTCCCCCCCACGGGAGAGCTGGATTCTGGAGGCGTGTTCATAGCTTTTATCGATTGTCTTGCGGTGAGCTTACACCACGCCTTGGCCCTTGCACAGTCGGCAGTAGAAAATTCCGGCGGTGCCCGTCTGCCCGCATGCCGTGCAGGGGGCGGCCTGCGCGCGGACCTGTACCGCCCCAGTCCCCTCGCAGGCCAGGCACGTCAGATCGCCATTTTCCCGGCCGGTGCCACAGCAGCGCAGGCAAGTGACCACGGGCGGGATGACACAAATCATGCCGCTGCTGCCGCAGACCGGACAGCGGCTGCCCAACTTGGGGTCCACGCCACTGCCCTGGCAGAAACCGCAGACAACCTCGTTCACAAAGCGGAACATTCGCTGGCTACCGGCCCCAGATTCAATTAGTGAATTACTTGCTGGCATGGCAGTAAGCTGGTGAAACTTAGCGGTGGCGCCGCTCCCGGCAGGCCAGCCGCTCATACTCAAATCGAATCCGGCCCCTATCCAAAGCCTCCATGGCCACGCCGGTGGAAATTCGGCCGGAACGAAAACTCTTTATCTGCCGCGCCGTGCGAATGTGGGCGGCAGACTTCAGGGTAATGCTTGGCTTGAGCACGACTTATTTCTCCGCGTCGGCCTGGCGGTCCACGCTCCACGCCAGCTTGACCGATTTGAGTTTGCCATCCTCACTCTTGATTTCCATGATGGCATGGCATGCATAACACTTGATCTGGCCCGCGTAGTCATCATACGCGTCGTCCACTTCCACTTTGTGGCCGCAGGAAAGGCAGTTAATCTTCATAGTATATCTTGGTTTGCCCTCGTGGTGCTTAATCCGTGGCGATACGCTCAGTACTGGAACTTGAATCCGGCGGCATTGGCCCCCGCGGGGCAGTCCCGGGTTGGCCGGGAAGACTTGATGGGCCGCTGTCCGGGTCGGCTGTGCCCGTCCTTGCCCAAGCGCCGCAAGAGGCTCGCTTTTTCAGTTTCCACCGTCTGGAGGCGGGCATGGACATTGTTCAACCGCAGCATCAGGTTGTCGCGTTCCGTCTCGCGCCGGAATTTTTCCATCTCCAGGGCGGTGATCGCCATATAAGCCTTGTAAGGGACAAGAATCGCGTCAGGCGTGCTGGAACGGGTGCGGATATCCTTAACGCTGCGAATTATTCGTTTTGGAGGAGGCATTCGTCGGTTCCTTTCTTGGTGGAATTGCGCGGACGCGAGTTAGTGAAAGCACGCGGGGGGGTAGCCGGCGTGGCGTGCAGCCCTTTGAACAAGGCTTCCTCTACCTTCTGCGGCATGATCGAGCGGCCATCACGGGTGACCTTGGCCGTTTCCGAATTCAGGACATCGCGGCAGGCCCATTGGAAGATGGAATCCTCCGGATTGGCATGCACGCCGCGCAACGCCAGCACGCGGGCAATGGCGATGCAGGCGCGGATAGTCGGACGGCTGTTGCTCACGCCGACGCTCCGAAGTTTGCGCACCAGATCTACGATGGTTTCGGCATCGGCCTGGCCGATGGAGGAGCGGGCCATCGTGATCTGAACCTCCGTCTCCCGGTCGTAGTGTTCCAACTGAATGGTGATCAACCGGTCCATCAAGGCGTCCTGGGTCTTATGCACCCCGGCGTATTCTTCCGGATTGGACGTAAAGATTGCCCGAAACTCCGGATGCACCTGCAAGTAGCCGCTGCCGGAGCGACGCAGCTTGGGCAAGTTAAGGATGCGCTCGGAAAAGATGCTCAGAAAAGGATTGTTGGCTTCCGGCCGCGAACGGTTAAATTCGTCGTAGATCAGCGTGTCCCCGTTTTGGCAGGCGGTCGTGAGCCGATTTTCCAGCCACAGGGACTTCATCTCCTCCTCGGTCTTAACCACTGAATGGATGTAGTTATCAACGACCTTGTGCTTGCGATAGCCGCTGTCCTGGCCAACGAGGTCTGAGCTGCCAAACTCATCGTCCCCGTGCATCAGCGACACGGGCCGGTTCAGTTGCGTCGCCACGTGAAACGCCAGCGTGGTCTTGCCGGTGCCGGCAGCCCCGGCGAAATGAACGGGATAGCCCGCCTGCAAATAGTTCAGCGCCCGCTGGGTGATTTGTTCCACAAGGGGCGTGGTCACAAACCCACTGCTGGGCTCGGTCGAAACGATATCAGAGGTAGTTTGCATATGGGCCCTTTCTTTTCGGGCTGACTTGGATTTACGAACATTCATGTGACGATGTCTTTTGGCGATAAAGCACCGCACACCCGGACCTCCGACCGCCCCTGGCCGCCTTGGCCTGACCCCACAGAGCGGCTCACCCCGCCCTCGCGGGGATTGATCTCTCCCAGTGCGGACGGAGTGGCCCGATAAACGGTTACGGTGCGCTGGCCCTACCGTTTCTTCTTTTTCGCCTTGGGCGCCAGATCTTCGGACGGTTCCCGAAAACGCGGACTTTCGACCGCTCGCTCCTGTCGGGGCGCGGGTCTGGCACCATGCCATGCCTGATGCGCACCCGAGAGGTCTTCCCGGAACTCTTCCTGCTTCTGAGCTACCTGTTGTCGCAGTTCGGTCACCGCTTCCTTGACACTGGCGACAAATTCGCTCAGTTCGGCTTTGGTCTGTTTGGACATTTCGGACCGGGCCTCTCCGAAGCCAGCCAGCATTTGGGTGACCGACGCCTGCATTTCCGCGCTGGTTTCCGCGAGCTTACTCATCAGGTCCGCGCGGCTACCCCGCAGCGCAGCGATCTCGCCACACAACCGCGTCATATCATTCGTTAAGTTATTTATCATGCGCAAACCTTTCCTGTATTAAGGATTTTTGGTTACAAATTTGCGTCAAGCGGAGAACAGAATAGGTCCTCCGCCTGACGCTTGCTACTCCCGTGGTACTCAGGCGGGGGCCGCGGCAGTTGCCGTCAAACCAATGGCCTCGGCATACTTCAAGTATGTCTCGACGGAGGCGATGACTACGCGGGCTTCAATGGAAACCAGCTCGATGCCGACCAGCGACACCTTAGCCCAGACATCAATCACGATGCCTTTGTCAAGAATACGATCGACTACTTCTGCGAGACTCGATGAGTCTGTTGATTTTGTTACTTTTGCCATTTTATCTAGGTTTTATTTGCAGTTTACTCACTCACGATCATCCCAGAACACCGGGAACCGGGACCGAAACAATGTTTAGCTTGAATCATGCCAAGCCTTGGGCGGCTGCCGCCACTAGCCTTACCCCATATTTATAGGCCGTTCCGCAGATTCATGAGTTCAGCAATGCCCTGCTGGCAGCCTTTAGGGAATTCGTTCCCTAACCGTCACTCCCTATTAAAGGGGGTATCCCTCCTGTCCGTGCCGTCTCGGTCGGTTCAACCATCAGTCCTGACTCAGGGGCAACCGCACGGTAAAGGTGCTGCCTTGTCCTGAAACGCTGTCCACCTCGATGTTCCCGGCGTGCTGTTTGACAATGGCGTAGCAGAGCGCCAGACCCAGGCCGATCCCCTTTTGGCTCAGGGACTTCGAGTAGAACGGATCATAGATCTTGTCGAGGTCCGCCGCGAGGATGCCGCAGCCCGTATCGACCACTCGGACGCTGACCTGGTGGAGGCTCGTTGCGGCGATCACCTGGAGGTGGCCCCCGGAGGGCATCGACTGGATGGCGTTCAAGAGCAGGTTCGCAAACACTTGTTGGAGCAGATGAGCATCGCCATGAACGAATGCGGGCGCATCGGGCAATTGCAGGCTCAACTCGATGTTTTGAAGGTTGCTTTGGTTGGTGACTGACTCCAGAGTTTCATTCAGGACGGTAAGCAGGTCGCACTTGGCGAGCTTGGTCCACTCGGAGGGCCGCGTGAATTTCAAGAGGTGTTCGATGATGGCGGAGGCTCGTTGCGTTCCCTGTTGCACCTTTTGGGCGCACTCGCGACGAAACTCCGGCGTGATTTCATCCTCCATCAGGAACTGGGCAGCGGAGGAACAGATCGCAAGGGGATTGCGCAACTCATGTGCAATGCCGCCGCCCATCACCCCCAAGGCCGCCAGCTTTTGGGCCTGCAGCAATTGCGCCTCGACCCGGCGGCTTTCGGTGAGGTCACGCCCAACAGCTACAATGCCAATGGTTTCGCCCTGGTCGTTCATCATGGGGGACCAGATCCAGGAAATGGAAATCTTCTTGTTGCTTTTGGTCACCAAATCCCATTCCAGTCGCTCCGGGTTCTTGCCCTCTCTCCGCTCAGAAAACAACCGCTGCACGTCGTCCTGATGCTCCGGTGCGCAAAACTCGTAAAAGCGGCGCCCTTGGACTTCCTGAGGGGTGAAGCCCGAAATCCGCTGGGCGGATTGGTTCCAACTGAGAATTTGACCCCGGGGGGCGGTTGAAAGAATGATCTCGCTGGTGCTCTCCACCACGATCGACAGGTGGCGCTCCGTCTGGCGGATGTCCGCACTCAAACGATCCTGTTCCGTGACGTCCTCCATGATCAGAATGGCAAACTCCAGCTTGTCCCGGCCCGGCAAAGGGAGAACGCGGTAATAGTAAATTCGCATCAGTCCGCCCGGCGCGCGGTAGGTGATTTTTTCGCCGGCGGTTGGCTGGTTGGTATCAAAGACCCTTTGAATGTGCCGAATCAGCCCCGACTGGTCCAAAATCGCCGGCGGAAAGACTTCTGGCAATCGCCGGCCCAACGTCTGTCCCTCGGTGCGCCGGCTCTTTTCCAGGAAGTTGCGGCTGGCCAAAGCGATGCGCAGATCCCGGCCGACCAGCAACACCGACGATGGAATCGCATTCAACAGCGTCTCGTAGAAGCCTATATCCCGCTTGATATCCGCTTGGTTCGCGCTCATAGGCTAGGGTGCCGCTTTGGCTGAATCGGGCGCCGGCGGCGGCTCCGTTTCCAGGACGGGACAGAAACTGTAGGGGGGCCAGGGACCGGTTACTTCAATGGCCAGGCCGGTGGTATTTTGGTTTGCGTTCGCACGCTCGATCCGGCTACGAAAATCAGCCACTGCCGCCGTCGGCAGAAGCAACGCCCAATTCAGTACCATCTCCCGCGCCGCGTCCGGGGTTTCGCGCCCCACAATCCGCCGCGGAACAATTTCCGAAGCCAGTGGTTTCAACTCGTTTAAGAGGTCGTCGCACGCCTTCGCAAGATGGTCGTCCAGTGCTCGCTTGGCCTGAATGCGCCGGCCTTGTTCCTGCAAATAGGCGACGCCGGGCGACGAAGCCGTCGGCCCTGGCTCCTCGGACCGACGGCGGGCCAGCCACTGTGCCTCCGCGCACGCCTGATCAAAGAAGCCCTTCACCGCCCATTCTTCCTGGCCGCCCACCCATTCCAGAAACTGCACCATGGCAGCTTGATGCTTCCGCATAAACCCCTCCAGGCTTGCCGGCGAGGAAAAGAGCGTGCCGAACCTTGCCGGCAACACCGGTCCCAGGCGCATCACCTGCTCCAGCACCGCTTGGTGCCGGCAGGCGCGCGCCGCCAGCCAAGTCAGGTCTTGCAGGTTTGTTTCGCCGGTTAGTCCGCAGAATTCAGACCGCGAAACCTGGCTTACAATCGCTGCCACTTCGCCACTCCGCGAGAATACCGGCAAATGCATCTCATCAATCCCGCCACTGAGGACGCCGGCGCCGTCTGCATTCTGCATTCCCGCGCCCCCCGCCCGCGTGAAGCCGTAAACGTAAGACACGTTCTGAGAATCTTCGCTCATGCCTGAGGGGCAACTTCTGCCAGCGCGGCTACCAAGTCATCCGGCTCGATCAGCAGCTTCGCCGGAGTTTTCAGAGGCGGGCGGCCGGCTTCCGAACCGCCGGCTTCGGCCACCACGCGGCGCACCGCTTGGAGAGCGGCGAGGTTGCAGACCGACGCGATTTGAGCTCCGCTGAAGCCCGCGCTCCTGGCCGCCAGTTCGCTGATCTTCACACTGCGCGACACCGGCTTACCGCGCAGATGGACCGCAAAGATCTCACTGCGCTCCGGTTCCTCTGGCAGCGGGATTTCCACGACTGCGTCAAAGCGGCCGGGCCGGATCATCGCCGGATCCAGCCGATCCAGTCGGTTGGTGGCCCCCAGCACCAGGACGCCTTTGAGTTCTTCGATGCCGTCCAGCTCCGTCAGGAACTGGCTCAACACCCGATCCGTGACCGGCGTGTCGGAAACCGCGCCGCCACGCGCCGGCATCAAGGCGTCCAGCTCGTCAAAGAAGATGATGCACGGCGCGGCCTGTCGGGCCTTGCGGAAGATATCGCGCACCTGTCGCTCTGATTCACCGATATACTTGGACAACAGCGCCGGGCCTTTGACCGAGATGAAATTGACCTGGCTTTCGTTGGCGATGGCTTTGGCCATCAGCGTCTTGCCGCAGCCGGGCGGGCCGGACAGCAGCACGCCTTTGGGCGGACGGACCCCGGCTTGTTCAAACAGGCGCGCGTGGCGCAAGGGCCACTCGACAGCTTCCACCAGCCGTTGTTTCAGCCGGGCCAGCCCGCCGACGTCGCTCCAGCGCACAGTGGGCACTTCCACGAAGACCTCCCGGATGGCGGACGGTTCGACTTCCTGCAACGCCGCCGAGAAATGCGCCATGCTCACCTCCAGCTTGGCCAGCCGTTCGTAGGGGATCTTGGCCAGGGAAAAATCCAGGTCGGCCAGGATGTCGCGCAGGCAAATCATGGCCGCCTCCCGGCAGAGCGCTTCGAGGTCCGCGCCGACAAAACCATGGGTGATCTCCGCCAGGCGGCTCATGTCCACATCCGGCTTCAAAGGCATGCCCCGGCTATGAATCTCCAGGATGTCCTGCCGCCCGTGGCGATCCGGAATCGGAATAGTGATTTCCCGATCAAAGCGGCCGGGGCGCCGCAACGCCGGGTCGAGCGCGTTGGGAAGGTTGGTGGCGCCAATGACAATGACATTCTGCCGCTTGGTCAGCCCGTCCATCAGCGCCAGGAGCTGGGCGACCACCCGCTTTTCCACCTCGCCGACCACCTGGTCCCGCCGTGGGGCAATGGCGTCAATCTCGTCCAGGAAAATAATGCTCGGCCCCTGGCGCGTCGCCTCGTCGAAGATCTTGCGCAAGTGCGCTTCGCTCTCGCCGTAGAATTTATGGATGATCTCCGGGCCGCTCACGGAAAAGAAATTAGCTTCGGTTTCATGCGCGATGGCGCGCGCGATGAGCGTCTTGCCGCAGCCGGGCGGACCGTGCAGCAGCACGCCTCTGGGCGCGCCGATGCCCAGCCGCTCGAACACTTCCGGATAACGCAGCGGCAGCTCAATCATCTCCCGGATGCGGTGCAGTTGGGGCTTGAGGCCGCCGATGTCCTCATACGGAACGGCCGCCCGCGCGCGCTCCTTGACCTCCGCTTTGCCGACCACCAGCTCAGTCGTCGGATTGATCAGCACCGGCCCGCGGGGCGTCGTGTTCTCCACCTTGAAATCAGCGGAACGGCTGCCAAATAACACCGCCCGAATTCGATCCCCGGCCTGAACCGGCAAACCGTCCAATAAACTGCCGATGTACTTCAGGTCGCGGGCGTCGGGCGCAATCGTTAGCGGCGCCAGTCCAATGCGCTGGGCCGGACGCACGGTCACTTTCTTCACCTGCACAAACTCGTCCAGCGCCGCCCCGGCGTTCTCGCGGGTCAGGCCGTCCAGTTGCACGCGTGTTTGGTCGCGAAGCTCCTTGTAGGCTGGCATCACTTTGCAGACCGTCGCGCGTTTGCCGACCACTTCGACGGTGTCCCCAATGGCTACTTCGAGCCGTTCCATGTCTTCCGGGCCGATGCGCGCCAAGGCTCGGCCCACGTCTTTGCCGATGGCCTCCGTGACTTTCAGTTTCAATTGACCGGATTCGAGTTTGTCCATAGGTCAGGCGGCGGTCATTTGACGCACTTGATTTCCAGCACGCCGTTGTTACACGACAGGCGCATCTTCGCTTTGGGATAGCTGCCGGGCAACAGCACCTCTTTGCGGTACTTCTTGTCGCCTTTAGTCGCGATAATCGTCAGCACGTCGTCCTTCACCTCCAGCTTCACGTCGGCGGCGCTGATGCCCGGCAACTCGGCCACAATCAGCAGGTGGTCTTTCTCCTCGAACAGGTCCACGACCGGCTCCCGGACCTCCTCCACCACCGCCTGGCCGGTTGTCTTGTCGGCGCGAATGTTGCCAAACGGCTCGACGCGGGCCGTCTGGTCGCCCAAGCCGACCTTCACCGTAAATCCGTAGATGCCTTTACGCTCCTGGCCGGCGCCATGAGATTCGCCGCCGCGCCGCAGCTCGACGCCGGTTTCCGCCAGCTCGTTGAGCTTTTCCATCAAGCCAGTTAGTCCTGACAGGATGCCGCCAAAACGGGCGCCAGCTTCGCCGGTGGGTTCATTCTTATCTGGGGTCTTTTTCTTCATAACGTTTCTTGGTTGGGGATAATTCCGTATTGTTTAATCTTCGACTGAATCGTCTTGTAATCAATTTGGAGCAGGCGGGCGGCCTTGGCTTTGTTGCCGCCGGTTTGGCGCAACGTCTGTAATAAGATCTCGCGCTCCACTGCCGTCGTGCTTTGCGCCACGATGGCCTTGAGCGACAGCCCGGCGGCAGGCGTGACGCCCCCCCTTGTGGGCGACGTCACAAGCCACGCTGCTTTGCTGTCCTGCTTGAGAATATCCAGATCGTGTTCAGTTACCACCTTGCTGGCCAGGAGCACGGCTCGCCGGATAGTCGAGCGCAGTTGCCGGACATTTCCCGGCCAAGGGTAATCAAGCATCGCCTGAATGGCCGGCTCGGAAAATCCGACCACCTCTCTCTTCAATTCCGCGTTGGTCATATCCAGGAATCGCTTCGCCAGGTACAGGATGTCCTCCTTGCGCTGGCGCAGCGGCGGAATCCGAAGCGTGAACTCGTTTAACCGATAGAACAAGTCCGCCCGGAACCGTCCCGCAGTGACAGCCTCATCAAAATCCTGGTTCCCGGCCGTCAGCACCCGCACGTCCACCTTGACCGGCTGCGTGCCCCCGACCCGGCAAAAGGTCTTTTCTTGCAGCGCCCGCAGCACTTTTGCCTGGGCAGTGATCGGCAGGTTAAGAATCTCGTCCAGGAACAACGTTCCGCCGCTGGCCAGTTCAAAGCGCCCCAGCTTGCGGCCGACTGCGCCGGTGAACGCCCCCTTTTCGTGCCCAAACAATTCCGCCTCAATGAGCGTCTCGGGGATCGCGCCGGAATCCACCGGCACAAAAGGGCCTTTGGCGCGCGGGCCGGCCCCGTGAATCGCTTGCGCGACCACCTCCTTGCCCGAGCCGGTTTCCCCGATGATGACCACGTTGAAGTTGGACTTGGCAACTCGGTTGAGGTCGCCAATCAGTTGTCCAATGACCTTGCTCGGCCCCATGATCTCGGTGAGATCCTGGTTGGCGTTGGTCTGGCGGTTGAAATGCTTGAGCCTGAGCTTGAATTGCCGTTCGGCCAAAGCGCGGTGGACTACCCGGATCAGTTCCTGGTGATCGTAGGGCTTGGCCAGATAATCGAAAGCGTCGGCCCGCATGGCCTCAACTGCCCCGGGGACTTTCGCATAGGCGGTTAAAATGACCACCGGTAGATCCTCGTCTAAGGCTTTCGCCTGACGCAGGATTTCCAGCCCGTCCATATCCGGCAATTTGAGGTCCACAATCAGCATGTCGGGCGATGCGGAGCGCAGTTTTTCCAGGGCCGTCTTTCCGTCCAGCGCCACCAGCGTGATTAAGCCATCCTGCTCCAGCAAGCGGGAGATTAGCTGACCGATCGATGGCTCGTCGTCCACAATCAAAACCCGGCTTTTCCTGTCGGTCATGCTCATTCGCGTCCCTCTAGCAACGGAGGATAAAGCGGATGCGTGACCTGGATATCCTCAGCCAGCCAACGCTCGATGGAGTGCAACATTCCTAAAAACAATAGACCACTTTCACCCGGGCACAGCGTGTGGTTGATGCGGTCCGCGATAGCCTGGTCACGGCGTTTGAGCAAGGAACGACTGACCTCTTGATGGCGGATCTCCAAGCGAGCCGCCGTCGCCGAATCGTCGGTCGTCAACATTTGTTTGATCAGTTTATATTCCTGCACCAGCAGTTCGGCCGATTCGGTCCCCATCAGGATGGCCCCGCGTTCCTTCAATCGCAACAGCAGTTGGTGGTTGCGGCTGCCGGCCTTGGCCAACTCCGAGACAATCTCCTGTTCCCGCCCGCACACCGGCAAACCATCCTGGTAGAGCCGCATTTTCTCGTACGGCAGCGACCAACAGGCAATCGCCTCCTCAATCTTCACCCAGAGACCCTCAATTACGTTCACGTTGCGCGCCCAACCCTGGGCCCCCTGTTTCTTCACCGTCAGCGCTTGGATCGCCGATCTGAGGCTACCCATGTCCGCCTGACTGTGAATCACTGGGATATGAATCAACCGGCGCACTGACACGTTCGAACCTTCAAATCCTGGCAAACCCGCGGAAGGAAAACCGGTCCTAATTGAATCTTTCGTCGTCACATCATCATAAAGGAAAAGTACAATTTTCCAGCAAACCACCTGATCTTGCGTATCCTACCACCTCGCACGCGGGATGCAACATGTTAACTCGCCAAAGGCGCTTCTGCGTGCGCCTCAAGCTTGGATTAGTGCATGCCGACGCGGGTTTGCGTGAGGTCTTCCCCTTGCTTTCTGCTGCCCCTCCGGATAGCGCCGGGGGTTGCCCGCCGGCGCTATCCGGAGCTTTAGCACCGGCTTCCGTTGACAGGGCGAGCCTTATGGCTAGATTGGGGCCGGGATGATAAAGTTGCGTGGCTTCATCGGCGGTCTGCTCTTGTGTGCTGCGGCGCTAGCGCAGTCCACAGGCTGGAGCGCCTCACCGGGAGATCCAAACGAGCGGATGCTTTCCGAACGGAAGCACTTTGTGGAATGCCTGGCTTCCGTTTACAGCCCCGCTTTTTGGATCAGCTATAACGATTCCCTCTACTTCCAACCCGGGAACGAGGCGCAGTTACAGCAACTGGACGCCATGAAAGCGGCCCGAGCAAAGTATGTGGCGCTGACGAACCGCGAGACGTGGCATGAGATTGCCGCAAAGGCTATCGCCGCCAGCGGGATCGAGAGCGCCTGGCAGCGAAAGATCCTCCTGCCGTTCTCAACCACCAACCAGTATTTGACGCCAACCCTCGGCAAGCCCTTGCGCGTCATCCCCAGATACAAGGTGCTTCAGTCCCTCGCGCATGGCGACGCGCTGATTCAAGATGCGGAGACCACTTACTTTGTGATGAACTTTGGCCGCGGGGCAGATGATGCGGCCGGCACGAACCTCTGTTTGATCAAGGAAGGAGTGAAGTCCTACTCGGACGGCGGAGGCTTCAAGACGGTTGCCGCATTCGAGAACGTCTCACTCAGCACAGAGGAAAAGGCGGTGCTGACTCGTGTGGCGGCCGTTTTTCAAAGGCAGGCGGCCAGTCTGGTTCGCGAGATTAATGCCCCTAAGGCCACGGAGGAGTTTGAAGACTGCAAGGCCAGGGCGACGGATAGCAACCCGTACATGGAATACCTCCTCGCCAGGTGTTATCTGGAGGGGAAAGGCACGGACAAGAACGGGACGGTCGGCATGGAGTGGATGAACCGAGCCGCTAAGAGCGGTTCGGGAGACGCAATATCCTACCTGGAGAAGTTGGGACGCAAGGCGCCTTACTGAGGAGTCCGCAGCATCCCCTACACCAAAGCTGCCGAGGCTGCTCCCTCTCCCCTTCCGAAGGGGAGAGACGCGAACATCTTCTTTTGTGCGCGAGGGTTTCTGTTTAGCATCCGGCGCTTTATGAAGATCGCCAACTCAGTCGTCCTGAACAAACTGCTCTCGCCAGCGGTCATCAACCTGAATTTGCAAAGCCCGGACCGTGATTCCGTCCTCGGCGAACTCGTCGATCAAATCCCACAGCTTGCCACCCAGCCCGAGGCCCGGCAGACCTTGCTGCGCGCACTGCACGAGCGTGAACAACTGCACAGCACGGGCATCGGCGATGGCATCGCGGTGCCGCACTCGCGCAACGCCTTGGTGGGCCTCGTGGACCAGCCGACTTTGGTGTTTGGCCGGCATGTGAAGGGGATTCCGTATGGCGCCATTGACGACGTTCCCGCCCGGCTATTCTTCCTGCTGGTCGCGCCAACGGTGACCCAGCATCTGGCGATTCTCGCCCGGCTCAGCCGCCTGCTTCGCGACCCCAAGCTCCGGCAAAGCCTGCTGACCGCCGACAAGCCGGAGAAGGTGCTTTCGCTGATTCGGGACGCTGAGGCGAAGCTGTGAGTGGCGGCGTGAAGCGTGAAACGTGAAACGTGAAACGTGATGCGTGATGTTTCACGTTTCACGCTTCACGCTTCACGTTTC
>CAIWJG010000157.1 GCA_903912925.1 uncultured Verrucomicrobia subdivision 3 bacterium | reverse complement strand
GAGTCTTCCGCTCATTAACACCCAACTTCAGTTGGGTGAGCCACGCCCCCGCTGCGGTCCAACCGTTTCAACGGGTTCCCCTGACTTTTGCCCATAATGAGAATTGCTGCCCGCGGGGACAGCCTGGACGGTCCTGCTGGTAGCCGGACCGAGGCGGCGTTGGACTGACGCGTATCTCAAAACCCTGGAGGTTTGATCCCCCGGCGTTGACGGTACCTGGTTCCAGGCTTTGAGGTCGCCTTGTGGGAGCCTTGTGGGAGCCTTAGGGTGGCCTTGAGGTGGCTTTGAGGTGGCTTTGAGGTGGCTTTGAGGTGGCTTTAGGGTGGCTTCGAGGTGGCTTTGGGGTGGCTACCGCATGGCTAGCAACACGCATTGGGGTGGCTTTGATGTCGCATTGATGTCGCATGAGGTGGCTTTGCCCGGCCATTCTTCATTCTGCATTCTTCCTTCTGCATTCCCTGTGTGGCGGCTTTGACCCGCTGCAGTTGAACAGCGAAGACACGAAGGCGCGAAGGCTGAAAATACGCGAATTGACGCTAATTACCGCTGGAAAGGTTCAGTTACGTGGCTGGGGTGTCGGCAAGGTACTTGAGGGGAACCTTGCCAAGGCCGACGAAGTCGTTCTCGTCAATTGTCCACAGTTCATCCGCGCCGGCCTTTTCGCCAGCAACCGCGTGCATCAGATCATGAACTCTTCCGCCCTGTGCTCCTTTGTCTTTGGCGGTCTGGAGCGCCGCTACGATTTCATTGGCCGAAAGCTCGACGTATTCCAGTTGCGGATAAAACCTCGAAACCACAGCCGACGCGGCGCGAAGCGAGAGCCGCCAGTGCTTTCTCGTACCGTCCGGCATTACCAATTCGAAGCCCCCGCCCGTCAGTGCCGAGAAGGTTTCGCTCAAGGTGTGGGGCCTGGTCACACCACGAATCTCGCCTAGTCCACCACGCCCGAAGTACCAGATGATCGCCGAGGTGTCCCAATAGACCTTCATGCCTGGCGCGCTCGGTCTGCTCGGATGGCCTTTACGATGCTTTCGCAAGTCAGCTTACCCTCCTTGGGCGCCAAGGTCTTCGGGTCAAGGTCTTCCAAGTCCAAAACCTCAGCCGTTTCCGGGACCAGTTTCTTTCCGTGGATTTCTCCGTCTTCAAAGCGCCAGTCCACCTGGTCGTCCACTTCGATCCCGGCGGCCCGTACCACTTCCTGCGGCAAGGTGACTTGCCGCTTCTCTCGCCCAACGGTTGCACTCATAGTAGGAATTTCTCACTCCCGCCCGGGTCAAGCAAGACCTTTCCGCGAAGCCTCCGGCGGCTCCGGTGTCGCCGGATCAACTCGGGGCGAACGCTTTCGCTTGCCTCCACTGCGCTGTGGACCGATTGACGGTCGAGCGATGAGGTGGGGTGGGATGTTTGACTCAGCGTAACCGAGCAGCAGTTCTCATTTTGGCTGGTCTGGGAGGTTCGGTGTCCACTCTTTAGGGTGTTCCATGCCGCGTATGAGCATCCGCCATTCGTCCCATTCGTCCCATTCGTCCCCTAGTGAGAATTGCTGTAACCGAGCCCGTTTTGATCCAGGTGTCATTCGTGATCTCGTCTTCGCTGTTCAAGGCGGTTCTTCCTTCTGCATTCCCTGTGTGGTGGCTTCGGGATGGCTCGCGGTAATGCGTGATTCTCACGCATGGCCGGGCATAACCGGCCTCTGGATTCTGCATTCTTCATTCCACCTTCTTCCTTCGTCCCCCCGGGGGCACCCCCATGGGGGTCACGGAACTATCAGATAATGAGAAACTTGCAAGGTAGGCTATCATTGCTACCCCGCTCCAAACGCAGCAGCCTGTCACCCTGCTCGGACTTTCCGGGACGACCCTTTCCTGGTGGAAACATTACAAAAAAAATAACAGAGTTCGATGCCTGCTTGGATTTCTTCGAGGAATAGCGGCTGCTCTGCCAGCACGCGATGGTATTCACTCAGCGTGTCCGGGCTGCCAAAAATCGGGAGCATTTCCCGCGGGCACAACGCCCAGATGATGGCGGCCTTGTTTCCGGGGTTGGGCAGCGTGGCGAGCTTCACCACGCAGGTGTCAAGCACGACTCGCAAGATAGGGGCTGGCTTGGCGCAAAGCGTGTTCGCGCCGTTTGGTTTCCACAAAACGGACGGCTTCCGCCTCGCTCATGCGCCGCCCCTTGTTTTGTTTCCAAGCGACGGCAAGGCCGGGCGAGAGCTTCAACTTGATTAACTTTCCGCTGACGATGGCGCTGACATTCATGGCCACAAGCTAAGCCACGCGCCACCGTTCGACAAGCCCCGCCACAGCCCTGCCAGCAATTCTCATTATAGCCATGTCACCCCCCGCCGGGTGCCCTCACCCGGCGTTCCCATCTCATCAATAATGAGCCCAGTTCCCCCTCACCCCGGCCCTCTCCCCAGG
>CAIWJG010000156.1 GCA_903912925.1 uncultured Verrucomicrobia subdivision 3 bacterium | reverse complement strand
CAGCGGCCAGGCCAGGCGCGAGCAGGGATTGAAATCCGATATCCGAAAAGGGTCCGCTAGGGTGAACTGCGGCTTACGGGTGCGGCTTTCCTTCGGGCTTCGGATTTCGGATTTCCTTCGGTTTTCGGGTTTCGGGGCTTCGGATTTTGGCACAGGACTGGCCGGGTTTCCTACGGTGAAGCGCCACCAGGTCATCGGCTTCATCGAGGCCGCCGCGGAAAAACTGCTCGCGCCCGCGTGAGGTGAACCTGCTTCTCGACGAGTGCCGGGATTGGCGATTGCGGCGCGACCTGCCCGACCACGACGTGAGAACTGTGCAGGAGACGGGTTGGACTGGCATCAAGAACGGGCGGTTGCTGGCCTTGGCTCAACGTGACTTCCATGTCTTCATTACCGGCGATCGCAACCTCTCGTTCCAACAAAGCCTGTCCGGCCTTTCGATTGCGGTGGCAGTCCTCCATGCGGAGAGCATCCGCCTTATCCACACACGGCCCGAACAACGAACCGCTTACAATGCAGACACGGATTACACGGATTTTTGCTGAGTAATGGTGTTCACCCTGCGGGTGAACGCCCCAGCGTTGTTATCAGCCGGTGTTTCGTGGTTTCAACTGCTGTCCCCTGTGTTAATAGTGAGCAGTTGGCCTATTCCACCCTGACCCGGTAGAACAGCGACGGGCTGTTGGTTGCGGGCGCGTCGAGATATACATTCTCCGGTGGCGTGGAAAGGATGTGCTGGGCGATGTTCGTGAAGCCCAAGCCCCCGCTCAGAGCAATGGCCCGCTGGAGTGAGTAGAGTCGGTTGGACGCCGAGCCCCACGTAATCTGCACCCCATTTGTTCCGCCCAGGCCGATGTCCGTGATGCTCAGATACGAATGCGGATCTTTCGGGCTGGTGCCCGCAAGGTATTCCGCCAGGTTGCTCACGCCATCCCCATCCGCATCATCCTGCGCCCGCGACAGATCACCCGCCTGCCCGGTTGCATGGCTGAAATACTGCATCATCCAGCTATCCGAAGTTCCGTCGCCATCCGAGTCAATCCAGAGGTTGGCGGCGAAGCTGGAGGTATTGTTGTTCGTATCAATATCGCTCGTGATGCGCGTTTCATCCGCCGTGAGCGTGTATATCTGTTCACCCGCTGGCTGAGTTCCGGCGGGCAAATCCAGCGCCACCTGTGCCAGGCGCCCCGGCTCCAACAGCGGCACCGCCACCGTCATCAGCGGCGTATTTGGCGAGCCATACCGCCGAATGGCCAGTACTGAGTTCGTCGCCGACGGCGCTCCGAGATTCTGCACTTGGGCAATCACACGCATCGCCCCGTTCGTCTCCGCGCTGTAGCTCGACAGCGATACCGCCAGATCCGTTCCGCCGATGCTCACGCAGGCGAAGTTGTTGGACCCGTTGAACTCACCCGCCAGTCCGGCCCTGTTCGCCGCCGCGCAGAGCGTGTGGTTGGTAGCCGGCTCGGCCACCACCCATACCGCGCTGGCCACATTTGTCCCAGCCGCCGCCAGCCAGCCCGCCAGCGTCACATTTGTCAGCAGCACCCCGCCCGCGTCCGGGTTGCCGTCATAGAAGCCCACCACCACATTGCTCATGGCCACGTTGCCGGAATTATGCACCGTCGCTGACAGCGTGAGCGGATCGCCTGGCAGGTAGTTCACACCTTGCACGGTGAAATCGCCCGCCAGCAGCGCCAGATCCTTCACCAAGGCCCGTTTTGTCACCATCAGGTCCACCTGGCCTGGCTGCGGCACGTTGGTGATCGTGACCGAGCCGCCGCCTTCCACTGTCACCGTCTTGTTGGTGTAGAGAATCTGCACCTTGTCGTAGGCGACCGTCAGGTTGCCGACAGCGTCCCACACCGGCGCGAATGACCGCTCCAGCGGCGAGTCGTGACAGAGCAAGTCGTCGAGACCCCAAGTGGCTGCCACCGGGTCATAGACCACATAGTGGGCGTCCGACCCATTGGTGCTCATCTCTTGCCAGAGCAAGACGAGGTGCCCAAGCGGGCCTACCGTCATCGCATAGTCGGCAAACCCAGCGGTCTGCGAGTCTGTCCGTGCCGTCGAAACATTGGTTGAGAAGTTCTGGCTCAGCACCAGGTTCGTGCCGTTCTGCCAGACCAGGAAGACGCTGCCGTTCATCGCGACCGCCGCGCGCACGGTCTTGTCTGCCACGGTATTCGTGGTCAACTGCCGGGGCGTGCCCCACGTGTTATTGGTGTAGTCCATGAAGAACACTTCCTGGTCCGCGTCGTTGGTCAGCACTCCATCCATATCCCGCGTCCAAGCATAGACGGCATGATTCCCCACGCCCGCCAGCGATTGCGACAACCGGTAGGCCAGTCCGTCCACGAGCACCTGCGGCGCGCCCCACGTTAGGCTCGCCGCGCTCCACTCGGCCCACAACACCGTGTCATTACCCGGCCCATTTGTTCCCATCAGCAGGTTCTGTTGGTTCTCCGTCCACACGGCCAGCACGCTGCCATCGCTCAGCGGTCCGCACAGCAGCGGCGCATGGTCAAGATAGCCGTTCCCTGTCAGCGATACCGGCTCCGTCCACGCCCCATCGGCCCGGTTCCAGCGCGACCACACGATTTCCATCTGCGCCGCCATCGCCATTAGGTTCGTCTGGTTGAAATCCGGATCCGCTACCCGTTCCCATACCGCAATGGCGTCCCCATTGCCGTCGTAGGCCACCTGCGGCGCGAACTCCGCCTGCGTGTTGGTGCGGATGGCCAGCGGCAGGCTCCAATTCGTTCCATCCCATCGCGTCCAAGCGATGTCGGTGTATTGGAGGTTGTTAGTGATGCCGTTATCCGTGACATAAAGCAGCATCAACTCGGTTCCCCGCGCGGCCATTGCCGGGGATGATCCGGGAAAGGCGTTCTGCACCAGTGTCAGGTCGGCCTGGTTTGTGCCTGAGTCAGGCTCGCCGAACTCGGGGCTGTAGGCCGGTTTGCCGGATGCGGCTTTCGCGGGCGATGCTGCCATCACCGAGCCTTTTACCGGCGTCTGGCTCAACTGGCGGAAGTTTGCCAGCGACAACTCACCAAGCTTGGTCGCCAATCTCGCGTGCGGCTCATCAGCGACAAACTTTTCTGGCCCGGCCTTCAAATAGGCCCGATTAAGAGGCTGCCACCCGGTCGGGCCTGCTCCTTCAGACACCACTCGCGCCAGCTTCGCATCGAACAGACTCGCTGGCCATGCTGGCGCACCTTGCTCCGATGGCCACGTCACGTCCACGAAGACGTACTCAACCGGCCCGGCTTTGAACACCCAGCACTCGATCTCGCCACCTGCATAGGCACGGAAGCGGAGTTCCTTCAGGAAAGGATCAACTGTTTGGAGCTTGAAGCTTGGCTCGCCACCGGCGTAGAGGCGCAGCTTGGCCAATCCACCAAGATTCGGTTCATACTCCGCTTCGATACCCAGTTTGCCGCCGAATTCAGCCGGCTTGAATTGAAGCGTCGGGTAGAAACCCAGCTTGAACTCCGCACTCAACTCAGGTTTGGCCCAGATCATCACCGACGTGCCTTTCACTACAGGTTCCAAAGGCGGAAACCAAGAGATGAGCGTGCTCAGTCCTGGAATCACGTCCAGAACCCCATACCGGGTCAATTCCAGCTTGCCCCCGATGGACCCGCCACCGAACGCCTCGGCATCTACCAGATTAAAGTCGGTCAGCCCAAGCGTCCCGCGCGCGCCGGCCCGCAAAGAACCTTCAAGAGTTTTGTTTCCTAGATACAGGTGAAGCTTGGAGTAGCGCGCGAGGCCAGGTATGGTGGAGCGACGCCCCGGCTTGTTCCGAACAAGCCCCAGCGTCTCACCAAACGCAAACTCCCACTCGCCATTGACGGGTGTGTAGCTGAATTCGCCTTTCATTTGCAGTTCAGTTCCGAAGCGTCCCAATGGGCCGAGATTCACATCAACACCTTTCATGGGTGGGTCTGGGAAATCGAGCTCCATCCCAAGTGAAAACTGCTCTCCGTCAACATAAGGAGTCCATGTCCGCAGCAGCATCAGCCACTTGATGACGTCAGGAACCGGAACGATAGTAACTGGCAGTTCTGAGGGATCAGAACCGATACCGCCGCTGACGGCATTGACTCGAATCTTGTTTCTATTCGGATCGAGCGATGGTTGAAAAGGCTCTTTCGCCATGTCTATCGTGCAGGAGTAAGTAGGACCTGAACCGTTGGTTTCCGCCATTAATAGATCATTCGCGAAGAAGCGGACTGTCCCCGGCGCCAAGCCGTTCCAATCTACCGAAGCCGTGAAATCGTTGTTCATGTTCACGCTCCATAGGAATATCCCTTTGTACCGCGCAGAGACGCTTGTGACGACCGGTTGGACGTTTGTGGGCGTCGGGGGTAGGAAGATGTCCGGCTGGGTGGCGAGGGTGGAACCGGGCTGGCAGGCGAGGCCGCCAGTGTGGGTCGCATACCCCACCTTGCTCACCATCAACGTGTTGCCGCTGGCCAAACTGATATTCGTCAAGGAATAGCTGCCATCAAACAGCGTCGTCGTATTCTGTCCGGCCAGGCTAACGCTGGCACCGCTGAGCGCCTGCCGCAAAAACGCGTCCCGCACGCGCCCGGAGACTGTCAGCCCGCCTGTCAGCCCCCGCAGGTCCACCGCGAACGGTCCGGAAGCCGACTGGCAATACGGCTGGACTGCCACCTGGATGACTGTGTTCGGAAAATAGCCCACCCCCAAATCTGCCCCCGCTCCCCAGACTAAGTGCCGCAATGTGCCGGAGCCGATGGGTGCCGTCACGCCGTCGCCGGTGAGGTGCGCGGGCTGGAGGGGATAGGAAACACCACTGTTTGTGGAGATCGAAACCGACACATACACGGGCGCAGTTGCGCTGCTCAGGTCATACCACACGTCCACCAGATTCGTCCCCGCTCGCTGCGAGGCCCGGATGTTGCTTAGGGCGGGTTGGCCTGGTCCCACGTTGTAAAGGGCTTGAACCTCTGCTGCGGACAGGGCTCGGTTGTAGATGCGGACGTCGTCTATTTTGCCACGGTAGAAGAAATCGTATCCTGCACCCGGCCCATACCGTGCACCGATCATGAGGTTATAGTTGTTGCTGTGGTCGAAGTTGACTTGAATCGTGCATTCTGACTTCTGGGACCCGTTGACGAATAATTTGAAGGTCAGACCTGATCGTGTCACAACTACGTGGCTCCACTGGGAAACCGGCAGGCTTGTTTGAAGATGGTAACCGCCTGAAGGATCCCAGAGTCCAAACGGATACCAAAGGTACCCGTCATCACACATGATGAAGCAGACCGTATCGCCCCCCTGAGTGGCCAAGCGGAACTGATGCTGCGGAACGCCGGATTTCTCCTTCGACAGGATGACGCTTTCACCAGAATTCCCATCGTTGTACACCCATGCGCACAAGGTTAAATCTGAGTCATGGAATTGAAAAGCGGGGCCGTTGCCGCAATCAACAAAGCCTCCGCCGGCAAACTGCGCTGCTAGCCCGCTTCTTCCCTGCACGAATGTGACACCGCCGTCCGGCGTGCCGTTATTTCTGTTCCCGCTGGCGTCATTGGCGTTGCCTTCGAAGGGGTAGTAGGCGACCAGCCCGGCATTCAAGTCGGCGTAGAGCGGCGAAAGCGCGCCAAAGAAGTGCGTGATCAAAACTACCAGTGCCCCTGCCGCCAATCTGCGATTCATAGCCATGCCTCCGAATGTTGCCGCGCATGCGAGACGGTGCTGGACAGCAGCCGAAGCCGCGCGAATTGTCTATGTGGTTAGTGTTTCGGGTCGTTGTCCATTTGCGTATCTTCATGGCCCCACAACCTTGCCGGAAACATCGGGTTCCCGGCGTGTGTTTTGTCGTTTGGCGGCCATCAATTCATGGTTGCTTCGGGCCATAGGGCGGCGGCGTTTCCGCCAGAACCGCAGGGGTCTTTTTGACGAACCCGTTGGCCACGGCGGCTTCGTGCGCCTGCCTTAGGATTTCATGCAGGGCTTCGCGTGTGGGCAGGTGTTTGGTTTCCTGGTAAATAGAGTCCTTCCATTCCCAGACCTGCCGCAGCGCCGTGGGCACGTATTCGTCTCGCTCTTCAATCCGTTTTGAGTAATCCACACTTGTGCTCTTGATTCCTTGTTGGTCCTGCCCCAACAGGTAGAGTAAATCAGAAACCATGATGCCCGGCAAGCGAATTCTTGATGGAATTTTTGCACCACGATGGACACGGATCGAGGAGGAAGGCACAAGGCAGGAAGCAAAAGGCAGGGCGGAGCACGGCGCAGTCCAGTCCAGGCGGAGTTCCCTACGTCGTCTCCTACAAGCTTCAGATTGGAGCCCTTAGAACCGACTTTGTCGCTAGTCCGGACATTTCACGCCTTTGAGCGCCGCGTGAGGGCACGCGGCCTACAGGAGCAGTCCTTGGTGCT
>CAIWJG010000155.1 GCA_903912925.1 uncultured Verrucomicrobia subdivision 3 bacterium | reverse complement strand
GGGCGGTTTTGCGGGGGATGTAGGCCGGGTGCCCTCACTCGGCGGGGGATGACATGGCCATAATGAGAATTGTTGCCGCTTCGCTGGTCCCCCTGCGTCGGGATTGTCCGGAGCAGGATTCTGTGGAAATACGGATTGTCAGCCGCGGTGCGAACCGCAATGATTGGGGAAGTTCAAAATACCTATGGCATATAAGGAAAAGCAGCTCCAGAACATCTCGAAGCAGTTCCAGATTTACGGGGAAATCCTGCACGCGGAGACGTTTAAGATCGGGCACATCAACGAGACCTATTCCGCCACGTATGACCAGGGCGGCATGCGCGTGCGGTATATCCACCAGAAGATCAACAAGAACGTCTTCAAGAACCCGCCCGCCGTGATGAAGAACATCATGCGGGTGACGACCCACATTCGCCGCCGGCTCGAAGCTCAGGATGCGCGGGACATCACGCGCCGCTCCCTGGTGGTGATTCCGACGCGAGATGGCCAGTCGCACTATCGCAGCCCCGACGGTGAGTATTGGCGGACGTTCGTGTTCATCGAAGGAGTTCAGACTTTCGAAGCCGTGCAGTCGCCCGATCAGGCCTTGCAAGCGGGGCGGGCGTTCGGCGATTTCCAGAGCCTGCTGGTGGATTTGCCCGATGGGCGGCTCAACGAAACCATCCTTGGCTTCCACAACACACGGCAGCGGTTTACCGCCCTGCAACAGGCTATTCAGCGCGATCACGTTAATCGGGCTCAGGCGGCCAAGCCGGAGATTGAGTTTGCGCTAGGGCATGAATCGCTGGTGGACGTGATTCTCGACGCCATGGCCAAGAAGAAGATTCCTGAGCGCATCACTCATAATGACACGAAGTTCAACAACGTCATGCTCGACACGGTCACCGGCGAAGCCAAGTGCGTGGTGGACCTCGACACGGTTATGCCTGGCTGCGCGCTCTATGATTTCGGCGACATGGTGCGCACGACGACTAGCCCGACGCTGGAGGACGAACAGGACCTCTCGAAGGTGAAGATGCAAATGCCGATGTTCAAGAAGCTCGCTGAGGGTTATCTCGCCACGGCGGGTCGGTTCTTGACCCGGGCGGAGAAGGCCCTCATCGCCTTCTCTGGCAAGCTCATCACGTTTGAAATCGGCATTCGTTTCCTAACCGACCACCTCAGTGGAGACACCTATTTCCGCATTCACCGGCCCGACCATAACCTGGATCGCTGCCGCACGCAGTTCAAGCTCGTGGAATCCATCGAACGGCAGGAGAAGGCGATGCAAGGGTACGTGGATCGGCTCTAGCGGGCGGCGAGGAGGGAGGGGGCCGGAAATCCGAAATCCGAAAACCGAAGGAAGGCCGAACCCGGTACAGTCCTTAACTCTGTGGTAGCCGATTGAGCTGACGCGCCGCGGACAGCCGGCCTCAGTGGCTCAAGGAGCGCCATTCCAGCGCAGGGGCTTGGCAAATTCGGATTTCGGCGTTCGGATTTCCTTCGGTTTTCGGTTTTCGGGTTTCGGATCTCCGCCCCGGCCTTCCTTCGGATTTCCTTGGCCCGTGAAGTCTTCCTGTTACTTCACCGGGCGGTTTTCGGGCTTCGGATTTAGCAGCCGGAGCGTGCCGCGAGCGCCGAAGCCCCTGAACCCGATGGCCTCCTATCGCCTTACGTGCTCTGTGCACCGGTGCCTGATTCTCCGTGCCCATCGCCCTCGGCAACCAAGGGCGTGGCTTCCGCTTCCGCTTGGCCGGTGAGTTCGGCGGGCAGTTTCTTCGAAGCCTTGACCCCAAGTGCTCGGAGCTTTTCGACCTGGCCCACCAGATTGCCGGGTCCCTGGTGTAGCTTCTTGTTCGCCTCTTCCCAGGTTTTGTGCGCACCGTCCAGGGCCGCGCCGATTCCTTGCAGGTCATCCACGAACCCTACGAATTTGTCATAGAGCCTGCCGCCGCGGGCCGCGATTTCCAACGCATTCTTCTGCTGATCGGCTAGACGCCACACGTGGGCTACTGTCCGCAGCGTTGCGAGCAGGGTCGAATTGGTGATCAACACGACATTACGTTCCAGCGCTTCCGAGAACAAACCAGGCTCCTGGCCGACGGCCACAAAGAACGCCGCCTCGATGGGGACATACATCAGCACAAAGTCCGGTGTGCTAATGCCGTGGCTTTCCTGGTAGCGCTTGGCCCCCAGTCCCCGGAAATGATTCCGAATGCAATCCAGGTGCGCTGCCAGATGTCGGCCCCGCGCCGCCTCATCCGTAGAGTTGACGTAATCTTCGTAGGCCTTGAGCGAGACCTTGGAGTCAATGACCAGTTGCCGGTCGTCTGGCAAATCTATGACGACGTCCAGGAATCGTTGCCCGCCGGATTCGTCCTTGGCGGCGCTTTGACGCCGGTAATGCAACCCCAGTTGCAGCCCCGAACGCTCCAGAATCTGGTCGAGCATGTTCTCGCCCCAGTTGCCGAGCACTTTCACGTCACCCTTGAGGGCCTTGGCCAGATTCGCCGCTTCGGTGCCGATGCGCGAGATCTGGTCTTTCAACAGAGCGGTGTGCGTGGCGGTTTCCTGCTGCACCGTATCCAGCTTTACCTTGAAATCGTTCAGGTTGTCGCGGAGTGGCCCGAGCAGCTTATCGAGACCTTCCGCGCTCTGCTGGCCGAACCGGCTGGAGTTCTCCATCAGCAGCTTGTTGGCGACGGCCTCGAACTCCTTCTGGAACTTCTGTTGGATGCCTTCGATCTCCTGGCGCTGTGTGCCCAGCTTCTCCTCCATGTATCTCACTTTTTCCGTGAGTTCGCCGTTCTGCCGCCTTTGCTCCAACAACTCCGTCTGCAGGCGGTCGAGACCCGCGCGCGTCTCCTCGTGTTCCTGGGCCAGTAGGATGCGCGCTTTGCGTTCGGCGTCGCACTGGGCTGCGGCGGATGCCAGATCGTTCCGCGCGCCGGCCGCTTGCTGTCGCTGAGCCTCCAGCGTGGTCTGGGCTTCCTTGGTTTGTTCCCCTTGCGCGCGAAGCTGCTCCTCCAATTGACGGGACTTTTCTCCCGCCGCCGCGCTGGCATTGGATTCCTGTTGCAGTTGCGTAGCCAACTGCGCCTTTTGGTCCCCCTCGGCTGCCAGAGCGGATTGCAGTTGCGTAATCTGCTGCTCTTTTGCGTTCACCCGTTCAGTCAGGGTCGCAACTGTTGCCTGGAACTCAGCCCGGACTTCAGAAGCCGCGCCCGCCGCTTTCGTCCGCAGCATGAGCCAAAGCGCGAGCGCACCGACAATCAGGCCGGCGCACAATGCGATGATCGGGAGCAGTCCGCTCATGGGGTATCAGCCAAGCCAGTTCCTTGCACGGGTGGTTGGATAATGTCGCACAATGTAGCTGCCGACGTAAGGAGGCTCAAATGTTTTTAGGGATCGGTCGTTGCGCCATCAATGAGAGCCTCCTTACGTCGGCTGCTGCATTTTCCAAGCAGGCGCTAAAAGTGCGCGAGCACCTCAATTTCGACGATTGCCCCTTTCGGCAGCGCGGCGACCTGGACGGTGGACCGCGCCGGAAAGTCGGACGTGAAATACCTGGCATAGACTTCGTTCATGCCGGCGAAGTCCGCCATACTGGTCAGGAAGACCGTGCTCTTGACCACGTTGGCGAAGGTCAACTTCTGGTCTTCGAGGATGACCTTGATGTTTTCGAGGACGCGCTCCGCCTGGGCCTTGATGTCGCCGGCAACGAGAGTCCCGGAGGCTGGATCCAGGGGGATTTGCCCGGAGCAGAAAAGCAGATCTCCCACGCGCACGGCGTGATTGTAAGGTCCGACCGCGGGAGCGGAGTTGGCTGGTTTGATGATGATCTTCTTAAGCATAGTGAGTTACAGATACTTGTGCAGGATTGGTTCCAATTCCTTGATGGTCTTGGCCGGCCAGAACTTCCGGTCGGTCATGATTGCGTTTTTCAATGCGTCATGGCAGGGCCAGTTGGGAGCTTCAGGAATCTGCGGCAGCACGTGGGTGACGATCGCTTGGGCCATGGCGGCATTCTTCATCAGGTTCGCAATGATCATCTCCACCGTGACGTGTGCGTGATCGTCCTTCCAGCAGTCGTAGTCGGTGATCATCGCCATCGTCGCGTAGGCGATCTCCGCTTCCCGGCAACATTTCGCTTCCCCGAGGTTGGTCATGCCGATGACGCCATAGCCCAGCTTACGGTTGGAGAAGGACTCCGCGCGCGTGCTGAAGGCTGGGCCTTCCATGTTCACGTAAGTTCCGCCGTTGTGGACGCGCGCCTTCAGTGCCTGCGCGCTTTTCAACACGAGCTGTCGCAGTTCCCCACACACCGGATGCGCGAACCCGATGTGCCCGACGATGCCGCGGCCGAAGAATGTGTGGGCGGAGGATTGCTTGGTGTGGTCCACAAACTGATCCGGCAGCACGATGTCACACGGTTTGTATTTCGCCTGCAGCGAGCCCACGGCGCTGACGCTGATCACCCAGGCCACGCCGAGCTTCTTCATCGCCCAGATGTTGGCGCGGTGGTTGAGTTCACTGGGCAGAATCCGGTGACCGCGCCCGTGCCGAGGCAGAAATACCACCTCGCGCCCAGCCAGATTGCCGGTGAGGAAACTGTCCGAGGGCGAGCCAAAGGGGGTCTTCACCTTGACCCACTTCTGTTGGGTAAAGCCTTCGATATTATAGAGGCCGCTGCCGCCGATGATGCCGATACGGGATTGAGACATACGGGGAGTTATAGCGAGTGTGTGGAGGTTTGGAAAACGAAAACTGGGGGGGATCATCGGTCTGGGAACTTCTACAGCGAAGCTGGGAGCAAGCGGACAGACAGCGTGCTGCCAGGGTGTTGGTAGCGAGGTGGTCCCGTGTTGGTCGCTTGTGTTGCGCTCGTGGGCGCATTCGCGAGTTCCCGGTTCGGTGTCCCGG
>CAIWJG010000154.1 GCA_903912925.1 uncultured Verrucomicrobia subdivision 3 bacterium | reverse complement strand
GTATATCGCTTGCTAGCTACAACGCGGCCTGCCTCTCATTAACACCCCACTTGAGTGGGGTGTGGGCGGTGGTCTCGGCGTCGGAACCGCTTCAGCGGTTTACCCATCACCGTAAACCGCTGAAGCGGTTGGGGAGCCGGTTCGCGTGCCACACCCACCTCGCTGAAGCGAGGTGTTAATGAGAGTCGGCCACCCACCCCGAAGAAATCTGTCGTGCGCCCGTCGCCCCATGTGCGGAAGAGCCGTTGGAGGAAGTCTTGGAGCGCTGCCGGAAGCTTATCGTTTGGCGGCCACAGGTCCGACGGTTCGACCCGCAACGCTTTGGCGAGGCAAAGCAGTTCAAAACTACTGATAGGTCAAACTGATACTTAAACTGATAGGGCGGTGTTGTGATGCATGCGGTCGTCGAATGGAACCTTAGCCGCAAGGTTAATCAGGTCGAGTTCCTCCTCGCGGCTGGGCTTAACGGTGGCGGAGGCTTTGCGGATGTAGAAGGCGAATTGACGGTTGCCTTTCGCCAGTGACACAGGAGCCTTGCAGGGGCGGGACTGGCCGCCGGGACACCAGCGGGTGAGGGGGTGCTTTCCCTGGATGATGTAAGAGGCGATGCCAGGGTGTTAGGAGCCTCCAGCCGGGTTGCCTGCCAGCACATCCCGGAACTGCTGGAGAAATGATCGCGCCTCCGCTGATGAATCGAATTTTATTCCATTCGCCGCGTTGTCAGCCAGGTACTGGTCGAGCCCGCGGTCGTCCCCTTTCAGTAAAGCGTCAATTTCTCGGATCAGCCCCTGTGCCACCTCCGGCCTCCTGCGGGTGTCAACCAAGTCCCGAAGATTCGCAATATCTGAATCGGGCATGTGCGAAGTGCCCCCCGGCACGTGGCCTTCAACAAACTGGCGGAACTTCCGCAACTCTTGGTCTGTGTTGTTTGAGCTCATAGAATCCAGACGCGCTATTTTCCCACAGCTTGCTCAAGCTCAGCCTTGCGAGCCTTAAGCGCCGTCAGATGCTTCTCAAGCTGCGCAATCTCCTTTTTGACCTTGCGCAACTCCGTCTGGGTCTTGGTGCTGGTCAAATGTTTTGAGCCCAGCTTTTCGGCGATGTATGCCTCAATTTGGCTTCTCAAAACTCGCAGACAGGGGTTGCCCCATATCGCCCCCTCGCGGTACTCCAGCTTCCCGGCTTGGATGCCTTGCACAATAAAATCCCGGCTCACCCCGAACTCTTTCTGAGCGGTTGCGTCACTGAGGGTCGCCCCTTTGCGATTCCATTCGCCGTATTCTGCCATAATCTATGTATTTAATTCGGGTTAGCCATAGGTTGGCTTGGCCTCGATAACTTCCATTACAAGTGTCAGTTGGCACGGCTTCCGTCAAGCTGGTTCCTGGATCGGTTATACTGATAGGCATTTGCTCTTGCGCGCCCTCGCCCTCGGATGCTTGAAGAAATGCTCGGCATTTCTTAGGCATTCTTTTAGGTTCTATTTGCGGCAATTCGTGGCGGTCAGAGCAGGCTGGACGGTTAATCAGGAGTGTGGCTCCGCCCGTTCCCCAGCGGGGGACGACTTTTGGGTTGAACCGGGGGCGCGACTGCAGGTTTCGTATGTTTGAATTCCACGTCCCGAATGTCATCCCGGAGGCGTTGATCGAGTTCCTTTAGTTCTTCTTTTTAGGTTCATCCTTCTTCCTTGCCAAGCCGGTGCCAAAGTGGCACCATACAGATATGGAACAAGTTTCAGAAGAACCGCGCAAGCGGATCACCGCCCGCGTCTCCGACAACGTGCGCGACACGCTGGAACAGGCGGCGGAGCTTTTGGGCGCGACGGTCAATCAGTTCGTCGTGCAAACCGCGTATCTGGAAGCGCAGCGCGTGATCGAACGCGAGTCGGTCATCCGGCTTTCGCAGAAAGACGCGCACAAAATCCTGGCCCTGCTGGACAAGCCGCCGAAATCCAACCCACGGCTCAAAGCCGCCGTCAAAATATACCAAGGCACGGTCCGTGCATAAAATTGAACGGCTGGCCAAATCGCACGACCGGGACGGTTTCGACTGCGGGAGTGAGCCGCTGAATTTGTTTCTCCAGCAAACTGCGCGGCAACACGCGGAACGGGGAATCTCGCGGACATTTGTGCTGGTGGATGAGGCCGCGACTACGCCCAAACCGATTATGGGCTTCTTCTCGCTCAATATCTGCCAGATCAAATCGGAGTCGCTGACAGCCCAAGCGGCCAGGAAACTGCCGCGCGATGTGGCGGGTGTCCGGCTGGGCCGGTTGGCGGTGTCCAAAGCGTGTCAGCGGCAAGGCATCGGGAAAACCCTGCTGGTGGCGGCAATGGGAAAATTCATCGAGATTTTCAATTCGGCGGGTGGGATTGGTCTTTTTGTAGATGCGAAAGATCAAGACGCCAAGCGTTACTATGAGCAATTTGGGTTTGTCTCCCTGCCTTCAAATGAATTGGAATTATTTCTGCCGGTCAGAACGATCCACGAGGCTTTGGCGTCGCTGGGATGAAAGGGGGCAAACCATGGCTTGGGTCATTTCTAACAGCTCCACTGCGTCACTCTTGGGCCGGGCTGCCAGCTCGGATTCCTGCCAGCCCTGGCGCTCCAGTTCC
>CAIWJG010000153.1 GCA_903912925.1 uncultured Verrucomicrobia subdivision 3 bacterium | reverse complement strand
CGACAGCGGGGTGAACCCCAACACCATCGCGTTAACGGTCGGCACCAACGCGCCGGTTTCGCTGAGCGACTCACGGCTTTCCTACGTCGGCGGCGTGTTGACCTACACGCCTGGCACCAATCAATTCCTCGGCACCAACGGCGAGGTGGTGGCGGTCAAGCTCTCGGCCAGCGACACGCTGGGCAACCAGACCACCAACTTCACCTGGTCATTCCAGCTCGAACTCGCCCCGGTCATTAGCCCCAACATCGTATTCCTGGGCGGTACCAACCCCGCGCCCTGCAACCTCGCCTTGCTCTCTACGAACGGCAACTACTTCACTTTCAGCTACAGCGGCTCGTGCTGCCTGACCAACGGCATGCAGCTCGTCAACACCAACCTTTACACGGGCTACGCCCGTAGCGTGCTCAGTTCCACCAACTATCCCGAAAGCAACACCGTCGTGGCGTTAACCCGGCAAGCTACATTGGCCGAGCTGCTGCAAGAGGGGACGCTCTCTTCCAGTGCGTTCAATCCGTTGACCAACTCCGCTGGCGGAAAGTTCACGCCCAAAGGCTTTGCGCCGTCGCTGGATATCCCAGTGCAGTTTCACGGATCTCTACAGTGCGTGCTTTATCAGGACGCAAACTTCCTCGTTGAAACGCTTCCTACAACCCAACTGGACCTGGATACGACCCTCCACCTGGCCGCTAACTTCCAAGGGCTTAAGCTGACCGCGCTGCAAGCCCAACTCACCGGGACTGTAAATTATGAGCTGGATGTTCACGCTCTGGCCACCGCGCCCAAAGACCTCGATGGCTCGTTTCCTCTAATTACGCCGATCCACAAGCCCTATGCCACATCGATCGGCGGGGTGCCTGTTTGGGTCGATGTCGTGTTGCAGGTGAACGCAGGTTACACGGCAAACGTCTCCGCGTCCGCCGAGATCACCACTGGCATTGGTGGGGCCAAGACGATTTCTGTTGGCAAGAAGTGGGACGCGAGCAGCGGGTCGCAGGACATTTGCGACAATCCGCCGGTGGACATGACCTTTCTCAGCCCCACCTGGCAAATACAGGGGTCCGGCGACCTTCGCGCCTACCTTCAGCCCAAGGTTTCGGTTCTCATCTACAGCGCGGTTGGTGTTTCGGCTGATCTGGAGCCCTACCTTGAACTCTCCGGCAACGCCCAGTTGAATCCTCCGCAGTGGGACCTTGGACTATACGCCGGTCTGGACAGCATCATCGGGATGGACCTTGGCGTTTGGGATAAGAGTTTAGGCGAACTGCCGAGCAAGACGCTGAATCTCATTCCCGAGAAAACGCTTTGGCATACAAACGGTCCGCCCAGCCAACCCACTTCACCACAGATCGCGGTGCAGCCCAACAGCCAAACCGCGTCTTTGGGCTCGACGGTATCATTCTCCGTTCAGGCCCAGGGGAGCGCGCCGCTAAGCTACCGCTGGTATAAGAACAGCCTGCCTCTCACCGAGGACACGCGGATTACCGGTTCGGCCAGCAGCACGCTGCAAATCGCCAATGTGCAGGCCAGCGACGCGGCCAGTTACACGGTGCTTATCAGCAACCAGGCCGGTTCCGCGAGCAGTGGGAGCGCGGTGTTGACGGTTCCGACGCCGCAACCGCCGTCGCCCTCACCGCGCATGGTCTGGATACCGCCTGGCACATTTGTGATGGGCAGCCCGGAGAGCGAGGCGCTGCGGTGGCCGGATGAGACGCAGCACACGGTGACGTTGACGAAGGGATTTTACATGGGCAAGTATGCGGTGACGCAAGGGGAGTATTTGGCGTTGATGGGGAACAACCCGAGTTACTTCACCACGCGGGACAATAATGGCAATCCGATCAGCCCGGACCTGAATCGGCCAGTTGAGACGGTGAGTTGGGATGATGCGACGAACTACTGCGCCCATCTGACCCAGCAGGAGCAAGCGGCGGGGCGGTTACCGGCTGGGTGGGTATATCGGTTGCCGACGGAGTCGGAGCGGGAGTATGCGTGTCGAGCGGGGACGACAACGGCGTTCAACTTTGGGAGTGGGATACGTGGGGGGATGGCGAACTTTTACGACTACTACGAGTATGACGCGGCGATTGGTGACATCGTCGTTGCCAGTCCTGCGGTTCCGTGGCTGCCACGGACGACGACGGTGGGCAGTTATGCGCCCAATGCGTGGGGTTTGCATGATATGCACGGGAACGTGTGGGAGTGGTGCCGGGATTTGTATGGGCCTTATCCTACAGGCAGTGTGGTTGACCCACAGGGTTGGCCAACGGGCTCGGCCCGCGTGTTCCGCGGCGGCTGTTGGGTCAGCATCGGCAGGTTTTGCCGGTCAGCGCTCCGCTACGGCATCTTCCCGTCCTACGGGAGCAGCGATATTGGGTTCCGGGTTGTCTTGGCCCCAGGTCAGTGAGCTCAAGAGCAGAGCGGAGCAGGCGTGGCGAGCGAGGGACGAGCGAAGCCTGCCGGCGGAGCGGGTGTGAGACTGGTCGAGCGTGTGCGACTGGAAGAAGAGCAGCCCGCGCAGCGGTCGCGGTTTTTTGCGGAGCGCGGACATTCTCTGCCGGTGAAGACGGGATTAACCACAAAGAACGCAAAGAACGCAGAGAAGAACCAGGATGGCAGGCAGGAAGGCGTTGGCGGCATCCTGGCAGTACCCCGACGAGTCATTCCCGCTCAATTCTCTTTGCGATCTTTGCGTTCTCTGCGGTTAAATCAGTGGGGTAACCGGAAGGCATTAACCACAAAGAACGCAAAGAACGCAGAGAAGAACCTCGTGCAATTCTCTTTGCGTTCTTTGTGTTCTCTGCGGTTAAATCAGCAGCAAATGAAAGACATCAAGGCATTGTGTGACCAGGTCCGGCAGATTTCCTACGCCATCCACGTCTATCACGGGCACGGGCACTTGGAGAAGGTGTATGAAAACGCCCTGGCGCACCGGTTGCGCAAGGCGGGGTTCGACGTACAACAACAGCACCCGATCAAGGTTTATGACGAAGATGGCACGCTCATCGGCGACTACCTGGCCGACTTGCTGGTGGCGGGCGAATTGATAGTGGAACTGAAGACCGCGAAAGCCCTGGCCAACGAACACGAGGCTCAAGTCCTGGGTTACCTCAAGTCCGCCTGCTTGGAACATGGGCTCCTCATCAACTTCGGCTCCTACAAGTTCGAGATCCGCAAGTTTGCCTGGAGCGAGGGCTCCGCAAGCGGGATCGCCGGCACCGCCCTATCTCTATTCTCTGCGATCTTTGCGTTCTTTGCGGTTAAATAAGGTGGAGTCGGAGGGTAATTGCCGGTCAGACGCCGTCCCGTCCGCCAAGCCAGCGGTGTCGGTCCGCAATAGGCGACCGCACTGATTGAATCCGGGCAAACCGGAGCGTTTTCCACTGTTACTGGGGCGGGGCTACGCGCGGTTGGCACAAAAGAAGACGACGGCGCGGACCCCCATCCACGCCGCCGTCTCACTTACCCCCGAGCGCCTCTGCTACACGTCGTAGTAGAGGAAAAACTCATAGGGATGCGGCCGCAGGCGCAAGGCGTCGTGCTCTTTGCGCTTGGTCGCGACCCACATGTCCAGGAAGTCCAGCGTGAAGACATCGCCCTTGAGCAGGAACTCGTGGTCCTGCTCCAGGCAGTCCAGCGCCTCTGCCAGGCTCCCAGCCACATTCGGAACCTTCTTCAGCTCCTCCGGCGGCAACTCGTAGATATTCTTGTCCAGCGGTTCTCCCGGCTCGATCTTGTTCAGAACCCCATCCAGCCCGGCCATCAATAGCGCAGCGAAAGCCAGGTACGGATTGGCTGCCGGATCGGGCGGGCGATACTCCAGGCGCTTGGCCTTGGGATTTTCGCTATAACCCGGGATGCGGATCGCCGCCGAACGATTGCGCGAGCTGTAGGCGAGGTTTACCGGCGCTTCGTAGCCCGGCACCAGCCGCTTGTAGCTGTTGGTGGTCGGGTTGCAGATGGCGCAGAGCGCGCGCGCGTGCTTCAGGAGCCCGCCCGCGTAGTAGAGCGCCATCTTCGATAGGCCCGCGTACTCATTACCGGCGAACAGCGGCTTGCCTTTCTTCCACAGCGACTGGTGGGTGTGCATCCCCGAACCATTATCACCGAAGAGCGGCTTGGGCATGAAGCAAGCCGTCTTGCCGTGCCTGCGCGCCACGTTCTTCACCACGTACTTATAGACCATCATGGAATCGGCTGCCCGGACCAGCGTGTCAAAGCGGTAATCAATTTCCGCCTGGCCGGCGGTGGCCACTTCGTGGTGCTGCCGCTCGATCACCACCCCTAGTTGCTCCATCACCATGCACATCTCGGTCCGGATGTCTTGCTGGGTGTCCGCGGGCGCGACCGGGAAATACCCTTCCTTATGCCGGATCTTGTAGCCGGTGTTGGGCATCTCGTCCTTGCCGCTGTTCCAGATCCCTTCTTCTGAATCAACGCTATAAAAGGTGCCGTTGGTCTTGCTGTCGTACTGCACGTTGTCGAAGATGAAGAACTCCGCCTCTGGCCCCATGTAGGCCGAGTCGGCCAGGCCGGTGCTGAGGAGGTATTTCTCCGCGCGCTGGGCAATACCCCGCGGGTCTCGATTGTAGGGCTCCTTCGTGCCGGTTTCGGCGATCGTGCAGGTCAAGCTCAGCGTCGGGACGGCGCAGAACGGGTCAATAAATGCCGTCGCCGGGTCCGGAATGGCCAGCATGTCCGACGCCTCGATGCTCTTCCAGCCGCGGATGCTGGAGCCGTCGAAGCCCAGGCCTTCGCTGAAGACTTCCTCCGTCAGTTCCCGGATGGGACAACTGAAATGCTGCCAGGTGCCAAAGGTATCGACAAACTTAATGTCAACCATCTTGGCCCCGCTCTTTTTTGCTAACTCAATTACGCTCTTGGGTGTGCTCATTTTAGTATGTTTGATTTTATTTCTATTTGTATCCGAGGCGCCCATGCCGGCCACCGCCCCCTGCGGTGAACCGGCAATGGTGCCCACGAAATTATAACTGCCCGGCAGAGTGATACCCTTCTTCGCCGTGCTCCGACAAGTCCAGGCCCGAGACTTCGATTTCCGGTGCTACCCGCAATCCCAGGACAGCCTTGACAATGTAGGCGATCAGAGTGGTTCCGACAATAGCCAAGCAAAGGGTAATACCGATCGCCTTAAGCTGTTCGACCCACAGGCCGCCGTCGGCGACGAGTTTGGCCAGACCGTTCTGCGTGGCTGGGTTGGCGAGATCCAGCTTATTGCCGACATCGGCGAGGTTGCTGACAAGATTGGCATTGGCCTTGCCGCTGGCAAGAAACCCGGTCAAAAGCGCCCCAAGGGTGCCACCGACGGCGTGGACGCCAAAGGTGTCGAGCGCATCGTCGTAACCGGCAGCCGATTTCAGCTTCCAGCAAGCCAGATAAGGGATCAGTCCCGCAATCACGCCAATGATGACCGCCCCGGTGGTAGTCACAAAGCCGCAGGCAGGAGTAATGACGACCAGCCCGGCGACAGCGCCCGAGCAGAAACCAAGTACGCTCGGCTTGCCGCGGAAGACGTATTCGGCCATGGCCCAGGTGAAGGAAGCAACCGCGGTCGCGAGCGTAGTTGTGGTGAACGCGTTAGCCGCAATGCCGTCCGCCGCCACGGCGCTGCCCGCGTTGAACCCGTACCAGCCGACCCACAGCATGCCGGTGCCGACCATACAGAGCACCATGCTGTGCGGCGGCATCGGCTCTTTGCCGAACCCGAGCCGTTTGCCCAGGATGAGGCACAGGATCAGGGCGGACCAGCCGGAGGACATATGCACGACGGTGCCGCCGGCGAAATCGATTGCGCGGATCTTGGCCGCCGGGTTCCACACGCCGTTCATCATGCCGTCGATACCCCAAACCATGTGGGCGAGCGGGAAATAGACGATGAACATCCAGAGGGTGACGAACAGCAGGATAGCGGAGAAGCGCATGCGCTCGGCGATGGCGCCAATGATCAGCGCGGGCGTGATGATGGCGAACATGAGCTGATACATGGAGAAGACGTTGTGTGAGACCCAGGCCGAGTAGTCCGTATTGGGCGTGGAGTCCACCCCACGCAGGAACTTCCAGTCGAGACTGCCGAGGATGGCGCCGCCTTTTGAGAAAGACAAACTATAGCCGCACAGCCACCACAGGATAGTCACCAGGCCGGCAATGCCCAGGCATTGGGCGAGCACGGATAACACGTTCTTCCGCCGCACCAGGCCGCCGTAGAACAGTGCCAGGCCGGGCAGCGTCATGAACAGCACCAGCGCGGTGCAGATCATCTGGAAGCCATTGTGGCCGGGGCCGGGACCCCCAACCTTGGTGTCCAGGTTGGAGTTGGCCACGTTGCCGCGCGCGCCGTTATTCACGTAGGCCTCAAGATCCGCGAGCCGCTCCTCGACGCCGGGCGCTTTGAGCTTGGGCGCGGCGTCTGCAGGAGCGGCAGTCGCGGGTGGAGTGGCCGCCGGTGCATCGGCGGCCAAAGCTGAGAACGGCCGGGCCGTCAGGGCTAACAATAGACTGGAGAAGATCAATATCCTTTTCATTTGAATTAGTGTATTAAGGTTAATTAGCGCTACATTAAACTGCGGCTTGTCCTTTTTCATCCGTGCGGATGCGGACGGCTTCTTCGATGTTGGAGACAAACACTTTGCCGTCCCCGATTTTCCCCGTCTTGGCGGATTTCACGATTGCGGCCACGGCGGCATCCAGATGGTCATCGCTGATAACGATCTCGATCTTTATCTTTGGCAGAAAGTCCACCGTGTATTCGCTGCCGCGATAAATCTCGGTATGCCCCTTCTGCCGGCCGAAGCCCTTGACTTCGCTGACCGTCATTCCTTCAATCCCCACTTCACTGAGGGCGTCTTTGACTTCTTCCAACTTGAACGGTTTGATTATAGCTTCGATCTTTTTCATTTCGCTCTTGGGTTAATAGGACCAATAATAGTTACTTTGACAGCCTCAACCCCAATACGGGGCAAGGTCCGCAACACAGCAATCTACGATATAGGCGCTTACGCACCATTCATGCCAACGCTCGAATATCCAGGGCGTGTATCGCACGTAACCCACTGATTTAATTGGAGATAAAAAACAATGCGCACTGAAATCTGAGCCCTGGCAGACCGCCCGGGTGGTTCTAATTGACCAGTGAGGGAAAAACCCTTCAGGATCACAAGGTAATTGAATTGCTGCATCGTGATTGAGTTGCTCCCTGGTGTTGCTGTAAGGTTGGCGGGCAAGGGACATGTGGTGGGTTGCCACGCGTCCTGCGCACGGCGTTTGCCGCCGGAGCACGAGAATAACTATGGAATCGAAACCGGCGTCGGGACGCTATCTGGCGGTATTGACCCTGGGCGCATTGGGAGTGGTGTACGGCGACATCGGCACCAGTCCGCTGTATGCCTTGCGGGAGTGTTTTGCCCCCTCTCGTGGTCTGGTGGCCACCCCCGACAATGTAGTAGGGGTTCTGTCACTCGTGTTCTGGTCGCTGCTGCTAATCGTTTCGCTGAAGTATCTCGCGATTGTGCTCCGCGCCACCAACCGCGGCGAAGGGGGCATCCTGTCGCTCATGGCCTTGGCTTTCCCTGGCCGCTCTCCCGGGGCCAGTCGTCGGCGGGCCCTGCTGATTGGGCTGGGTGTGTTTGGCGCGGCGTTGCTCTACGGCGACGGGATGATCACCCCCGCGATTTCCGTGCTGAGCGCTATGGAGGGGCTCAACGTGGCCGCCCCGGCCCTGCAACGCTACGTCATACCCCTCACCATAATGACCATCGTTGGCCTATTCTCTGCTCAAAGCCGCGGCACGCAGAAAGTGGGTGCTGTTTTCGGTCCGATCATGGTGATCTGGTTCCTCTCCCTGGCCGTCCTGGGCGTCCGGGGAGTCTTGAAAGCGCCGCAAGTGCTGTGGGCGCTCGACCCGATGCTCGGAGCCCAATTTCTAATGCGCAGCGGGTGGACGGGTTTTGTCGTCTTGGGCGCCGTGTTCCTGGCCGTCACGGGGGCGGAAGCCTTGTATGCGGACGTGGGGCACTTCGGCGCTCGACCGATTCGGATTGCCTGGTTCTGCCTGGTGTTGCCGGGATTGTTCTTGAACTACCTCGGCCAGGGAGCGCTCATCTTGAAGGATCCGACGAGCGTGGAGAACCCTTTCTATCTCCTGGCGCCGCATTGGGCATTATATCTCCTGGTGGGCCTGTCCACCGCGGCAACGGTGATCGCCTCCCAGGCACTGATCTCCGGAGCTTTCTCCTTGACGATCCAGGCCATCCAGCTCGGCTATCTGCCCCGCATGGCGGTCAAGCACACCTCTTCGACCGAGCGCGGCCAGATCTACCTGCCACACGTCAACTGGGCGCTCATGGCCGCCTCCATCGGACTCGTGCTGGGCTTCCGTTCCTCGACCAACATGGCCTCGGCGTATGGAATTGCTGTAACGCTGACGATGCTCTCGACGACGGTGCTGTTTTACTTCGCCGCGCGCCGCGTGTGGGGCTGGAGTGCGGTCCGCGCAGCGCTAACTTGCAGCATATTTCTGGCAGTAGAGGGAGCATTTTTCGCCGCCAACCTGCTAAAGGTGCTCAAAGGCGGCTGGTTCCCGCTTTTGATGGGCGCCATTATCTTCATGCTCATGGCAACCTGGAAGAAGGGGCGGGAGCTGGTCTGGGCCAAGCTGCGGCCTGCCGCCATGCCCCTGCAAATGTTCCTGGAGGAAATGGAGCAAAACCGCAAGGTGCCACGGGTCCCGGGGGTGGCCCTGTTCATGACGGCGAACCCGGAGGGGACTCCCATTGCCTTGCTGCACAACCTGAAGCACAACAAGGTGATCCACGAGCACAACATCATCCTTACGATTATCACTGACGAAGTGCCGCAAGTCGCGCCTGCCAAACGGCTGGATATCCAAAAGCTGGCGATGGGATTCCACCGCATCATCGCGCACTACGGCTTCATGGAGGAGCCTAACGTGCCCGAGTTGCTGGCCGCCGCCCCGTTGTACGGAGAACCAATCAACCTGCACCGCACCACCTTCTTTCTGAGCCGCGAAACCATCGTGCCTACCCGTTCCAAGACCATGGGCCGCTGGCGGCAGTGGCTGTTCGCTGCGATGTCCCGTAACGCCCAATCAGCCGCTTCATTCTATCGGATCCCGGTCAACCGGGTCATCGAACTCGGCATGCAGGTGGAAATCTGAACCATCTTCGCTCGACTCCCAAGTCTCGACTGAGTAAAACGAATCAGCTCACGCCCGATTCCCTGCTTCTGGTAGGCCTCATCAACAGCCAGATCCGACAAATAGCAACAATACTCGAAGTCAGTTAGAGAACGTGCCACTCCGATCAGATTCTCACCGTCCCAGGAGGGGCAGAGCAGGTCGGCATGTTCGAGCATCGCCGGGTTCGACCTGGCCGCCGCGTTGAGTGAGTGCGGCGACCTGCTGCTCCGCCAGGGCGGCCACGCCATGGCCGCTGGCCTGAGCCTGACAGCCGCCAACCTGGCCGCCTTCCGCGCCCGCCTCAACCAGCTCGCCCGCCGCGCGCTCAAGCCCGACGACCTGCAACCGCCCCTCCGCCTCGATGCCGAGGTCAGCCTTAACGACGCCACCCTGGAAAGCCTCGCCTCCCTGGACCAGTTGCGACCGACGGGCCAGGGGAATCCCCCCGTCCAGTTCTTCGCCCGCCACCTGACCCAACAACGCGCGCCGCAGCGCATGGGTGTGGAGAAGCAGCACCTCAAGCTGTGGGTCACCGACGGCGCTACCACTCACGAGGCCGTCTGGTGGGGTGCCGGGAAAGAACCCGCCCTCCCTCCCCGTTTCGACCTGGCCTTCGCCCCGCAGGTCAACGACTACAATGGCCGTCGCAGTGTGCAGTTGAAGGTCCACGATTGGCGGCCTGGTTCCCAGTCTTGAGGGTGGCTTTGTTGGAGCTTTGTGGGAGCCTTGGGGTGGCTTTGAGGTCGCATGAGGGTGGCTTTGAGGTCGCATGAGGGTGGCTTTGAGGTCGCATTGAGGTGGCTACCGCCTGGCTAGCAACACGCATTGAGGTGGCTTTGATGTCGCATTGATGTCGCATGGGGGTGGCTTTGGGGGCCGGATTCTGTTTTCTGCCTTCTGCCTTCGGTTTGGTGTGGCTTGTAT
>CAIWJG010000152.1 GCA_903912925.1 uncultured Verrucomicrobia subdivision 3 bacterium | reverse complement strand
CCTTGCGCAGCAACTCTGGTTTCTGTGCCGACGACCACTCGTTGGCAAGATAAAGAGCCAGGACGCAATCAAGCGCTAACTCACGTGCCTCGCTGTAATGAATGCCGCTGGAATTCATAGATGCGCGAATGCCGCCGAACGGTTCAGATCAGGTGTGCCGGCCCGGGGGCTCACCCACAACAACCAGGCGAAACCCGGCATCGCCTGGATCTGATGGTTCGGCATTCGAGGCTCTCCGGTCACAACTATTCTCCTTTCCCTTTCCGTGTCCCCGCCGACTTGTCCAGTTTGCGCAAACACCAGAAGTAGCCCTCCAAAGACAAGTATCCACCTGCCAGTGCCGCGAAGGCTAAAGCTGACCAAGCGACGGCGGGTGAGAGCCGTTCTACCAACAACGCGCAGCAGGCCGCACCTAAGAATGCGCCAAATACCGCCACCAGTATTGTAATCGCGCCGAAGATATTCATACGGGTGTCACTGCCGAATGACGAAACTCACTGGCGCCGCGCCGCTGACGGTCGGCATGCAAACACAACGCGCTCGCGGCGTCCAGTGCAGTGGCCTCGTTAAGCATCCCGAACTTTCCTTTCCAGGTCGCAGCGCTCCGCTTCGCCGAGACAAGTTCCAATGTAGCCACAATCCAGGCAAGCCATGCGATACGTCTTGAAACCAATGACCATGACCTTACCCACTGGGACAAAATTATTAGCCCCGACTTCTCGATTGCCAAGCACCAGCCGCGACCCACGGCAGCTCGGACAAACTAGTTTTTGGGAAATCTTCATAGGCTATGCTTAACGCAAAAACTCAGCGGCGGCGGGCCACTGAGCCACGAATACAAACAGAACGCGCCATCCGCCGTCCGCTGAAGTGATCTCGTTGGGCGTTCTCATGTCTTGGCCCTCCGCGTGCGCACGAGGGCACCCGCCCATACGGACGGTAAAATCATGGCCAAGAAGCCGAGATTGAACCAGACCGGCGCCCTCGATCCGACGAGCCCAGCGAGTCCGCACAGGAGCATGACGCCACCCAGTACTGCAGCTTGCATCACCGGACGACTGACGGACAACCGGGCGGTGAGATAGCCACCTGCAACACAAGAGGCGGCTCCATAAAGGATGGTGACCATAGACGCAAGCCACGTCAGATTTGCTCCCGAATGGCCAAAGGTCTCGGGAAACAAGGCCCGCAGCAAGAAGTCCGCGCTTATTGAAAGCGCCATGAGTAGCAGGAAGCCGGCAAGAACAGCCCAAATACTCTTGCGTGTCATAGGTGCATTCATCGGTCACGCCCAACGATCAGCTCACCGATGGCGGCCCCTCCGCGACTCCCGAATTGCCAAACCGCGTGGTGGGGCCGCCATTCGGTGGAGCGTCTTGTTGGGTGCCCGTGTTCCAGTCTTTTGTGAATACCTTTTTGAACTTGATACACGTCTCCGCGAGCCACCTGAACGCATCATCCCACGTCGCCTCATTGTCAAAGTCGAATTGCGTGTAGGTGCGAATTCGACTAGCTTTGCGCTCGGGCAGTTCCATCCAGTCGATCTTGCCGACAAGTCCGAGTTCCCTCTCGATGGCATCCTTCGATTTGAGAAGATTACGGAATAGTTCCTTTGATTCCCCTATGTACAGCTCGCAGCCGACCTTGTCTTCGCGGGACAGAACCGTAAGGCACACGCCACAATCCGAACGACCAATCGCGACATTATACCAATGTCGAGCCCCAGGTTTTCTCCACTTCAATTCGGGATATTTATTTGACCCGAAATCGCGTAGCCGCTCCCAGAAGTCGAATTGTCTCGCCCTAGTTTCGTTCGGCTCTCCATCGGAAGTCGAACAACGGACAGTCTTCTTCCAGTCGTTTGGTCGCGATACCACGTCGAACTTAACGGCCGGGGCAGAGTCGTCGATCTGCCACAACTCAACGACCACGAGGAAGAAATTGAGCTTGTCGTCCGTGTGCTCATTCAGCCAGTCAACAGCCTGGAGATGTTCGTCCCTAGCCTCGCGAACTAGCCAGATGATGTATTCCGCCTCAATACCGGCGGCATAGGTGATCAACTGGCCTAGATGGCTGTGGTCTGTTATTTCCAGTTGGTTTTCGATAATGATCTTCCTCCCGGTATTCTCCTCTTGGGCGAGAATATCCACGTTGTATCTGCCGACATGAGCCTCGGTCTGAATAAGCTCAATCCCGATACCGATTTCGTCGCTGAGCAATTCCAGGTTCCCGGGCTCTGAAAGCCACTTTGTGAAGGCAAGTGCTTCGTGTTTCCAGAGATCGCGTAGATCAACCTTGTTGAGTTTCGATATTTTCATGATCTATTCCCGCACCCAACGCAAAAACTCAGCGGCGGCGGGCCACTGCGGCACGAATCCAAACAGGACGCGCCACCCGCCGTCCGCTGAAGTGACCTCGTTGGACAATGGCGGGTTCATGCACAGGGAAAGAGGCCGTGAACCAAATAGAGTCCCAATGCGAAAAGCGCTGGCAGCCACCGGTTCCGGCTCGTTGGGGGCTGGAACAAACTAATCAGCAGGGCTGCGAGGAAGGCAAATAAGGCGAAAGCCGCGACCGGCTTGCTCTGGTGCGGGGTAACGAAAGCGTGAATCGGGAGCGCGGCGGCACTGACGATGACGAGAACCCATCCAATGCGCTTGGCGGTCGTGCCGCTTAAGTATGCCGGCGGGTTCATTGCTCGTATGTTGTCCAACGAACCGGCTCAGGCACGGCGCGTAGAAGGCTCGCGATATGGAACAGAGACGCAATCGCGCCGTTGCCTGAAGCCGCTGGTTAGGCCAACTGCGCTAAGCCCCACAAGCATCAAGCCGAAGCTTGAGGGCTCGGGCACAACTTGAATAGATACCGAGCCCCAGCGAGAGCTTGAAGGGCCAGCCTGACCTTCTCCCCACTGCAGAACCGAAGTGCCAGACTGTCCGGTGGACGTAATCCCAGACAACCGCATCACTCCATCAACCCACAACTGCGCGTTTCCGGCGATGCTGCTATATCTCAATTGATAATCGTGATAACCAGCGCCCACGCCTTCCATCACGAAGACTGGCCCGCTGGCAAATGCGCCTGCTCGAACAATCGGGTCTCCGTCAGCCTGGGCTGCGAACCACAAACTGTAAATGTAATCACTCGTCCTGACCTGAACGAAACTGTTCTCGAATGAATGACCGGACTGTAGCACTCGCATGTTGACTGATAGAACCCAGTCGCTCTGAACCGGAGACAGGGAGTTCAGCTGGCCGGAATACCAAAGAGTCCCACCAGCCCCAACCTGCGTAGCCCACGCTGCCACACCAGCATCGTTCGGAATCGGAGACGCTGTGCCTCCTGCTCCGCTGGTGAGGAGAGTGAATCCTTCACCAGTCGGGTTGTTCGCGCCGAGATGCTGATACAGCACACCTTGGCCGAAGATTGGAGTTGAGAGTCCGAGCACAACAACCGCTGTGATAAGAGTGCGTGTTTTCATAATCGCGTTGCGGATTGGCCTAACCATTGATTGACAGGTCGTTTTGACCTGATAATAAGATATTGGCTTGGCTTTCGGGCAGATTTGCCCTGATATTAGGCGGGGCAATATCAAGGCAAAAAGTCCAAGCAACCATATTAGCGGATAATATAGAGGACAGGCATG
>CAIWJG010000151.1 GCA_903912925.1 uncultured Verrucomicrobia subdivision 3 bacterium | reverse complement strand
GTAACTGCTCACGTGTGGGGCAGACCTCCGGTCCAATGCCGCTAAGATTTGCGGCTCGGTCTCACGCGTGCCAAAGCCGTTTTGGGCGGCTGCGTCAGTCCGGCGACCCAGTTCCCCCTCACCCCAGCCCTCTCCCCAGAGGAGAGGGAGCCACGCTGGCCGCGCTACGAACCTGCGGACGCGCACGCTGTGCGAGCGTCGGGCTGGGCCTCTCCCTCTCCCTTGGGGAGAGGGCCGGGGTGAGGGGGAACTGAGCTCACGCCGTTTCCGCGGTGCCAGCAGTTCTGAGCATGATACCCTCCAGACCAGGTCCCGATTCCTAGCGGCATTGGACCGGAGGTCTGCCCCACTACCTGAGCAGTTACGTTGCGTCAGGGTTTGCCGGGTCTCTTAGCTGTGTTCATCTGGGTTCATCTGTGGTTAGAATTCGGGCGTGCCAAAATGGTGCAAGACCATCATCGCGATCCTGTTGTTGCCGGTGTGCGCCGGCGCGGCATCGGCCTTGTGGATGGTCCTGCGCAAGACCGGCGACGCGGATACGACCTGGGTGCCGTTTTTGTCCGGCGCCGCCTGCTGGGTCGTCCTCTACTGCCTGCTGCCCAAACCGACGCTGGTGTATGTCTTTGGGCACGAACTGACCCACGTGGTTTGGACCTGGCTGTTCGGCGGCAGGGTGAAGAAGTTCAAGGCCTCGGCGAGTGGGGGCCATGTGATCGTCAACAAGAGCAATTTTGCAATTGCCCTTGCCCCCTATTTCTTTCCGCTCTACGCCGTGCTGGTGGTGCTGATCTTCCTGGCCGGCCATTGGCTCTGGAACTGGCATCATTACCTGGTCTGGTTTCACCTGCTGCTGGGAGCCGCTTACGCCTTCCATGTAACGCTCACCTGGCACATCCTCAAGCATAGCCAAACGGATATCAGCGAGCAGGGTTACCTCTTCTCGGCGGTGATCATCTTCCTGGGCAACGTGGCCGTGCTCCTGGTGGGCATTCCGCTGCTGGCACCCAAGGTGGACGTGCTGACCGCGCTCCGCTGGTGGCTGGAGTGCACGGGTGAGACGCTGCATCGCCTGGGGAGGATGTGGTGAAGCCGAACGCAAAATCAGATCCCGGCGTTCCCGGTTGAAGCCGTCGAGCAGTCGAGTAAATACCAATTGGGGCAAAATACCAATTGGGGCTTGAATAGTTCCCTGACTTCAGGCGAAATGCTCAAACGGACCTATGCTGTAGTTTATGGATTTGGGCGACATTCTCAGTAAAGAGCAGATCATACCTGACTTGCGGGCGACCAACCGCTGGGAAGCGATTGATGAATTGATCAATAACCTGGTGGCGACGGGGAAGATCACGGCGCAGAATCAGGAAGCCATTGCGGCTGTGGTCAAGAAGCGTGAGTCCTCGATGAGCACCGGCATCGGGTTTGGCATCGGCATCCCGCACGCTTCGACGGACTTGATTACTGAAGTGGTCGGCGCCTTGGGCCGCTCGACGAGGGGCGTTAATTTCGATTCCCTGGACAATCAGCCAGTCAATCTTGTCATGCTCTTCCTGGTGCCGCAGGGCCAATTTCAAAAGCATCTTCACACGCTGGCCAACATCGCTAAGCTGCTCCATAAAGCGGAATTCCGCCTGGCCCTCGAGCAAGCTCCCAACGCCGACGCCATGCTCCAAATCGTACGGAGCCAGGGGCAAAAATAGGTTGGTTACCTCGTTGCAGGGTTGCATGGTTACCTTGGATCCCGCGCTCCGACGCTCGCAACCATTTGACGATGTAACCGTGAAACCCATTTAACTTCTTCAGCCTGTGCTCCCCCACAAATTCATCGAACAGCGCCTCCAGCAGGCAGTGACTGCTGTATTGCCGGACGCTGATGTTACCGCTGTTCTGGTCCGCCCATGCCCGGACCCCAAGTTTGGCGATTACCAAACCAATGCGCTAATGTCGCTCGCCAAAGCCCGGAAACTGAATCCGCGCCAACTGGCCTCTGACGTGGTCGCCAAACTGGATGTCGCCGATGCTTGCGCCCCGGTGGAGATCGCCGGCGCGGGTTTCCTGAACTTCCGCCTCAAACCTGCCGCGCTGGCCCAAACCCTTCAGGGTGCCGCGCGCGGGGAACACCTTTTCTCCGAACCCGCCGCGCATCCGCGGACCGTGGTGGTGGATTTCAGCTCGCCCAACGTGGCCAAATCCATGCACGTCGGCCACATCCGCTCCACCATCCTGGGGGATTGTCTGGCCCGCACGCTCCGTCTGCTGGGCCACCGGGTTATCACCGACAACCACCTGGGCGACTGGGGCACGCAATTCGGGATGCTGCTGGTCGCTTGGAAACGTGAGTTGGACGCCGCGGCGCTCAAGGCCGACCCCATCACCGAGATGGAACGCCTTTACAAGAAGGTCAGCGCCGAATGCAAAGCCAACCCCGCCACGCTTGAGGCCGCCCGGCAGGAATTGGTCAGACTCCAGGCTGGCGACGAGGAAAACCTCCGCATCTGGCATGAGATGATCGCGTTGTCGCGCGTCCAGTTCGACACTATTTACCAGCGGCTGGGCGTGAAGTTTGATCATACATTGGGAGAGAGCTTTTACCATCCCCGCCTGCAGCCGCTTGTCCAGGAGCTGTGCACCAAAGGCATTGCCCGCGAGAGCGAAGGCGCTCTGGCCGTTTTCTTCGAGGCCATCCCGCCATTGAAGGAGCACCCCGCTTTGATTCAAAAGAGTGACGGGGCCTTCAACTATACCACCACCGACCTGGCCACCCTGATGCATCGCTTGGAGACCTGGCGACCGGACGAGATCGTCTATGTCACCGATGCCCGCCAGCAACTCCATTTCCAGCAGCTCTTCGCCGTGTTCCGCCGGTGGCACCCCGAGGCCAAAACGAAGCTGGCCCACGTCTGGTTTGGCTCCATCCTTGGTGAGGACGGCAAGCCTTTCAAAACCCGCTCCGGCGACACCGTCAAACTGTCCGACCTGCTGGATGAGGCTGAAGAACGGGCATACAAGGTGGTCTCAGAGAAGAACCCGGAGCAGCCCGAGCCGGTCGGTCGTGAGATCGCCCGCATCGTCGGCATCGCCGCGGTTAAATACGCCGACCTGCTGCCCAACCGCCAAAGCGACTACGTATTCAGTTGGGATAAACTACTGGCGTTGAACGGCAACACTGCCCCCTACCTGCAATACGCCTACGCCCGCATCCGCAGCATCTTCCGCAAAGCCAACGTGGGGCAAGACGTCTCGCCTGTCCCAACCTGCGAATTATCAGACGCTCTGAAGCTCGACGCTCGCGAAGAGCTGGCCCTCGCCCGCCATCTGCTCAATTTCGGCCTCGTGCTGGAAGCAGTCGCCGACGACTACCGTCCAAATTACCTCTGCAACTACCTGTACGAGCTAGCGGGGCACTTCACGTCCTTCTATGAGAACTGCCCCGTTTTGAAATCCGCGCCTGAGCTGCGTACCAGCCGCTTAGTGCTCTGCGATCTTACGGCCCGCGTTATGAAACAGGGCCTGGATGTGCTGGGGATTGAAACCCTGGAGCAGATGTAAATCCGCCAAACTCAGGTCAGCCGCATCGGCATAACTACGTAGAGGAAGGGCCCGTTGATCTTAAGCACCCCCGGACTTAGCTCGTCAATCAATTCGATGAAGACCTCGTCGTTGGCGAGTGCATTGAGGGGATCAATCATGTACTTCGGGTTGAACGCGATGGCTACGTCGGCACCCTTGTAATTGATGGCCAGCGTCTCCTTGGCCTCGCCGACCTCGGGCGAGTTGGCGGTGATTTCCAGCTTATTCTTCCCAAAGCTCAGCTTGACCGAGTTCGATTTCTCGCTGGTCATGATCTCGGCGCGGCGCAGCGCGTGCAGAAACTCCTCTCGCATCAGGGTAACCCGCTCTTTTGTCTCCGACGGGATGACCTGCCGATAATTGGGATAATTGCCCTCGATCAGCTTGGTTACGATGAGGATTGAGGAGCCTTTTTCATCCTTAAGCGTAAAGGAGGCCTGATTTTCCGAGTAACGGATTTCAGCCTCCCCTTTGTCCTGCAGCAGCCGGTTCAGCTCGTTGACCGTCTTGGCCGGAACAATGAACTCGCCCTGGCTATTGTCGGCGATATCTAATTCCTCGTCCACCAGAGCCAGGCGGCGCCCATCGGTCGCCACCATGGTCATCTTGTGGTCCTTCATGCTCAGGTAAATCCCATTCAAGACATAGCGCGATTCGTCGGTGGAGATGGCAAAAGAGGTCTTCTTCATCATGCCCTTGAGCTTTTCCTGCGGCAGGACGACTTTCTTGTCCTCCTTGAACTTCGGCAGCGGCGGAAATTCATCCGCGCTCAGGCCGTTGATCTTGTAGAAGGATGACCCACAACGCACGGTGCAGATGTTCTTCTCATCCACCTCCAGTTCGATCTCCTGGTTGGTCAACTCGCGTACAATGCCAAAAAGTTTCTTCACCGGCACGGTGGACGCACCCGCCTGCCTGACCTTGGCCTCCACGCCGCACGCGATCGTTACGTCCAGGTCGGTGGCTGTGAATTCGAGCCGCTCTCCCTCCGCCCGCAGCAGCACATTCGACAGGATGGGGAGCGTCGTCCGTGTGCTAACCACGTTCTGGACTGCCTGCAGCCCGTTGATGATTTGTTCCTTCGAGATGGTCAGATTCATCGCGTGCTTAATATATCTGTCTTTATCTTTGAAACACTATCCGTATTAAGGGGTGTGAATAAGGCAAACAACCCTCACTGTCAAGGTCACATCAACAACTTACACAAGAACGAAAACCGAAGTCCAAACATAACCTGAGCCAAGAATCGGAGAAAGTCTTAGTTGTTCATATTATTCACAAACCATTCACATAGAACCAGGCGGGCTGTACCACAGGTTGCTCAGCGCAGCACCGAGATTCCTGTGACTTCTTTCCGCGCGCGGCGAATCACTTCTGGGAGAATGCTTTCCACATGTTCCACTTCCGCCAAGGTGGATTCTCGACCGAGCGAGAAGCGGACCAGGGAATGCGCTAGCGTTCTATTCACGCCCAGCGCTTCGACTACATGCGAAGGCTCCAATGATCCAGCCGAGCACGCCGAGCCGCTGGAGGCGCAAATGCCCTCCAAGTCCAGCCCTGCCAGCAATGGCAGGCTGTCCGAGCCTTCAACTACGAAAGCAAGGGTGTTTATGAGACGCCGTTCGCGCGAGCCGACAAATTGCACGCCGGGCAGGTGGTCAATGAGACGAAGCAAACGGCCAGTCAGCGAGGTCAGCCTATCGCCTTCGAACACGGGATGGCGCACAAAGCGTTCCAGGACCTCGACGAGCCCAGTAATGCCCGCCAGGTTCTCAGTTCCTGCGCGCCGCTCATTCTCATGGCTTCCGCCCATCAAAATCGGGGCCGGTTGTAGGGGAGACCTAACATACAGCGCCCCAACCCCCTTCGGACCGTGCATTTTATGGGCGCAGATCGACACCAGGTCCGCATTAAACTGGTGGATGGAGTCAAACGGCTCTTTGCCGAGCCACTGGACAGCATCCGTATGAAATACAACCCCGCGTTGCCGACAAATGGCGCCTAATTCAGCTACCGGCTGGATTGTGCCAATCTCGTTATTGGCCGCCATGATGGAGACCAGGATCGTGTCTGGCTGGATGGCTGCGGCTAGGGAATCGGGCGAGATCAGCCCCTCCCGATCCACCGGCAGGTAGGTTATGGCGAACCCTTCTCGCTGCGCCAGGTACTCGCAGCAGCGCAGGACGGCATGATGTTCGACCGCGGAAGTAATAATGTGGTGTCCTTTGGGCTTCAGGAGGCGCGCGGCGCCCAGAATGGCCAGATTGGCGCTCTCAGTGCCGCCGCCGGTGAAGACCACTTCGCTGGGTTTGGCACCCAGAACCTTTGCCGCCCGGTCCCGCGCGTCGTCCAAGTGGGCTCGGGCGTGGCGGCCGACGTGGTGAACACTCGAAGGATTGCCCCAGATCTCGCCCAGGAACGGCAGCATCGCCTCCCGGACATTCGCGTCCAGGGGCGTCGTGGCGTTGTAATCGAAATAGACCGTCTGCATGGTGCCAGCTTTGTCTTTGGCCGGCACATAATAGCCCATTGCTGTCCCGGTTGACAACGCCTCCGTAAGCCCGGCGTGCGTCCCGGAGGGACATGCGACATCGGAAAGGCTAAAGGCTAAAGGCTGAAGGCTCAATTGCGGATTGGCCTGGGTTTGATTTTGGCCTTTAGCCTTTAGCCTTCAGCCTTCGTTTCAGCCGTGCCTTCGGGACTTGTGCCCCGCTAGCCTCGCGTACCCAACGTTGAAACGTCTATTTTCGGCCATCCCTCCGGGATGATGCGGCCCAAAAGCTAGTGGGATTAGACAAGAATGTCCGCGCTCCATCCGCCCTGCCAACAACGCTGTCCGTCCCGCCTCGGCTACTGCGCCAGGTTTGACCGGCCCGCCGCTATGGGTTAACCTCAGGTCCATGCAATTGACGATCGAGATCCCGGACCAGTTGGCCCTGCAATTGGAACCGGAACGCGAGCGCCTCGCCGAAATCATCGCGCGCGGATTACGACGCACTTGGGCGGCTAGTTCCACGCTGCGCCGGGAAGTCATTTCCTTTTTGGCCCGCCGGCCCTCGGGGGATGAAATCATCGCGTTCCGCCCGTCCGAGGCGGCGGCGGCGCGGGCGCAGGAACTGCTGGGCCGCAACTCGGCGGGTGCGTTGACCCCGGCCGAGGCGGACGAACTGGACGAGATGTGCGAAGTGGACCGGTTCGTCTCGCTCATCAAAGCGGAAGTTTTGGCGCAACGTTCCGTCGCCGCATGAGCCAGCCGCGGATTCCCGCCGCCCTCAAAGCCGCAGTTCGTGAGCGGGCCGGGGGCCGCTGCGAGTATTGCCGGCTGCCCGAAACCGCCGCGTTCTTCGCTCATGAACCGGACCATATCATCGCCACTCAGCACCGCGGCCCCACCGAACTCGCAAACCTCGCCCTCGCTTGCCTCCAGTGCAATCGCAGCAAGGGTCCGAACCTCGCCTCGGTTGACCCCGCCACCAACCGGATCGTGCCGTTGTTCAATCCGAGAACCGACCCCTGGTTCCAGCACTTCCGCACCGACGGCGGGCGGGTTATCCCGCTGACGCCGACCGCTCGCGCTACCGCTGCCCTGTTGAATTTTGACGACCCCGATCGCGAAGCGGCGCGACACAAGCTGTGGCAGGCGGGCCGCTATCCTGGCAGCCCGGCGTAGCGCAGACTTCCAAGTCCAATGCCGCTAGGATTTGTTCCCAGAAAAGCCCAGCAAAACTAGGCCAAGCCATCCCTCCGGGATGACTGATCTTGCGCCACAAGTTATTCGCAGAACACCGGGCGCCCTCCCACAATTCGCAGAAGACGGCCAAAAGCCGCAGATTCCGGCTCCCGAGCGAGCTCGGATCGGCGGTCGGGTGCCACTGTCATTCGTGGCGGATTTCCTGCTGAAAACCTAGCTGGTTCTCGCCTTTTTCGCATGTCCGGTGTTCAGCCAAACGCTAGCCATGCCATTACCATAGCGCATATATGATACCTCCGTAGTACGTCCGTTATACCTCCGTAGTATGTCCGTAGTACCACCGTTAGGCATACGGAGGTACTACGGAGGTAGAACGGAGGTACTACGGACGTACTACGGAGGTAATAGGCATGTAGTCAGGGCTGTGGGGTGGGCAGCTCGTTATGGAGGAGATGAGGGTGCTGGGTGGGGGAACCCGGCCTGCAAGAGGGCAGTTTTGCGTGGGATGTGGCCGTGTGCTTTTGGGAAGAGGGCGGAGTGAGGGGGAACTCAGGGCTGCTCTAAAGCCGGCACGGGCCATTCCAAACCCGAGACCCGAAGACCGCCCGGTGAAGTAGCAGGAAGACTTCACGGGCCAAGGAAGGCTGAAAGCTACCCGAAGGCCGAGGTCCGAATTGATAGCCCCCCCGGCGGAGCAGCAGCCAGTCGGCTTAGGCCATTCCCGGAATTCGGATTTCGGCCTTCTTTCGGGTTTCGGCCTTCGGTCTTCAGATTTCAGGGCTGCGGAACATGATCTTCCCTCAACTGGCCGGACTTTAGAGCAGTCCTGGGGCACCCGGCCTACACGAGGGCGGTTTTGCGGGGGATGTAGGCTGGGAGCCCTCTCTGGCACCGTATCTGGTGCAGCAGAACAGAATCCATAGAAGTTATTTGGAAGAATTGCTGCAATTTTGTGTTGCATTCTTCCGATGTCAATGCAAAATCACCCCATAAATATGCTACTCAAGAGTCAAGTAAGGAGTTCTGGCATGAGCAATCTCACCCGCAATTACCGCCTGCAATCCACCCTCGCCGCGCTGGCGCTGCTGGCGGCCGCCAGCCTCCCCGCCGCCGAGGGCATCGCCAACCTGCGCACCAGCCAGCGCGCGGGCACCAACCTGGTGGACATCTATTATGACCTGTCCACTACCGCCACCAATCCGATGCTCGTCGCCGTCACCGTCTCCACCAATGGCGGCCTCGCCTACGACTTGCCCGCTACCCACTTCACCGGCGATGTCGGTGCCGGCGTCACGGCGGGCACCAACAAATGGATCGTCTGGGACGCCCGCCGCGATTGGCCCGGCCGCTTCTCCACCAACATCTGCCTCCACCTCACGGCCACCGGCGTGTCGCCAGTCGTGCCGCCGGGCATGGTTTTGATTCCGGCGGGTTCCTTCGTGATGGGGGACACGTTTGGGGAGGGGTGGAGCAACGAGTTGCCTTTGCACACGAACTATGTGAGTGCGTTTTACATGGACACGAATCTGGTAAGTTATGCGCTGTGGCAGCAGGTGTATAATTGGGCGATTGCGAACGGGTATAGTTTTGACAATGCGGGATCTGGCAAGGCGGCGAATCACCCGGTGCAGAGCATGACGTGGTATGATGCGGTGAAGTGGTGTAATGCGCGGAGCGAGCAGGAGGGGCGGGGGCCGGCGTACTATACGGATGCGGGTTTGAGCGTGCGGTATCGGGCTGGGCAGGTGGCGGCGTATGTGAGTTGGAGCAGCGGCTATCGGTTGCCGACGGAGGCGGAGTGGGAGAAAGCGGCGCGGGGCGGAGCCAGCGGGCATCGGTTCCCGTGGGCAGACACGGACAATATATCGCACAGCCAGGCGAATTACTACGCGGGCACCAGCGAGCCATATAACTTGAGTTACCCGACAACCTATCATCCGACCTTCGCCACTGGCAGTTATCCCTACACCAGTCCGGTGGGGTATTTTGCGGCGAACGGGTATGGGTTGTATGACATGGCGGGGAACGTGTGGCAGTGGTGTTGGGATTGGTATGGCTCATACCCGAGTGGTTCGCAGACTGACCCGCGTGGTCCCGCTTCGGGCTGGTTCCGTGTGTATCGGGGCGGCGGTTGGGGCTACTACGCGATCTACTGCCGGGCGGCGACCCGCCACGGCAGCGACTTCCCGACGGACCGGTTCAACTACCTCGGGTTCCGTTCCGTTCTGCCCCCAGGTCAGTGAGTTCAAGCAACAGAAGAGCGGAGCGGCCCGGAGCAGTCGAGGCGAGCGAGCGGAGCGAGTGAAGACTGACTGCGGAGGGGCCGCGGAGCCGGGGTTTGGAAGGAAAGCCCGCGCAGCGGTCGCGATTTTTGGCGGGGCGCGGACTTGTCGGCCTGCGGTAGTGGGTGCGCCGGGGCAACCCGGGAACGGGCCGACAAGAATGTCGCTCCCATAAGAGGTCGAGAGTGAGATATGGAACAGAAACTGTTGATATTGCGGTTGCAGAACATATCCGCCGCCGAGGTGGAGGTGAACGCGTGCTTGCGTTCAGAGCGAGTGCTGGCGGGGCTGAAGGAATTTGGGGTGGCAGCCAAAGGGCTCGAACCGTGTGAATCGGGGCGGCAGTTGGAACAACAACGCGATCAACTGCCGGGCGGCGAACCGCAACAACAACAACCCGACGAACCGGAACAACAACCTCGGGTTCCGTTCCGTTCTGCCCCCAGCTCAACCCGGCTGCCGGAGGGCAGTGGGGCTGACCCGGCGGCCATCCTGTCCCCGGCCGCAGTGTTGCCGGGGCAAATACGCGGGCAAAAGCCGCCCGGTGCCAGTAGGCTGGCGGAGCCAGTCGAAAACTCCGGGCGGCCCTGTTCGAGCGCGGACGGGAGCGCCTACATTTCTGCCGGTCTGTTGGCCTGCGGATGTCGGCAGCGGACCAGAATATCCGCGCTCCTGCCCCTCGCGACCTCCAGAACCGACGGCGGCGCGGCAAAAAGCTCCGTCAGGAGCGACATGTTTATAGCCACGCGTGCCGCCAGGTTCGCCAAGCTCCGTAGGAGCGGCATGTTTATAGCAACCGCCCCCCCGCGTATTTCTTCAAGCTCCGTGGGAGCGGCATGTCTCCCACCCCGCGCCACCATGCCGCCCCGCTGGTGCTTGC
>CAIWJG010000150.1 GCA_903912925.1 uncultured Verrucomicrobia subdivision 3 bacterium | reverse complement strand
GGCGGGCACGCCGATCACTAGCCGGAACCGGCCAGAGCTTCAATCCTTGCTCGGCTTCTTCCTGAACACTCTGCCCATTCGGGTGCGGTTGGAGGGAAGCCAGAGTTTCAGGGAGATAGTGGGGCAGGTGCGGCAAACGCTCATGGAAGCCTTCAGCCATGCCGATTTGCCGTTTGAGCAAATGGTGGAACTGGCGGTCGAGGCACGGGAGCCGGGACAGCAACCTTTGTATCAGGCCATGTTTGTTCTGCTGGAGGGGGGCGCGCCTCTCTTGAGCCTGGATCAAGCCGAAGTTCGGCGTATGCCGATGGGAACCGGGACGAGTAAGAACGACCTGACCTTGAGCATGCAGGCCGGAGCTCAGGCGTGGGATTGCCAGTTCGAGTATGCGGCTGACTTGTTCACTGCGGACAGCGCCGCCAGAATGGCCCGGCATCTGACGGAACTGGTTCGGTCGCTGGCGGAGAATTCCCAAGAACCGATCAGCCAGTTGAGCCTCATGCCTGAGAAGGAACGCCACCAAGTCCTGGTCGAGTGGAACCAAACGGAGCGGGATTATCCGCGGGACAAATGCGTTCACCAGTTGTTCGAGGAGCAGGTGGAGCGGACGCCGGAGGCGGTGGCGGTGGTGTTTGAGGGCCAATCCCTGACCTACCGGGAACTCAACGCCCGGGCCAACCGGTTGGCCCACCACCTGCGAACCTTGGGCGTGGGGCCGGAGGTTCTGGTCGGCCTCTGTGTGGAGCGTTCGTTGGATACGGCCGTAGCCCTGCTCGCTGTGTTAAAGGCAGGGGGCGCTCTGGTCCCGATCGATCTGGATCTGCCGAAGGAGCGGATTGGGTTCATCATGGCCGATGCGCAGATGCCTTGGCTGCTCACGCAATCGTCGTTGCTGGGCAGACTCCCGCCGACCGGCGCCAGAAGGATTTGTCTAGACCAAGAGCTGGCTTCGATTCCCATTGGCGCGCCGGGCGCTGTTTCCGAGCCGGAAGTGAAGCCTTGGAATCTTGCATACACCATCTACACTTCCGGGTCCACTGGCCGACCCAAAGGGGTACTGATTACGCAGGAGGCGTATCTGAGCTATTGCGGCGCGGCCATCGAATACTGGCAGTTTAAGGCGTCTGACCGGGTCCTGCAGTTCGCCCGGTTCAGCTTTGATGTCGGCATTGATCAACTTCTGACCCCACTGCTGGCAGGTGCCACGGTCGTCATGCGCGGGGCGGAGATACCGGATCCGGCCTGCTTCACCGACATCATTAAGAAACACCGCATCACAGTGGTGAATCTTCCTCCAGTGTATTGGCAACAATGGGTGGAGACCTTGAGCAAGGGGACAGGCGGCGAATCCATCGGCGCCTTGCGCTTGGTCCAGGTGGGGGGAGATGTCATGCCGGTGGCGGCAGTGCGGCGCTGGCACGAATTGGAATTGCGTTCAGTGCGCCTGTTCAATCGTTATGGCCCCACGGAAACGACCATGTTTAGCACGGCCTACGAGGTGCTGACGGAACAACCAGCCGATGGCAGAGCAACGAGAATTCCCATTGGCCGGCCTGTGGGCCAGCGCACCATCTACATTCTGGATGCGCAGGGAAAACCGGTGCCAATTGGCAGCACGGGCGAAATTCACATTGGCGGCAAGACTCTCGCGCGAGGCTACTTGAACCGACCGGAACTGACGGCCGAACGATTCATTCCTAATCCGTTTGGCAGCGAACCTGGAGCGCGCCTTTACAGGACAGGGGACTTGGGGCGCTTTCTGCCTGACGGCAACATTGATTTTTTGGGCCGCGTTGACTTTCAGGTAAAGATTCGGGGATATCGCATCGAGCTGGGAGAGGTTGAGGTCGTGCTGGGAGGGCATTCCCAAGTGGCCGCTTGTGCGGTGCTGGCACAAGACCTTGGCGGCGGCGACAAGACCCTCGTAGCCTTCGTGGTTGGCCGGGAACAAGCGGAGCTATCGGCCGGATCGCTGCGGCAATGGCTGGGAGAGAAACTGCCGGACTACATGATTCCGTCGCGGTTTGTGTCGTTGGAATCGTTGCCCCTGACACCGAACGGGAAAGTGGATCGAAAGGCGCTGGAGAAGTTGGAGGGGCTGGAACTGGGCTCCGGCACTGACTACGTAGCCCCGCGCAACGAACGGGAGCGTGAACTCGCGGAGATTTGGCGGGCCGTGCTGCGCCGGGAGCAGGTGGGCATTCAGGACAACTTCTTTGAACTGGGCGGGCACTCTTTGCTGGCGGTTGTCATCTGCTCGCAAATCCAGCGTCGGCTAGGCCTGGCGACGCCCCTGCGCTGGGTGTTTGAGCATCCTACGATTGAGGGGTTGGCGAGGCGATTGGAGTCCCTGGGGGGACATTTGCAAGAGACCGGCGCTATTGAGAAGGCGGATCGGCAGAAACCTCTGCCGATGTCATTTGCCCAACAAGGGATGTGGCTGCTGCAACAGACATTGCCGGACCCCGCCACGTATAATCAACCGATTGCCTGGCAGTTGTCTGGCCAGATGGATCGAGAAAGAGTTCGCCGCGCCTTGCAGGCAATTTTGGATCGCCATGAGGTGTTGCGGACAGCGTTGGTGCAACAGGGGGAAGACCTGGTGCAGCGGGTTGGCTCCGCGAGCGAGGTGCCCTTGCCCTGGCAGGAAATGGACCTGCAAGGCGTGCCGCCGGGCGAGAAACAGGCCCTTTTGGAAGAGCGGTTGTTGGCCGAGGTGCGCCGGCCGTTTGATCTGGCCCGGGCTCCGTTGTGGCGGGCCGCTTGGATCGCACTTTCCGGGGATGAGCACGTTCTGGCGCTCACCTTCCACCACAGCATCGAGGACGAATGGTCGAAGCGGCTGTTCTTCCAGGAATTGGAGCGCCTGTTTGCGGCCGGCGGGCAGATGGAACACGCGGGGCTGCCGGATTTGTCGGTGCAGTATGCCGACTACGCCGGCTGGCAGAGGCGGCGGTTGACCGGGGAGTTGTTGGAACGGCTGCGGGCTTATTGGAGCGAGCAACTTCGGGATTTGCCGCCAGCCTTGGAACTGCCTACGGACCGGGGCCGACCGCCTCAGCCGAGTGGTCGGGGGGCGGTCCATGATTTCCAGATTGCGGGCTCCGTCGTGACCAGGCTTCGCGAACTGGCGCTCGAGGAGGGAACGACCCTGTTCACGGCGATGCTGGCCGCCTTTCAAGTCTGGCTGCATCGTTACACCGGCCAGACGGATATGGTGGTGGGGACGCCAATCACCAGTCGGGACCGACCAGAGCTCCAATCCTTGCTTGGCTTCTTCCTGAACACGCTACCCATTCGAGTGCGGTTGGAGGGAAGCCAGAGTTTCAGGGAGATAGTGGGGCAGGTGCGGCAAACGCTCATGGAAGCCTTCAGCCATGCCGATTTGCCGTTCGAGCAAATGGTGGAACTGGCGGTCAAGGAACGGGAGCCGGGACAGCAGCCTTTGTATCAGGCCATGTTTGTCCTGTTGGAGGGAGGGTTGCCTTCCTTGAGCCTGGATAAAGCTGAAGTTCGGCGTGTGCCAATGGGAACCGGGACGAGTAAGAACGACCTGACCTTGAGCATGCAGGCCGGAGATCAGGTGTGGGATTGCCAGTTCGAGTATGCGACTGACTTGTTCAGCGCGGAGAGCGCCGCCAGAATGGTTCGGCATCTGACAGAACTGGTTCGGTCGCTGGCGGAGAATCCACAGGAACCAATCAGTCAGTTGCGCCTGATGCGGGAGGAGGAACGCCATCAAATCCTGGTGGAATGGAATCGGACGGAGCGGGATTATCCGCGGGACAAATGCGTTCACCAGTTGTTCGAGGAGCAGGTGGAGCGGACGCCGGAGGTGGTGGCAGTGGTGTTTGAGGGCCAATCCCTGACCTACCGGGAACTCAACGCCCGGGCCAACCGGTTGGCTCACCACCTGCGTTCCCTGGGCGTGGGGCCGGAGGTTCTGGTGGGGCTCTGTGTGGAGCGTTCGCTGGAGATGGTCGTGGGGTTGCTGGGCATTCTGAAAGCGGGCGGCGCTTATTTACCGTTGGACCCAGCTTTGCCACACCAACGTCTGGCATTTCTGCTGAGCGACGCGGCGTGTACGATTGTG
>CAIWJG010000149.1 GCA_903912925.1 uncultured Verrucomicrobia subdivision 3 bacterium | reverse complement strand
GGACGCGGAACATAACGCTGGCAAAGCCCCGTGTAATCCTTCGGCAAGGTCGCGAAGGATTCGGCACTGGCAATGGTTCGCATGGTTGTTTTCATAATTCGTCTTTCCAGTTGTCTTTGCTGTATTCAGCATGGGACAGGAACCGCAGGGCGAACACCATCCCCGTGTTGAAGTGAACGGCGCATATCAGGCGAAACTCATTGCCGCCCACGTTGAACACCGCCACTTTCCGTCCGCTCTTCACGGACACCAGATCAGCGGACGGAAACGTCTGGCGCAGCTCGGCGAAGGAACGCCAGCGGACCGGGCGCACCACTTTGACCCATTGCCGCAAAGAAACAGCGGCGCGGGCGTGGTCGCCAGCCCATTGCCGGACGGTGCCTTCGGCGATAATGCGCACGGGGACAAATTGTCCTCAAAACCTTTTCCTGTCAACGCGGAAAATGAATGCTCTGCCGAACGCAATCCGCCGGTTCCTGCGGAGCGCGTGCAAGCGTCAGTCCTCCCCGCAGTGGCTCTCGCCAAGCTTACCCTCCAACAGCTCCAGCATTTGCTCTTTGGACTGCTCGCTGCCCAAGTAACAGCCCCGCCGCAGCGGCTTGGGCGCTTCCTAGTCGGCGGCCTCCAGCCGGCGCCTTTCCATCTGCCGCTCGAACTCCTGACGCCCCGCTGCGGAGTCCTGCCAAATGCCGTGCTCGCTCACCCGCGCAGCGCTGAGTACCCGCGCAGCGCTGAGTACCTGCGGGCGCGCAAAAACCAAATTCTTATCAGTTGTAGGCGAACCCAACGACCGCAACGTTCGTTGTCGCGCCCAACGCGATTGATAGGCTGCCAACCACCGCGGCGAATGACAGACACCCCCAGACAGCTCTAAGGAAAGGCCCTTTCAATGAGGCGAACTGGTCGGAAGCTATTTGTAAGTTCATAATTGTGCTCCAGGGATAAGAATAACCGCTGTTCACATTATAACGGGCAATGCAGTTCCACTGGCTTGTCAACGGGACGCCCGATAATACCCTGCCGGGGCCAGACCGATCGCGTCCACGATATCAATCGAGAACGGGATGTTGTGCTTGCCATTGGCCGCAACCAGCACATCGAGATCGCCGTCGCCATCGTAATCCCCCACTGCCACGCAGGGTAAAAACTTCTCCGGCAGGCCAGGAAAGATTTCGGTGAATTGCGCCCCCGCTGGGCTGGATGAGAGCAGCAGTGCCGTCGTTCCCGAAAGGGTGACCAAGCGAGGAAGGTTGGGTAAGAGGCCGAGGTTGTGATGATCGTGTTTCATATTCGTCTGTATCGTTGCATGATTGGTTTCGTGTGGTTACTGCCAAGGCCGCGGGATAGACGACACCGAGCAACCCCTCACCCCAGCCCTCTCCCCTTCGGAAGCCCAGTGAAGTAAGGGAAAGACTTCACGGGGCAAGGGGAGAGGGGGCAGCCTCGGCAGCTTTGGGTGTAGTGTATGCTGCGGACTCCTCAGTAAGCGGCTTGAGCGAGTCTTCTGCGGGCCGGTGTTATGGCCTGACCAGCCGGCGCACGTCGCCGGTATTTCCTGCGGGACCAAGCCGGGTCGTGCTGAGCAGGTAGATTTCTCCGGCTTCATCCTCGCCGAACCCTTTGATATAGCGGGCGAGGCGGCCACCACTCGGGTAAAGCTGGAACGAAAATCGTTCCCAAATGCCCGGGCGTGTCTGGGCCAGGTAGTAGAGCTGCCCATCGGGCAGCCCAAAGCTGGTGCTGAAATCGCCGAAGACGTACTTGCCGACGAGATCCGGGTGAGCGGCCCCGCGATAAACGAAGCCGCCGATCATGGCGATGCCGATGGGGCCGTGGACATATTCAAAGATTGGGAAATCCAGGGACGGGATGTTGACGCCGAGGGTGGTTGCGAGAGCTGGATCGTAAGCATGGTTGCCTTCGAGGATGCGCCAGCCATAGTTGGCGCCCTTGCGCAGGATGTTCAACTCCTCGTAGAAGTTTTGGCCCACATCGGCCACGAAGCCCTCGCGGGTGCCGCCGCGATCGAACGAGAATCGGCACGGATTGCGAAGGCCATAGGCGTAAATCTCGGGCAGCGCCCCCGGGGTGCTGACGAACGGATTGTCCAGCGGAATGCCGTAGTGGCCATTGGCGGCGTTGGTGCCGTCCACGTCAATGCGCAGCATCTTGCCCAGGAGTGTGTTCAGCAACTGGCCGTTGCCGGTTGTTCCGTGCTGGTCCCCGCCGCCGCCCCCATCGCCAGTGCCCAGATAAAGATAACCATCGGGGCCGAACACAATGTCGGCGCCTTCGTGATTGAACTCGGGTTCGTTGATCGTCAGCAGCACGCGCTCGCTTGTCGAGTCGGCGAGGTTGGTGTCGGTGGCTGACACTCTGAACTCCGACAGCACGGTCATGTTGTCGAAATTGGTGCTGGGCGACGGCGCGGCGTAATAGACAAAGAATCGGCCGTTGGTGGCGTAGCCCGGGTGAAACGCCAGCCCGAGCAGGCCGCGCTCGTCATAGAGGGGATTGATTCCCGGGTTGGTAATGCCACCGATGCCGATGGGGGCCAGGTTTGTCATCCTGCTGGACAGATCCAGGAAGGGGGTCGCCAGGAGATTCCGATTGCTATCGGCGATCCAAATCGGGCCGGTCTGGTCGGCGATGAACAACCGGCCAGAGCCGTCGTGGGCGTGCGTGAGCACCGTAGGGGCAACGAGGTTACTGACGACCACCTGCAAGCGCACCGCCAGCGGAGGCGCCGGCGGGGGGAGCGAATTGAGCCGGTAGAAGAGCTTCGCGTTCGGCGCATAGCCCGGGCTCACGAGATAGGGCGGATCGCTCAGCGAATTCGAGCCCGAGGCCGCGCCGAGGATGTTGGGTTGGGCGAGATTCCAGATGGCAGTGCTGCCAACCGTGCTGGAATAGAGCAGGTCGAACGCGCCGTTGGTGCTGCCTTGCCAGGTGAACGCAATCGACCCGTTAGTAAGGCTGACCGCCGGGGCAACGGCAGCGGTATTCGTCAGGCGGATACTGTTGAAAGCGGCTGGGGTGGGGGCGGGCGGCGGAATGTAGCCGACCTGGAGTGTGCCAACGCTCAAACCGTTCTCGCGCGCCGCGAAGCCGCGCACCGACCGCAATGAGCCTTCGGCCTGGGAGACCAGGAGCCAGCCGGAGTTGAGCGGCGGACTGTTCACCCAGAACTGCACGTCATTGAGCAGGCTGGCGCTGCTCCAGGAGTAAGTTCCGAAGCCCGCTACCGCCGTCGAAGCGCTGGCAGTGCCAGGCACATCGCTTGCCGCTCCGGGCAGAGTCCACCGGGCGAGGTTGTTCATCCGCGCATTCCAGGTCGCCTCGCCCGTTGCTGCGAGGGCACCCGCGTTGCCGACCTGAGTTCCTTCGTTCCAGCCCGTCGTCAGCCGGAATAGATCGAACGTGGAATTGACGGCTCCAAAGAGGGGCACCTTGGTCACGGTAAGTTGAACCGCCGCGGAAGTGATCGTTGACCCGGGCGGAATAACCCTGAGATCAAAGCGGAACAAACCGCGGCGCACGCCCCCGTTGCCGTCGGTTCCCGCGTCGAACCAGGGCTGGGCCCCGGCGTTGTTATCGGTTGACAGGGCGCCGGCGTTAATGAACGTGTCCGCCACCACCGCCAGGTTGGTAACGGCGGCGTGGCCACCCACCGGCGCGGAAAGCGCGGCGAGACAGAGATAATAGTGTGAGAACTTAGTGTGCTTTGTCATTTATTTGTTTCCTTTCAGTCTGCTTCCAAACGGCGGTTGTGATTCGTTCGATTCCGACGCAACAAGCGCCCCGCCGCCGACGGGGATCGCGCGGCAGATAAATCCAGCCCGTGGGGACGCCGCCGTATTGGCACCGCGCAATGGGTTTCTTCCCAATGGTTGATCGGGATGCGTCCCAGCCGGGGCCGGGTGTCTGCATGTGTCGCTTGCGCGATGCATCGGTTCATGCTAGTGAGAGTAGTGAGCCTGCCCGATGGTTCCCGAAAAAGTGCAACTCTTTTGTTAACCCGGTTCTTTGGGAACTTGGGGCGGCTATTGGGCAGCGCGATTGGACTTGGGGCGGAGAACGGCGTGGGGAACCTTTGTGGCAGCTCGTACCTCATATATTGAAGACGGCCAGCGGGGCAAACCGGACTTTCAGAGTCTGGTGGACCTCCACTACGGGCCTTTATATCGATTTGCTATGAGCCTGACACGCACAGAAAACGACGCTTGCGACCTGGTCCAGCAGACCTTCCTGACCTGGGCGACCAAAGGCCACCAGTTACAGGACCCGGCCAAGGTGAAGTCCTGGTTATACACCACCCTGCACCGCGCCTTCCTGGAATCCCGGCGGCGCTTTACGCGCTTCCCGCATCTCGAAATCAGTGAAGCCGAGGCCGAGTTGCCCAGCGTCGAGCCGGACTTGGTGAGCCATCTGGACGCGCAAGACGTAGTCCAGTTGCTCGGCCAGGTGGACGAGCAGTTTCAGGCGGCAGTGGCTTTGTTTTACCTTGAGGACTATTCCTACAACGAAATCGCCGGCATCCTCGAGATTCCCCTGGGCACCGTCAAATCCCGGATCGCCCGTGGCTTGGCCCAGTTGAAGGTACTCGTGCTAAGAAAGCCCGCATCACCGAGTAAAGAAAAAGGAGGGGCGGCGTGAACAGTTCCGAAGCCAGGGAAGTCCTGCTGCTCTATCGACCTGGCACCGCCGAACTGGCCGAACCGCAGATGGCCGAAGCCCTGGAACTGGCGCGTCAAGACCCGGAGTTGGGGCGCTGGTTCGAACAGCATTGCGCTTTTCAGAAAGCCATGCGCGCCAAGTTCCAGCAAATCGAGGTGCCGGCCCACCTCAAGGCCAGCCTGCTGATTCGGGGGATGGTGGCACCTGAAATCCTGCCCCCCCAGCCTTGGTGGCGCAGTCCCATCTGGCTGACCGCGGCCGCGGCTTTGTTGCTCTTGATCGGGCTGACCGGAGTGTGGCTGAAACCCCGAGTTCCGGACCGCTTTGCCAACTTTCAAGCCCGCATGGTGAGCCAGGCGCTGCGCGAATACCGCATGGACCTGGTCACGAATGATATGCACCAGATCCGGCAATTCATGGCCTCTCGTGGCGCTCCCGATGACTACCACGTGCCCCAGGGCCTGGAGCACCTTCAACTGACCGGCGGCGGCCTCCTGGCTTGGCGCAGCAACCCGGTCGCCATGGTTTGCTTCGACCGGGGCGACAAGCAAATGCTCTTCCTGTTCGTCCTGAAGCGGTCCGCGCTTAAGGACCCACCACCCGAGGCGCCGCAAGTGTCCAAAGTCAGCCAAATGGTGACGGTCAGTTGGACCCACGGCGACAACACCTACGTCCTCGCCGGGCCGGAAGAAGCCGGTTTCGTTCAGAAGTATCTGTAGCGGCCATCAGCGAACGCTTGAGTAGGCCTCTGGATAGGAGTCGATCGTGGTCCGCTCCATCAGCCAATCGTAATCCGCTCGCTCGGCTGGCGGCACCAAACGGGGCAGGTGCGCCGCATCCGGGCGAGCGGGGGGCTTGGTGCTCGCAAAACGCCACTTGTGGGTCTCCAGGTGACCATCGGCAAAAGCCAGGTTCGCCGCGCCGTTATGGTAGGACGCCGGCAGGTCCAACCACTGCATGCGGTCGGGCCGGTTGAGGAAATAGGCGTCATTGATACTGTCCGGGTGTTCCTCGGTCAGCACGAAGATCCGGGCCGGCTCAGGGATTTGTCCCAGCTTGAGAAACTGCTGGTAGTAGGGATTGTTAACATTGGCCCCGTCGGCAAGGAATTGGCCGGCATTCCCCACCATGGCATTCATTGAAATGCTCCGCACCCGCGCCGTCCAGCCGGCCTGGACCTGGAGGTCACTCAACACCGAATCCACCGGACACCGGTAAACCCTCACCGCCCGGCTGGTGTAGGGACCGATGCCGCCTTCTGTGAGCTGGACTGTGTTGGTGTTGTCCGGGTCCAATTCCCAGCTCATGATTGGGCTGGTCCAGTTCCAAAACTGTTTCTGCGCCTCCATATTCTTGATCTCAGCCGACCCCAGGTTATACGGCAGTGCGTCATTGAAATCGCTAGAATATACCAGGCACCCCAGCAGCAACTGGCGCTCGTTGCTCAGACACGAGATCGCGGTTGCCTTCGCCTTCGCCGTCGCCAGGGCCGGCAACAGCAAAGCGGCCAGGATCGCGATCACGGCAATGACGGTCAGAAGCTCGATCAGCGTAAAGCCGTTCCGCTCTGACCGTCGGACGCGTTGTTGCATAAAGCAGCGCATTTTCATTCGTTCCCGCTCGTATAATCGCCCGAATTCTTATCGGACGCACTAATGTACGCTATGTGCTTAGCTTGTCAAAAGGGCCGGGCGGGGATTGGACTGCGCACGCGCTGCCGCGCCTGAGGCTTGACCCGTCTGCCGAGGCAGGCAGGCATGTCCGCTTCAGGCTTGGACTACCCTGCGCCCGTTAACCATAAGGCTGGGTTGCATTCTGAAGCCCGACGGAGCCTGGCGGCGCTTCCACGAGCCTCAAGTTTATCCCCGGTGAGTGTCTGGGGAGTGCCCGGTGTGTCTCTCATGAGTCTCCCGGCCTGCCAAAAAGGGTTTCGCTCAGGAAGATGGGCCTGCTCAGCTCCTCCTGCCACCAGCCAGGCTAAGTACATCGGGACATAAATCCAGTGGCGTATTCGGAGCCGCCGCGTCGCAACGCAGACTTGCCGTCCAATGCCGCCAGGATTTGTTTCCGGGGCAGACCAGCAGAGCCAGGCCAAACCTTTCACCGGCGCAGCGTCAATTACAAGCGGGCGCGCAAACGACCCAATTCCTATCAGTCGTGCGTAACGACGGAGCGACCGGTGGTTCTGCAATCCCAAAGGGATTGTGTCCTCCAGCCCAGCAACCGAGTCCGCGAGGCTACCCTGGGTTAGCGTCCGTGCGATCTTCAACCCCAACGATAATGCGTCCCCGCTCCACCATCGGGCCACAACCCCGTTGGGGTTGGCCGACACCACCCGCTTTTCCCAGGGTAGCTCGCGGCTCGCAACCCTGGGCTTTGAGCCGGAATCCCTTTGGGATTCAGCGCTGGAATTTCCGAAAGGCAGGAGCTCAAATCCTGGCGGCATTGGACTACAAGTC
>CAIWJG010000148.1 GCA_903912925.1 uncultured Verrucomicrobia subdivision 3 bacterium | reverse complement strand
CGATGCAGCCGTGGTTGATACGTTTGATCGGGTGTTGTCCTTGCTGCGGAACACAATTTCCACCGAAAATCAATGATTCTACCTAACATAGTAATACTATCCTAGACTGTCCGGCACACAAATCACCAATTACTGCAAAGCCATTGACAAGTTCGTTCGTTCGGTAGTCCGGGACAGCGCCAATCGTGTGTGGGAGTGTAGAAGCATCGGGATTCGTGGCGCGGTGGGGCGCAACGCCGCCAAGGTCGCCGCCGCGCGCGACGGGCTGACCGATGTTTTTCCTTATGTGACCAGCGGCAATGGTTTCTACACGGACGGCAGCTACCTCTTTCACGGCGCGTATCCCTACACGGGCGGCTATGGCAACAGCTTGCTGATTGATTTGGCCAAATTGATGGATTGGCTTGCCCCCACCGCGTATGCCGTCACCGATTCCCAGCGCACCAATGTCATCCAGTGGCTCTATGACTCCTATGAGCCGTTGGTCTATTGCGGCGCGATTGCCGAGCACGTCCGCGGACGGGAGATTGCGCGAAGTTACGCCACCGGTTACGGCGCCGGTCACGCCGAGATGAACGCCATATTCCGTGTCGCGCAGACTGCGCCCACCAACGACGCCTTGCGGTTGAAGAGCATGGTTAAATACTGGGATCAGGTGGATACCACAGCCACCCTGGCCAGCTATGCGGATATTGATCTGGTGGATGATGCCGGGGCGCTGCTGACCAACAGCGTGCCATTGCGCGGCGAACTCATCGGCCACTACCAGTTTCCCAGCATGGACCGCGTCATGCACCTGCGGCCCGGCTTTGGCTTCACGTTGAGCATGTTCTCATCGCGCACTTTCAATTATGAATCCATTAACGGCGAAAACCTGCACGGCTGGTTCACTTCCCAAGGCATGAGCTATTTGCTCACGACCAACGACATCACCCAGTTCACCGACCAATACTGGCCGACAGTGGACCCGTATCATCTGCCGGGCACGACCGTAGTGGTGACGCCGCTGGCCGACTCTGTGAACCAGGGCAAGAAGAGCACTCAGCCGTGGGTCGGAGGGGCGGTGCTTTCCAACTTCATGGGCGCGGCGGGCATGTCGCTCGATGATGTGAACAGCACGCTGGCGGCTAAGAAGTCGTGGTTTATGTTCGACAACGAGGTCGTTTGCCTCGGCGCGGGGATTTCCTGCTCCAGCGCCACCAATGTGCATACCACGGTCGAGAACCGCAGCCTTCATACGGGCAGCACCAGCAGTTTGACTGTAAACGGCACCGCGATGCCGACGACGCTGGGCTGGAGTTCCAATTTGAACAACGTTACCTGGTGCGCGCTGGCTGGCAGTGGCGGCTATTATTTTCCCGGCGGCGCGAGCCTCAAGGCTGCCCGCACTGCCTGCACCGGGACCTGGGATGCTATCGGCCTTAGTTCGGGATCCTACACGCGAAACTACGTCTCGCTCATTCTCGACCACGGCATCGCGCCGGCCAACGCCACCTACGCTTATGTGTTGTTGCCGAATTGCCCCATCAGCGAGGTGAGTGCCTACGCCGCCAAGCCGCACATCACGGTGCTTACCAACACTTCGGCGATCCAGGCGGCGCGGGGAACCACCCTGGGCGTCACCGCCGCCAATTTTTGGGCCACTGGCGGCGGCAGTGTGGACTTCATAACCTGCAATCAACCGGCCGCCGTCCTCACGCGGGAAACCAACGGCCTCCTCGAGGTGGCCGTCTCCGACCCGACTTGGACAAACAGTTCCACAATCACGCTCACTCTGAATCGCAGCGCTTTATCGCTCGTTTCCGCCGATGCCGGCGTCACGGTGGTTTCACTCGCGCCGAAGCTCCAGCTTTCGATGAACGTCAGCGGCGCTCGCGGCCAGACCTTGACAGCTCGGTTTGCGCTCTCTTCCACCCTGGCGGCCAACCCGGATGCCGCCGCGACGGGCGGGAGCACACCGCTGGCCATAGACGTGCTGGCCAACGACATCTCCAACACCGGGACAATCACGATCACCAACGTCGCCAAGCCCGCCCACGGGGTTACGAGCATCGTGAATCAAGAAGTCTGGTATGTGCCCGCCGCAAACTTTACCGGCACCGACACGTTCAATTATTTCATCACCGACGGCGCGCGCGGCGCCACGGGCACGCTGAGCGTGGCCGTGGGCGGGCCGATGCTGGCGATTTCTACCGGGCAAGTTTCTGCCAGCGAGGCGCAGGCCGACAATCCCGCTGTCAATGTTCTGGACGGCGACCTGAATACGCGCTGGTCGGCGCAGAATGTCGGCATGACTAGCCAGTGGATACAATTTGACCTGCTCTCAACCCAGTTGGTCAGCGGCGTGGGCATTGCCTTCTACCAGGGCGCCGCCCGCACCAACTATTTCAGCACCTTGCTTTCCGGCGATGCGATGAACTGGACGACGTCGCTGACGAACGCGTCGAGCAGCGGTGCGTCCACTAATCTCCAAAGTTTCTCCTTCCCGTCTGGCTGGGCGCGATATGTCCGGATCCTCGGCCTGGGCAACAGCCAGGGCACAGGTTGGAATTCCTTCACCGAAGTCCGAATTCTTGCGGGAACCAATGCCGCGCCGGTGGCACTGAATGACTCGGTCACGCTGGTCGCCGGTTCGGCCGTAACGGTGAACGTGCTGGCAAATGATTCGGATCCCGACCACGGCCCGCAGTCGTTGACCCTCCTTTCGTTCACACAGCCCGCGCACGGGTCCGTCACCGGGAGTGCCGAGGGTCTGAATTACGAACCATCCGTGGCCTTTTCCGGTGCGGACTCTTTCAGCTACGTCATCAGCGACAGTGGGCTAACGGCCACCGGATGGGTTGCTGTTGCCGTTACGAGCTTGCCTCCGCTCCCGGCGACTATCGGCAGTGCAGTGGCGGCGGGTACGAACCTGATTCTGGTTTGGGTCGGCGGGAACAACCGATCCAGCCACCTGCTTTCAGCCACGAACATAACGTCGGCGCGCTCAAATTGGACGCTGTGCGCGACCAATTGGGCTGGTGCAGATGGTAGGTCCACGAACACCATTCCGGTTAATCCCGCGGAACCTCAACGCTTCTATCTGCTGTCAATGCCATACAACTGATTGGATTGTGCAGAGGCGCCTTCACCTTGGAGTTTGTAAACCAAATCTTTGAATATGGAAAACCTTCTCAAATTCTACCAACGTTCTTTCCTTTCTAACAGCCGTGCCGGCCGTGAATGTGCGCTCGTTGCAGAAACCCACCGAGCCTTGGCCGGTTCTGCCCACCGTTCTGCCTGCTGGCGCCCCCGCCGGAGACAGCTAGCTGGGATGGGGAGCTTTTTTGCAGCGACGCCGAATGGCTGGGTGCGCATTCTGGTGATGCTTCTGGTCGCGCTTGCACCCGCCAGCAGTATTGCCGAACGGACCGCCCCATCGATCAAACCCAATATTGTGTTCATCCTTGCGGATGACCTGGGCTGGCGCGACACCTCGCCCTACGGCAGCACATTCTGTGAGACCCCGAACATCGAAAGATTGGCCAAACGGGGAATGATGTTCCTGAGTGCCTATGCGGCTAACCCGCTTTGCTCGCCGACCCGCGCCAGCATTCTTACCGGCCAGTATCCAGCCCGGATAGGCATTACCGCTCCTGTTTGTCACGTGCCGCAGGTGGTCCTGAAAAAGGGATTGCAAAAGAAGGCCAGTCCAGGCGCAAAAATCATAATTGCAGAGAGCGTGACCCGTCTGGACACCAACTACTTTACCCTCGCAAAGGCATTAAAGCAGGCCGGATACGCTACGGGGCACTTTGGCAAGTGGCATCTGGGTCATCCACCCTACAGTCCGCTCCAGCATGGTTTCGACGTTGATATTCCTCATACACCCGCTCCTGGACCCGTCGGCAGCTATCTGGCCCCGTGGAAGTTTGCCCCGACGCTCGCTCGCAGCGCCAAACCCGGTGAGCACATCGAGGACCGCATGAGCGAAGAAGCCGCGAGGTTCATTCGCGCTCACAAGGACCAGCCCTTCTACCTGAACTACTGGGCCTTCTCGGTCCACAGTCCGCACGATGCGAAAGATGCGCTGGTTCAAAAGTACATCAAAAAATCAGATCCCCGGTCGCCGCAGCACAATCCGGTCTATGGCGCCATGGTCGAAAGCCTCGATGATGCGGTCGGGAAGCTCCTCGACACGCTTGATGAATTGAACCTCGCCAGCCGTACGGTCGTAATTTTCTTCTCTGACAATGGAGGCTGGACATGCACGTCGGGCCAGCCGATGCCGCCGGGTTTTGAAAAGGTGCCCATCACCAGCAACGCGCCCCTGCGCAGCGGCAAGGCTTCGATTTACGAAGGAGGCACGCGCGAGCCTTGCATCGTCGTCTGGCCGGGAAAAACGGAGCCCGCCACCGTTAGCGAGGCCCTTTTCAGCAGCGTGGACTTTTATCCAACCTTGTTGGAAATGTGCGGCCTGGCTCCCAACTCCGACCTTAGTCTGGACGGCGTTAGCCAGGTGCCCACCTTGCTCGGGAAAGGTCCAACACGTGACCGTGTCTTTTGCCACTTCCCGCATGGGAGCGACGCCCAGTCGGTGCGGATCGCCGGGTTTAAACCTTCGACGTCTGTCCGGCAAGGCGACTGGAAGCTCATTCGATTCTATTGTGACAACCCGAACCAGTCTGACAGGTACGAACTCTACAATTTGCGCGACGACATTGGCGAAACGAATAACCTCGCACGTGCCAATCCGGCCAAGGTTAAGGCCCTTTCCGCGCTGATCGATGAATTTCTCCAGTCCACCGATGCTGTGGTGCCTAGGAAGAACCCGGGCTACATCCTCCACCCCCGGCCGGCTCCGCCCATCAGGGTTGGGCGGTCCTCGAATTGACTGGCAGTTACAGGAGTTTGTTTGCCATTGCCAGCGGTGCTTACCTGGTTGCCTTGCTAATCCTGCATGTCCTGTCCCCGCAATTGGCCCCGGTGAATCTTTCTCCAGGGGAGCCGAACCTTTCGTCCTCATAAAACATCTTATGAACAAGCATACTCATCCTGTGAACTCACGGTGGCCACT